>JAFUYA010000027.1 GCA_017477025.1 Bacteroidales bacterium | reverse complement strand
TATTATTTGAACAGCAAAAGTTTTAACTACGTTAAAACAAACGGATACTTTCACTACATAAGTTTGTACAGTCGCTAAAATAGAACTACGGAAAAACAAAAGTGAAATATAATCTCATTCTATTCTAATGCAAATAAGTCCATAAGTTTTCATTAATATCCCATAATAAACACTTTTAGACAAATCTATACAAGACGGTATAAGTAATACAGGGAAGAAAAACACTACTCTTTACATCAATCTTTTTTAAATCTTAATTTAATTACACTATCTCCAACCAAAGTTTTGTTTTTTTTCATCCAATAATATTCATCTAACATTTTCTCAATCACAAATTTCTAAAACAAAAAAGTGGGCTTTATTATCAAATAAAGCCCACTTACTGTATAAATAAAACAGATATTATTTATTTTCTTCTGTCTTATTCTCGACTTCTTCTGCCTTAGATTCCGCAACATTTGAATCTTCAACAACAACTTTCTTTTTACTACTACGACGAGTTGATTTTGCTTTCTTAACAACAGTATCTTTCAACATATTATCATTGTAATCAACTAACTCCATCATAGCCATTTCTGCTCCGTCACCCAAACGTCTGCCCAACTTAAGGATTCTTGTATAACCTCCGTTACGGTTTGCTACTTTCTGAGAAACTTCTCTAAACAATTCCGTTACGGCTTCCTTATCTCTAAGATAAGCAAAAACCATACGTCTTTGATGGGTAGAATCTTCTTTACTCTTAGTAATAAGCGGTTCAACATATTTACGCAAAGCTTTTGCTTTTGCTAATGTTGTTTCTATCCTTTTCTCTTTTATCAAGGAAACAGCCATATTAGAAAGCATTGCACTTCTATGTGCAGCCGTTCTTGATAAATGATTTACTTTACAACCGTGTCTCATATCCTTATTCCTTTTCTTCTAATTTGTACTTTGAAATATCCATACCGAATTCCAAACCTTTGGATTTAACTAAATTCTCAAGTTCAGAAAGAGATTTTCTTCCGAAATTTCTGAATTTAAGTAAATCTGCCTTGGAAATAGCAACAAGTTCTCCCAGTGTCTCAATCTCTGCAGACTTCAAACAGTTGAATGCACGTACAGACAAATCCATATCAATTAATTTGGATTTCAATAACTGACGTATATGAAGTGTTTCCTCATCAAATTCTTCAGTATCATTCTTTGTATCCGTTTGTATATCTATTTTTTCATCAGAGAACAACATGAAATGCTTGATAAGAATCATCGCTGCTTCTTTCAATGCATTCTTTGGGGTAATAGAACCGTCAGTTTCTATCTCAAAAGTCAATTTTTCATAGTCTGTCTTTTGTTCTACACGATAGTTGTCTACGTAATAATTTACATTCTTTATCGGTGTAAAAATAGAATCTATTGCTATTGTTCCGATAGGAGCATTCTGTTTAACATTTTCTTCTGAAGGCACATATCCTCTACCCTTTTCAATCCTCATAGTAACTGACAACGAAGGAAGCTCTTTATTTTCATCCGGAGTCATATGACAGATCTCAATATCTGTATTCAATACCTGAAAAGCTTCAAGATATTTGTTTATATCACCTGCCTTAAAAACGGTTTTACCTTCTATCTTGAATGAGATCTCTTCCCAATCCTCATCTTCGATCTGTCTTTTAATACGAAGTCTCTTTAAGTTAAGGATGATTTCAGTCATATCTTCCATTACTCCGTGAATCGTATCAAACTCATGACTAACACCGTCAATCTTGATAGAAGTAACAGCAAAACCTTCTAATGAAGACAGAAGAACCCTGCGTAATGAATTTCCTATAGTTATTCCGTAGCCTCTTTCTAACGGACGAAACTCAAACTTTCCTCTGTAATCATCAGACTCTATCATTATAACCTTTTCAGGTTGTTGAAAAGCTAATATGGCCATTTTACTTATTTATTTATTTTATTATTTAGAATACAACTCTACGATAGCCTGTTCATTGATATTCTCAGGAATATCTGCTCTCTGCGGATAATTATTAAACTTTCCTTCCATCTTTGCATCATCCCAATCAAGCCATGAATAAGACACTTTAGATGCAAGAGAATCCGTAACAACCTCAAGAGACTTTGAACGTTCTCTAACTCCGACACAATCGCCTTCTTTCAATAGATAAGAAGGAATATTTACAACATTCCCATTTACCGTTATATGTCTGTGGGAAACTAACTGACGAGCCTGTGCACGCGTACGAGCTATACCCAAACGATATACTACATTATCCAATCTTGATTCAATCAACTGAAGTAAAACCTCACCTGTTACTCCACCTTTTCGAGAAGCCATATCAAACAATCTTCTGAACTGTCTTTCTAAAATACCGTATGTGTATTTAGCTTTCTGCTTTTCCATCAACTGTATTCCGTATTCAGACTGTTTCTTTCTTCTATTAGCACCATGCTGTCCCGGAGGATAACTCTTTCTGTCATAAGACTTATCTGCTCCGAAAATCGGCTCTCTAAACTTTCTTGCAATTCTTGTTTTAGGTCCTGTATATCTTGCCATTTTTCTCTAAATCTTTTTGCTTTTTAATACTAAATTTATACACGTCTTCTTTTCGGAGGACGACATCCGTTATGAGGTAACGGGGTTACATCCGTTATCTCCATAACTTCAATTCCGCTGGTGTTTATCTCTCTGATTGCAGCTTCTCTTCCTGCACCGGGACCCTTAACAAATACTTTTACCTTTCTCAAACCATAATCGTATGCAGCTTTAGCACAATCAGCAGCTGCCATTTGAGATGCATACGGTGTATTTTTCTTTGACCCCTTGAAACCCATCTTTCCGGCCGAAGACCATGATATTACCTGACCTGCATTATTGGTCAATGAAATAATGCAATTATTGAAAGATGCAAAGATAAATGCTTTGCCCTGCGGTTCAACTTTTACTACTCTTTTCTTTACCGGTTTTGAATTTTTTGCCATCTTAATTTTCTTGCAATTTTTGAGTTACATCAAAAGAAAACTATGCATCCGTAACCCACTCATTAATTTTTACTTTTTACTTACTTAGTTGCTTTCTTCTTATTTGCAACGGTTTTCTTCTTGCCTTTACGCGTTCTTGCATTATTCTTTGTACTTTGTCCGCGAACCGGCAAACCCATACGGTGACGAATACCTCTATAACAACCTACATCCATCAAACGTTTTATATTCATCTGCACTTCACTTCTAAGGTCTCCTTCAACCTTATAGTTTTCGCTGATGACGTTTCGGATTGCATTTTGCTCATCATCACTCCACTCACTTACCTTCTTTGTCTCAGGAATACCAGCCTCAGCTAATATTTTAGAAGCTGTACTTCGACCTATACCGTATATATAGGTCAATCCTATAACGCCATGTTTATTTCTCGGTAAGTCTATACCTGCAATTCTTGCCATAAACTAATCAATTTGTTTTATTTAAGTTAATAATTCAAAATAATCAACCTTGCCTTTGTTTAAATTTAGGATTTTTTTTGTTGATTACATAAACCACTCCCTTGCGCTTTACAACTATACACTCAGGAGATCTCTTTTTTACTGAGGTTCTTACTTTCATCTCTTTTTATTTATGTCTATAAGTTATTCTTCCTTTAGTCAAATCATAGGGAGACATCTCTATCTGTACTTTATCTCCCGGAAGAATCTTTATGTAATGCATTCTCATCTTTCCCGAAATGGATGCAGTGATAACATGCCCGCTCTCTAATTCCACTCTGAACATAGCATTACCTAAAGACTCTGTTACTATACCATCCAACTGTATAGGCTCTTGTTTTGACATAATACACTATATTTAAATTAATTCCAAATTCACATTATTTTGTATAGCAGACTCTATTTCATCAAAACTTGACAAAATAACAGGTCCATTCTTGGTCACGGCAATATCGTGTTCAAAATGGGCGGCAGAAGAATTATCAACGGTTGTACAAGTCCAACCGTCATTATGGAAAATTACTTCCTTATTCCCTAATGTTATCATAGGCTCAACAGCCAAAGTCATTCCTTCTCTGAATCTAATACCGGTTCCTCGCCTTCCGTAATTGAGAACATTGGGATCTTCATGCATAACATGCCCTACTCCATGCCCACACAATTCACGAACTACTCCGTAACCGAACGATTCACAATACGACTGTATCTCATAGCCCAAATCACCAAGTCTGTTCCCGATCACACACTTCTTTATTCCTCTATACAAAGATTCCTTCGTTACTTTCAAAAGTTGCTTATCTTCATCCTTTACACCTCTAACTGCAAAGGTGTATGCAGAATCTCCGACCCATCCGTTAAGTGTGCAACCGCAATCAATAGAAACAATATCGCCTTCCTTAATAAGTCTTGATCCTGGAATACCGTGTACCACCACCTCATTTATTGAAATACATAAAGAAGCTGGAAAGCCACCATACCCTTTAAACGTTGGCTCTGCACCAAATGATCGTATAAAATCTTCGGCTATTGAGTCAAGTTTCCCTGTAGAAACACCAGGCTCAATATACTTGGAAACTTCAGCCAAAGTCTTGCCGACCAGCAGGGCGGCAGACTTCATCTGTTCTATTTCTTCATATGTTTTTACACGTATCATCTACAAAATCAGTGTTTAATAATTACCGCCTCTTCCTTTTATTCTTCCTGTCTTAGTTAAACCATCGTAATGTCTCATCAACAAACGGCTCTCTATCTGTTGCAATGTATCTAAAACTACACCAACAAGAATCAACAAGGAAGTTCCGCCATAAAACTGTGCGAATTGAGAATTAACTCCGAATAAACGAACTATAGCAGGCAATATTGCTACCAAAGCAAGAAAGATAGATCCTGGTAAAGTCACCCTTGACAAGATATTATCAAAGAATTCCTCCGTTTTCTTCCCGGGTTTTACACCAGGAATAAAACCTCCGTTCTTTTTCATATCAGCAGCCATTTGTTGAGGATTAACTGCTACTGCCGTATAAAAATACGTAAAAGCAATAACCATCACAGCAAATATGAAGTTATACCAAAATCCATCAAAATTTGTCAAAGCAGCCTTTATACCTTGCATAGAAGAAGAATCTGAGAATCCGAACAATGTTGCAGGAATAAACATGATAGCTTGTGCAAATATAATAGGCATAACACCTGCAGCATTCACCTTTATAGGAATGTACTGACGAGTTCCGCCATATTGTTTGTTTCCTACAATTCTCTTAGCATATTGAACAGGGATTCGCCTTGTTCCCTGAACTAATAATATGCAGAGCATTATAACGATCAACAAAACAATTAATTCAACAAAAACTATAACAAGTTGTCCTGCTTGATCTTCCATTCTTGATGCGAACTCTGCGAATAGTGCAAAAGGTAAACGAGCTATAATTCCAATCATAATCAACAACGAGATGCCATTACCAATACCTCTGTCTGTGATTCTCTCTCCTAACCACATAACGAATAAGGTACCGCACGTCAAAAGAACAGATATCGGCAATACCCAATTAAAGAAAGTCAGACTATCGCCACCGAAGATATTGTATATCTCCGCACCTCCAACCTGTGCTCTAAGGTTTGCCAAATATGCAAACGACTGAAATATAGTAACTATCACAGTAAGCCATCTCGTAATTTGGTTAATTTTATTTCTACCACTTTCTCCTTCACGCTGCATTTTTATGAAATAAGGTACAACCATTGTCAATAACTGCACAACAATGGATGCTGTGATATACGGCATAATTCCCAATGCAAAAATTGAAGCATGAGAAAAAGCACCTCCTGAAAACATATTCAATAACCCCAAAACACCATCCTTAGTTTGGCTTTGTAATGTTCCCAAATCGGCAGGATTTATTCCGGGTATAACGACATAAGAACCGATTCTATATACAAGTACTAATCCCAATGTAAACAGAATCCTGTCTCTTAAGTCTTTTATTGACCAAATATTTTTGATTGTATTTATAAATCGTTTCATACACAGTACTAGATTATTGTTACGACTCCACCTTTTGACTCTATAGCTGCCTTTGCTGTTTTAGAGATCGCATTCACGGTAACATTTAATGCACTTTTAACTTCACCTCGACCAAGAACTTTTACCTTGTCGTTAGAAGATCCCTTCAACATTTCCAAGGTCAAATCTTTTGTTTGATATTTTTCAGATAAAGTTTCCAAGGTATCCAAATTAATTCCTCTATACTCTACACGATTTATATTCTTGAATCCGAATTTAGGTAAAAGTCTGTACAAAGGCATTTGTCCTCCCTCAAAACCAACTTTACGGTGATAACCTGAACGGGATTTAGCTCCTTTATGCCCTCTTGTAGATGTACCACCATAACCAGATCCTTGTCCTCTACCTATTCTTTTACGTCCCTTAGTAGAACCCTTTGCAGGTTTTAAATTACTCAAATCCATATTTGTACTATTTTAAGTATTAATTAATTCTCTTCAAATTCTTCAAACTTAACAAGATGATTAACCTTTGCAATCATTCCCATTATTTGAGGAGTTACATTATGTTCAACAGTCTGATGCATCTTTCTCAATCCTAAAGATCTCAAAGTCATCTTTTCACGAAGTGGATATCCTATACCACTCTTTACTTGCGTTACTCTAACCTTTTTCATCTGTCATTCTTTTATCCGTTAAACACTCTATCCATTTCAACACCTCTCAATTTTGCAACTGTATATGGATCTTTCATTTTAAGTAAGGCTGCAATAGTAGCTTTCACCACACTATGAGGATTGGAGGAACCCTTTGACTTAGCCAAGACATCCTTCACGCCTACACTCTCCAAAACAGCACGCATTGCACCTCCTGCCTTTACTCCTGTTCCTTGTGCTGCCGGTTTTAGGAATACTTTTGCTCCACTATATTTTCCCTCTTGTTCATGTGGAATGGTTCCACGCATGATAGGCACCTTAATGAGATTCTTTTTCGCATCCTCAGAACCTTTTGCAATGGCAGCCGTAACCTCTTTTGCCTTGCCAAGACCATAGCCTACAATACCGTTACCATTACCGACAACAACTATAGCAGAAAAACTAAACGTTCTACCACCTTTTGTAACTTTCGTAACACGATTAATGCTAACCAGCTTATCATTAAATTCTATCTCGCTGGATTTTATTCTCTTTATATTTAGATCTGCCATGCCTTTAGAATTTTAATCCGTTCTCCCTTGCAGCTTCTGCCAAAGCTTTCACTCTACCATGATACAAATATCCGTTTCTGTCAAAAACCACAGTGGTAAATCCGGCAGATATCGCTTTCTCTGCAATAATTTTTCCAATATTTGATGCAACCTCTGACTTTGTCCCTTGTTTAACAAAACCTTTCTCCAATGAAGAAGCAGAAACTAACGTTTTACCGCTCTCATCGTTTATCAGTTGTGCATATATCTCCTTATTACTTCTAAATACCGTAAGACGAGGTTTATCTTGAGTTCCTACGACTCTCTTTCGAATCCTCATCTTTATCTTAAGTCTTCTATTATCTTTCTTTGTTGCCATTTTATATATCCTCAGATTTTTTATTATAACTTTTTATTTAGCAGCCGCTTTACCAGCTTTCTTTCTAATAACTTCTCCCTGGAATCGAATTCCTTTTCCTTTGTATGGTTCAGGTTTGCGTAGCGAACGAATTTTAGCAGCAACCTGACCTAACAATTGCTTATCGCAACATGTCATCTTAATAAGAGGATTCTTTCCTTTCTCTGTTACCGTCTCAATCTTTATTTCTTCCGGAAGCTCCATAAATATGCTATGAGAATATCCCAAAGCTAACTCTAAAATCTGTCCTTGAGCTTGTGCCTTGTAACCGACACCTATCACCTCTTGTGTCGTATGGAAACCTTCAGAAACTCCTGTAACCATATTATTCAACAAAGCACGATACAACCCATGCATGGATTTTTCTCTCTTAGATTCTCCATTACGCTGTAAATGCAAAACTCCGTCCTCTACATTCAATTTAATAGAAGGATCTACAGCCTGTTCTAACTTACCCAATTTACCGCTGACAGTAACTACGTTCGTGTCAGAAACCTTAATTTCAACTCCCTGAGGAATACTTATCGGCAATTTTCCTATTCTTGACATACTTATACCCTCCTATTTAACTGATATAACAAATTACTTCACCGCCAATATTCAAAGCCCTGGCTTCTTTATCTGTCATAAGTCCTCTTGAGGTAGAAATTATCGCAATTCCCAAGCCATTAAGAACTCTTGGCAAATCTTTTACTCCTGCGTATTGTCTAAGACCAGGAGTACTAACTCTTGTCAACGTGGAAATCGCTGACTCTTTAGTTTGAGGATGATATTTCAAAGCTATCTTTATCGTTTTAGGAAAAGTCTCATCTTCAAACTTATAATTCAAGATATAACCCTTATCAAACAATATCTTGGTTATTTCTTTTTTCATCTTCGAAGAAGGTATCTCTACCATTCTGTGTCTAGCCAAAGATGCATTTCTAAGTCTAGTTAAATAATCTGCAATTGGATCTGTTAACATTACTTTACTCTTTTTATTAATTTTACAAAATTTTTATCGGTGGTATTTGCTACCAAGATGCTTTTCTTACACCTGGTATCAAACCTGCCAATGCCATTTCTCTGAAATTAATCCTTGAAATGCCAAACTGTCTCATATATCCTTTCGGACGCCCCGTTAATTTACAACGATTATGCAATCTTACAGGAGAAGCATTCTTAGGCAACTTTTGTAAACCTTGATAATCTTCTGCTTCTAAAAGAGCTTTACGTTTTGCAGCATATTTAGCTACCAAACGCTCTCTTTTTCTTTCACGTGCTTTAATTGATTCTTTTGCCATAACTGCTTATACTCTTATTTATTTTCATCATTTTTAAATGGGAAACCAAACGCTTTCAATAAAGATAGAGCCTCTTTATCGGTATTGGCAGAAGTCACAAACGTGATATCCATTCCATTCATGTGATCTACTTTGTCTATATCAATTTCAGGGAAGATTATCTGCTCCTGGATTCCGAAGGTATAATTTCCTCTGCCGTCAAAACCTTTAACATCAATCCCGCGAAAATCTCTTATACGAGGTATTGCTGTCGCAATCAATCTGTCTAAGAATTCATACATTCTATCCCCTCTCAAAGTAACTCTAACACCAACAGGCATTCCTTTTCTCAACTTAAAATTGGATATATCCTTCTTAGATATTGTAGCAACGGCCTTTTGTCCAGCTATAATAGACATCTCTTCTATGCCTTTATCTATAACTTTCTTATCAGTCAAAGCCAATTTACCCAAACCTTGATTCAGCGATATTTTCAAAAGGCGAGGAATCTGCATAACAGTTTTATATTGGAACTCCTTCGTAAGAGAATCCATAATTTCCTCTTTATATTTTTTTCTTAATCTTGGAGTATATTCCATGTTTATTTTATCACCTCCCCTGATTTTTTTGAATAACGTACTAACTTATTTGTTTTCTCGTCTAAACGCCTTCCAATTCGAGTAGCATTTCCTTTAGAATCCACAACCATCAAGTTTGAAATATGGATAGGAGCTTCTTTCTCAATAATGCCACCTTGAGTATTTTTTGGATTAGGCTTGGTGTGTTTCTTTACTTTATTAACACCCTCTACAATTGCTCTGTTATCAGCAGGATAAACCACCAACACTTTTCCTGTACTGCCTTTGGAATTTCCTGCAATAACTTTCACTGTATCCCCTTTTTTTATGTGCAATTTCATAACTGTATCAATTTTTACAAATTAAAGAACCTCCGGTGCCAAAGATACAATTTTCATAAACTGCTTCTCTCGCAACTCTCTTGCAACAGGTCCAAAAATACGAGTTCCTCTCAATTCGTCAGTGGCTGTCAATAATACACAAGCATTATCATCAAAACGAATGTAAGAACCGTCTGCTCTTCTTACTTCTTTCTTTGTTCTGACAACAACCGCTTTTGAAACAGAGCCTTTTTTCACATTTCCCGAAGGTAAGGCATCCTTGACAGCGATAACGATTTTATCACCAACAGAAGCATATCGTGCCTTTGTTCCTCCCAATACTCTTATACAAAGAGCACTCTTAGCTCCACTGTTGTCTGCAACAACTAATCTTGTTTCTTGTTGTACCATTTTACTTAGCTTTTTCTATAATTTCAACTAATCTCCAACATTTATTCTTACTCAATGGTCTTGTCTCCATTATGCGAACAGTATCACCTATTCCTGCTTCGCATTTCTCGTCATGTGCCATAAATTTGGTACTCTTTTTTAGGAACTTACCGTATTTAGGATGCTTAACTTTACGCTCCACCATGACATTGATGGTCTTTTCCATCTTGTTACTAACGACAATACCTACTTTTTCTTTTCTTAAATTTCTTTCCATCTCTTATACTACTTCAGTATTATTCACTTTTAGAACTCGCAGAAGATATCTGACGCATCCTTATCTCCGTATTAATCCTGGCAATATTCTTACGTGCAGTATTCAATACGTTAGGATTTTCCAAAGGAGAAACAGCATGATTAATCTTCAACTTTGTTAATTGCATCTGCTCCACTTCAAGTCTTTCTTGTAATTCCTTATCAGATAAATCTTTCAACATCAATTTATTCTTCATGACTAAACCTCCTCTATTCTACATAATCTCTACGAACAACGAACTTTGTAATCACCGGCAATTTCTGGGCTCCCAATCTCATCGCTTCTTTAGCAACAGAAACAGGAACACCTTCTGCCTCAAACAATATCGTTCCAGGTTTTACTCTTGCAACAAAATATTCCGGAGCTCCCTTTCCTTTTCCCATACGAACTTCATTTGGTTTTTTCGTAATCGGCTTATCAGGGAAAATCCTAATCCACAACTGACCTTCACGTTTCATATAACGTGTAACAGCCTGACGGGCAGCTTCTATCTGACGACCTGTAATAAAAGCTGTATTGAGACTCTTTATACCAAAACTACCGAAAGACAACTCATGTCCTCTATTGGCAATACCTTTCATCTTCCCCTTTTGCTGCTTTCTATATTTTGTCTTTTTTGGCTGTAACATAACTTTTCCTCTCTACTTTTATTTCTTATTACTATTTCTACGAGGACGCATACCAACAGCAGAACGTTGACCGTTTCTGTTATCTTTTATTCCTCCTATAGTAGACGGCACTATCTCAACTTTATTATAGACAAGGCCTCTACAAATCCACACTTTTATTCCTATACGTCCATAGGTAGTATGAGCTTCCGACTGAGAATAGTCTATATCTGCTCTCAATGTATGAAGCGGAGTTCTGCCTTCTTTATAATGCTCGGTTCTTGCCATTTCTGCTCCACCTATACGGCCTGATATAGTAACCTTTATTCCGTCTGCATTTGCCCTCATAGTGGAGGTTATAGCCATTTTTACTGCTTTACGATAAGATACACGACCCTCAATCTGTCTTGCTATACTTTGTGCTACCAAGGTAGCTTCAAGTTCAGGACGTTTGACTTCGGATATATTAATCTGAACATCCTTTTCTGTAAGTTTCTTTAACTCTTCTTTTATCTTATCTACCTCTGAACCACCTTTACCTATTATGTAACCAGGTTTAGCGGTGTTGATCGTCACTGTTATGCGCTTTAAAGTCCTTTCTATATAAATTTTTGCTATATCGGCTTTAGACAATCGCGCATTAAGATACTTTCTGATCTTATCATCCTCAACTAACTTGGCATCAAATTTTCTTCCGCCATACCAGTTAGAGTCCCAACCTCTGATGATTCCAAGTCTGTTTCCTATCGGATTTGTTTTTTGTCCCATCCTAGTAATCTTTTATTATTCACAAACTATTTATTTTCGGCAGTATCCACTGGTTTTGTTTCAGCTGTGTCTTCCACCCTACTTCCAAGTTCCAAGATAATATGATTGGAACGTTTTCTTATTCTATATCCTCGTCCTTGAGGTGCTGTACGAAGACGCTTCAATTGCCTACCGCCATTTACACAAATCTGCTTTACATACAAACTGCTTTCTTCTACTGATTTACCTACATTCTTCTCCTGCCAGTTTGCAATAGCAGACAACAATAACTTTCTCAATTTAGGAGCAGACTCTCTGTGAGAATATTGTAATATACCTAAAGCCTTCTCTACATCAACACCCCTAATCGCATCAGCCATTAAACGAGTCTTCCTCGGAGATGTAGGATTATCGTTTAATCTTGCGATATATCTACTTTTTCGTGCTTCCTTATAAGCTTCAGCACATTTATGTTTTCTTGATCCCATATTCACTGACTTTATTTCTTAGCTTTATCCTTTTGGCCTGCATGTCCTCTAAAAATTCGCGTAGGAGCGAACTCTCCTAACTTATGACCTACCATATTCTCCGTCACATAAACAGGAATAAATTTATTGCCATTATGGACTGCTATAGTTAAACCTACAAAATCAGGAGAAATCATAGAAGCTCTAGACCATGTCTTGATGGTCGTCTTACTTTTTTTGTTTTGGGCTTCCAAAACTTTCTTTTCCAACTTATAAAAAATATAAGGTCCTTTTTTTAACGAACGGCTCATGTCTTTCTCTGATTTAATTATTTCTTACGTCTCTCAACTATAAATTTATTTGATATCTTCTTAGGGGCTCTAGTTTTATATCCCTTAGCAGGTATTCCTTTTCTAGTACGAGGATGTCCTCCTGATGCACGTCCTTCGCCTCCTCCCATTGGATGATCAACAGGGTTCATCACAACGCCTCTGACTCTAGGACGTCTACCTAACCAACGAGAGCGACCCGCCTTACCTGAAACCTCCAAATTGTGCTCTGGATTAGAAACCACTCCTACAGTAGCTTTGCAAGCCTGTAGTATCATTCGTGTCTCACCTGAAGGCATCTTTATAATCGCATATTTCCCATCTCTTGACATTAACTGTGCGTAAGTACCAGCACTTCTAACTAGTTTAGCTCCTTCTCCCGGACGGAGTTCAATATTATGAATCATCGTTCCGAACGGAATTTCACTAAGGAATAATGTGTTGCCTATTTCAGGAGCAACTCCTTTACCTGACATAACTGTCTGACCGACTTGTAACCCATTAGGAGAAACAATATATCTTTTCTCTCCGTCAGCATAACAAATCAATGCTATACGTGCAGAACGGTTAGGATCATATTCAATAGTTTTAACAACAGCAGGAATATTATCCTTATCTCTGAAAAAATCTATAGCACGATACAATCTCTTATGACCACCTCCAATGTATCTCATGGTCATCTTTCCTTGATTGTTTCTTCCTCCACTCTTTCGAGTACCAAAAACAAGACTCTTCTCAGGCTTACTTGCAGTAATCTCTTCAAATGTGCTTGCTATCTTATGTCTCTGTCCCGGTGTAGTCGGTTTTAATTTCTTTAACGCCATCTCTTTACTTAAATATTGCTAAAAAAGTCTATTGTTTCACCTTTAGCCAATGTTACCATTGCTTTCTTATAAGCATTTGTTCTTCCCTGGATAAAGCCAGCCTTAGTATATCTTGCTTTTCTTTTACCGCTGTAATTCATAGTATTAACACTATCAACTTTTACGCTATACAAGTCTTCTATTGCTTTTTTTATCTCAATCTTATTTGCACGTCTATCAACGACAAAAGCACAACGAGCAGCATCTTTCTCGTTAATCTTCGTCATCTTCTCTGTAATAATCGGTTTTATTATAATATTCATCTCTTTTTCTGTTTTAACGTTTTTCCGATTAATCCACCACTACGCTCTAGTGTTTATACTATCTAACTCCTTTAATGCAGACTCACTGAACACTAACATATTTGAATATAATATTTCATACGTATTCAAAGTTTGGGCTGTCATGACTCTTACATTCTTTAGATTTCTAGCCGACAAAGTTACAAAATTTTCTTGAGATGAAGGCATAACAAACAAAGATTTTTTATCTCCAAGTTGTAAAGCATTCATTATCTGAATCATATTCTTTGTTTTAGGAGCTTCAAATCCAAAATCCTCAACAACTTTAATCTGTTCGTCTTTGGCTTTATAACTCAAAGCAGATAACTTTGCAAGCATTTTTACCTTCTTATTTAACTTAAATCTATAATCCCTTGGTCTAGGTCCAAATGCACGACCACCACCAACCATTACAGGGCTATTGATATCACCGGCTCTTGCACCTCCAGTTCCCTTCTGTCTTTTAAGTTTTCTTGTCGAACCAGAAACTTCTGAACGCTCTTTTGCCTTATGGGTTCCTTGCCTTTGATCTGCCAAATACTGCTTTACCGCTAACCAAACAACGTGATCGTTCGGCTCTGTCTGAAACAACGAATCACTGACAACTATCGTTTTTCCAGTATCTTCTCCTTTTATGTTATAAATCTTTAGCTCCATCTCTCAAGTTTTAAAATTGAACCCTTTGGACCTGGAACAGATCCTTTAACTAATATCAAATTCTTCTCTTCAAAAATCTTTAAAATTTTAAGATTTTGAACTTTTACACGGTGGTTACCCATTTGACCTGCCATCCTCATTCCAGGGAATACTCTTGAAGGATATGATGATGCTCCCACCGAACCTGGTGCACGCAATCTATCATCCTGACCATGTGTCTGGTCTCCAACTCCTCCGAATCCATGACGACGAACAACACCTTGGAAACCCTTACCTTTGGAAATTCCAACGACATCAACAAACTCACCCTCTGAAAATACATTGCACGTCAACACTTCTCCAAATGTCTTCTTATGTCCTTCCTCAAAACGAGTGAACTCTGCTAAATGCTTTTTAGGAGTAGTCGATGCTTTTGCAAAATGACCTCTCATCGGCTTAGTAGTCCTATCCTCTCTCTTATCCTCAAATGCAAGTTGAATAGCACTATAGCCATCCTTTTCAGGAGTTTTGATTTGTGTTACAACACAAGGACCAGCTTCTATAACCGTGCATGGTTGCTGTTTACCAGAGGCATCAAAAATACTGGTCATTCCAATCTTTTTTCCTATTAATCCTGACATTTTCTTTTTTGTTTTACTTACTTCCCAGCTTGATAATCTTCACAGACTCTTCAGCGGCTGGATAATACTTCTTTTTACTTCTTTATCAAATTAGTCTCACTTATCAAACTTTAATCTCAACTTCAACACCTGATGGCAACTCTAATTTCATCAGAGCATCTATCGTCTGTGCTGAAGTACTGTCAATATCAAGTAACCGTTTATAAGAACTCAATTCAAATTGTTCTCTTGATTTCTTATTGACAAACGTTGAACGGTTAACAGTGAAGATCTTTTTGTTTGTTGGTAATGGAATCGGCCCTTGTACATGAGCACCCGTTAACTTAACAGTTTTAACAATCTTCTCTGCTGACTTATCAACCAGATTGTGGTCGTAAGACTTCAATTTGATCCTAATTTTTTGTTTTTCCTGGCTCACAATTATCAAATTTTATTTGTTAAACCTTTGTTTTATTAATTATTCTCTTTTAAAACTTCATCAGTTACATCCTTAGGAGCTTGAGCATAATGAGAAAACTCCATAGTGGAATTTGCTCTTCCTGAAGTTATAGTTCTTAACGCTGTAACATACCCGAACATCTGTCCTAAAGGAACCTTAGCTTTTACGCACTGAACACCAACCTTTGCTGTAATACTCTCCAAGATAGCCCTCCTTCGGTTTAAATCTCCTGTTACATCGCCCAAATAAGCATCGGGGGTATTTACCTCAACGGACATTATCGGTTCCATAAGAACAGGTTTTGCCTTTCTTGCAGCCTCCTTAAATGCAATCTTTGCACAAAGTTCAAAAGACAAAGCATCCGAATCTACAGGATGGAAAGAACCATCTTTCAATACAACTTTCATACTTTCCATTGGAAAACCAGCCATTACTCCGTTGTGCATTGCATCCTTGAAACCCTTTTCTACAGAAGGAATAAATTCCTTAGGAATATCTCCGCCCTTAACTTCATTCACGAACTGCAATCCCTTAAATCCATCATCAGCAGGCCCGATAGTGAAAATAATATCTGCGAATTTACCTCTACCTCCTGTTTGTTTCTTATAAACTTCTCTATGATCAACATCCGAAGTAATTGCTTCCTTGTAGGCTACTTGAGGTTTTCCTTCATTAACTTCTACATTAAACTCTCTCTTGATACGGTCTGTTATAATGTCTAAATGCAACTCTCCCATACCTTTAAGAATAGTCTGTCCAGATATTTCATCTGTTTCCACGCTCAATGTAGGATCTTCCTCTGCAAGTTTAGTCAAAGCGTTGTTAAATTTATCAAGATCAGCTTGTTGTTTCGGCTCTACAGCAATGGATATTACAGGATCCGGGAACGAAATGGATTCCAATATTATAGGATTACTCTCATCACAGAGTGTATTTCCTGTCTTAATATCTTTGAAACCGACTGCCGCAGCAATATCTCCCGCCTCTATTTTGTCTATAGGATTCTGCCTATTAGCATGCATCTGCATGATTCTTGATATTCTTTCTTTCTTCCCTGTATTAGCATTGTAAACGTAAGATCCAGACTCCAAAGAACCACTATACACACGGAAAAAGCATAATCTCCCAACATAAGGATCCGTTGCTATTTTAAATGCCAATGCACTAAAAGGAGCTTTGACACTTACAGGACGCATTACTCTTTCTTCAGTCTTTGGATTCGTACCTTCTATTTCAGGAACATCCATCGGAGACGGCAGGTATGCACAAACTGCATCAATAAGATTCTGAATTCCTTTATTCTTGAAAGCAGATCCACACAACACCGGACAAATTCTCATCTCACAAGTGGCCTTACGCACATATTTAATGACTTCTGCCTCTGTAATAGAATCCTCATCCTCCATGTACCTTTCAAGTAAAGCATCATCTTCCTCTGCAACTCCCTCAATAAGTTTTTTTCTATACTCTGCTGCAATTTCTTTCAAATCTTCGGGCATCGGCACCTCGTATGCCGTAGTCCCCTTGGATTCTTCATCATAGATAAAAGCTTTATTCTTTACCAAGTCTATTACACCCTTAAACATATCTTCTTGTCCAATAGGTATCTCCAAAGGTACAGGATTCGCTCCCAATTTTTCTTTTATCTCATTCAGTACATTGAAAAAGTCAGCTCCCGCTCTGTCCATCTTATTGACAAAGCAAACACGAGGGACATTGTATTTATCAGCTTGTCTCCAGACAGTCTCACTTTGAGGTTCAACACCTCCAACAGCACAGAATAAAGCAATAGCACCATCCAATATACGTAATGACCGTTCAACCTCAGCAGTAAAATCCACATGCCCGGGCGTATCAATTATGTTTATTTTATGGTCTTTATCCTTATATTTCCAGAATACTGTCGTAGCAGCAGAAGTGATTGTTATCCCTCTTTCCTGCTCTTGAGCCATCCAATCCATAGTCGCAGTACCATCGTGAGTCTCACCTATTTTATGATTCTTGCCTGTATAAAACAATATGCGCTCGGTAGTTGTAGTCTTTCCTGCGTCTATATGGGCCATTATCCCAATATTCCTTATCAATCGTAAATCTGCCATCTATTCTTTACTCTTTCTATGCTATTTGCCTACATTCTGAAATGTGAGAAGGCTTTATTTGCTTCAGCCATTCTATGGATATCTTCTTTTCTCTTGAAAGCAGCACCTTCCTCTTTTGAAGCAGCTATAATTTCAGAAGCTAATCGTGCAGCCATAGATTTTTCACTTCTCTTTCTTGCAAAACCTATAAGGTTTTTCATTCCCATAGACTGTTTTCTATCAGGGCGAATTTCTGTAGGAATCTGGAATGTTGCACCACCTATTCTTCTGGAACGAACCTCTACATTAGGAGTTACATTACTCAAACCCTTTTTCCAAACTTCCAACCCGTCCTCTTTCGTTCGCTCATTTACAATATCTATTGCATCATAAAATATCTTATATGCTACGCCTTTCTTTCCTTTCAACATGATGTTATTTACAAATTTTGTAACCATAACATCATTATATTTAGGATCCGGAAGAATTATTCTTTTTCTTGGTCTAGCTTTTCTCATCTCAATTAATGCCTATTTAATCAACCTTAAAAATTATTTTTTTGCATCCTTTGGCCTCTTAGCCCCATATTTTGAACGTCTTTGTTTTCTACCATCAACACCGGCTGTATCCAATGCTCCTCTGATGATATGATAACGAACACCAGGTAAATCTTTTACACGGCCTCCTCTGATCATAACTATAGAGTGTTCCTGTAGATTATGACCTTCTCCAGGTATATAAGCATTTACTTCCTTGCCGTTAGTTAATTTAACTCTGGCAACTTTTCTCATTGCAGAGTTAGGTTTTTTAGGTGTTGTAGTATACACACGAGTACAAACACCTCTCCTCTGTGGGCAAGCATCCATTGCAGGTGCTTTGCTCTTATATTCCATTTTCTGACGTCCTTTACGAACTAACTGCTGAATTGTTGGCATATCAAAAAAATCTCTTCTTTTTAATACTTTTAAATATTTCTGTTTTTATTTTTACAAACCTTTTTAGCGGGAATAGATTCGGGCTGCAAAGGCATTCTCTTGCGTATGATCAGCAACGCATAAATCTATAGATTATTCCACATACCATTGTGCTAATCATACTCTCTGAAAGTAATAGCGTCATTTCAACTGCAGCCAACAATCTACTTTGATAAATCCTCTTAAGTACGCAACCCTTACAAAATCAATAAATTTGCTTTATCTCTTCATACTTATTAGAGGACACTTTTATTTTCAAGTTGCAAAACTACAACAATTTACAATACCCACCAAATATTTTTTTATTTTTTTTGCAAATTCTATATATTTTTTTACGTTGAAATATTGACTCTTATCCTTTTCTTGACCAATTAACCAACTAACAAAAAATAACTACACTCCTTTTAAAAACATAGATTATCTCCATTTTTCCTTATTTTCTGGTAAGAATCTATGTTCTCCTATACCGAAACAATTATAATTATAATATTGTATCACTCACAAGATACAATGTATATACACTTGTGTAATTACTCAATATTATCCACATACGGACATTTCCATTAGCCATTAAAAGCCTTTTCAACACAATATATAATATAAGGAATAATTAAACAACCCTATATAGAGATAGGAAAAAAGTTAGGATTCTTACTTATAATACGCCAATCTCTACATCCATAGTGCAACATAATAATGTGCATCTATCAATCTCACTCATATTTTTCGTTTTATTGTCATACCATTACAATGTATTGTACAGAACAATTACTTTACAGAAAACTCAACTCCTAATTATAAAAGCATCTACCTTCACGCTATTATATCAACTATTGCCAACAGATATGTATTGATATATTTTTATCAACAACACATTATATCCATAACTCACATAGAAAAACGAAAATAAGGAAACTTTAAGTTCCTTGTATATAAAATAGGAAAAGGTTAAATAAACAAGATGTTTTCAATATCAGTCATCTCTTGTCTGAGAGATGTCCTATTGCAGATTCAATTTGAACTAAATACTCAACTCATCCAAAATTTTAATCAAACGTCTATCCAACGGCTTATCACTTCGTATAGCCTCACTAAACGGAACATACACGATTTGATTATTACGAAAGCCTATCATAACATTCCTTTGTCCCTGAATAATGGCTTGAATTGCCCCATACCCTGTTTCACTAGCCAACACACGATCGTATGCTGAAGGTCTGCCTCCTCTTTGAATATGCCCCAAAATTGTAACACGAACATCGTATTCAGGGAACTCCTTTCGAACCCTGTCAGCATAGTACATAGCACCACATTTCGGACTTTCGGACACTATAACGATACAACTCTTTTTAGATTTCCTGATACCTCTCCTTAAAAACTGTTCTAACTGATCCACATCTGTACGATCTTCAGGTATAATTGCGGCTTCTGCCCCTGATGCTATTGCCGAATATTGTGCCAAAAATCCGGCATCCCTTCCCATAACTTCAACAAAAAATATTCTTTCATGAGAAGTAGCTGTATCTCTTATTCTATCAACACATTCCACGATAGTATTCAAGGTCGTATCATATCCGATTGTAGAATCAGTACCGTATAAATCATTATCTATCGTTCCCGGCAGACCTACACAAGAAAAATCATAACGCTGAGCAAATTTCATTGCACCTGTTAAAGATCCATTTCCGCCAATCACAACAAGAGCATCTATAGATTCTTTTTTTAATACACTGTATGCTTCATCCATACCTTCATTGGTCATAAACCGCTCACTTCTCGCTGTTCTCAAAATTGTTCCTCCTGAATCTATAATTCCGCTCACATCTTCTGTAGAGAACTCCTTTATTTCGTCATTGATTAATCCTTCATATCCTCTGTATATTGCCTTAATTCTGAATCCGTTTGCAATACCTGATCGTGTAACTGATCGTATAGCAGCATTCATTCCGGGAGCATCTCCACCAGAAGTCAGTATGCCTATTGTTTTTATATTTGCCATATTACCACAATTTATTATCAAAAATAACGAAATAAAACTAATATTATTTTACGAAAACATTAACGCTCCCGTACATACAAATATACCAAAGAATACTCATCAGATTAGATCACAGAGTGATATAATGTCACATTAACAAATAACGAAAATTTCTCTATTTCTTTTTTAATTTAAATTTTTAATGTAACTTTGCACGCTGTTGATTTACGTTGCTGTGAGAATTTATAGAAATAGATATATAGGTAAGATTTTCGTTCTTTTGGCATTAATTTTGCTGACGACTAACTCGTTAGCACAGTCCGAAACAGACAAACAAAGAAGGAGTTTTTCTATCGGGAACATATTGAAGAAACAACGGAAAGGAACTATAACAAAAGATACACAGAACGTAAAAAAAGAAGATACTCCTATAATATCCATTGATAAATTGTTCTTTGATTATGGTGATGTTTTGCAGTCTCAACGTGCCGTTGCAACTTTTGAAATAACGAATATTGGCAATGCAGACTTAAGGATAGATAGTATAGAGATTGCCTGCGGGTGTTTGGACGTCAATGTAGTTTCCAATGTTGTAAAACCCAAACGGACGACGATAATGAGTGTCAAATACAATACAAATATTGTAGGAGAGATAAGACACAGCGTTACAATAATTTGTAATGACACCTTTAACAGAAGAGTTACGTTGTTACTAACTGGTAATGTTGTTTTAAACGATATAAAGTAAATGTTTAATAAAATAAATAAGAAAGGATTATAAAATGAAAAAATTGATCTTATCATTGCTACTTACATTTGCAGTGGTATTCGGAGTAAATGCTCAGGAAAAAAGCGGTACTAAGGTATCAGGTGGAACTCATGCTGAAATTACTTTCACGGAATTGGAACATGATTACGGAACAGTAGAAAAAGGCGGTAACGGTATTTGTGAATTTGTTTACAAAAACACAGGAAAAGCTCCGTTAATGCTTACTAATGTACGTTCTTCCTGCGGTTGTACCATTCCTTCTTGGAGCAAAGAGCCGTTGATGCCGGGTCAGACTGCTACTATCAAAGTTAAATACAATACTAACAACGTAGGACCTATCAACAAGACTATTACAGTTGAATCCAACGCTGCAAGCGGAAAAACTATCTTGAAGATAAAAGGAAAGGTTGTCAATAAATAATCAGATTCGTGAATTATTAGTTGTATCTTAAAAAAGGCTGATGGATTAGATGCAGGTTATCTAATCCGTTGGTTTTCCGTTTGAGATCAACTTATATTAATAAAAACATAAAAATATGCCAAAAATATCAGAAAAGGGAGCAACTTTACAGGCTTCAGCTATTAGAAAATTAGTACCTTTTGCAGATGCTGCAAAAGAAAGAGGAATAAAGATTCATCACTTGAACATCGGTCAGCCGGATATAAAAACTCCGACAGGAGCTTTAGATGTTTTGAGAAAAGCAAATATGGAAGTGGTAGCATATACTCCTTCTAACGGAAATGCTTCTTACAGAAAGAAACTTTGTGAGTATTATCAGCGTTTCAATATCAAATTAGATCCGAAAGATATCATCATCACTTGTGGCGGTAGTGAGGCATTACAGATTGCTTTCAACGTTTGTTTGAATGAGGGTGAAGAAGTTTTAGTTTCCGAACCGTATTATGCAAATTATAACTCATTTGCAAAATTGTCCGGAGCCGTTATCAAAACTATTCCGTCAAGTATAGATACAGGATTTGCACTTCCTCCGATGGAAGAGTTTGAAAAGGCTATAACCCCTAAGACTCGTGCTATCATGGTCTGCAATCCTAACAACCCTACAGGTTATCTTTACACTGAACAGGAATTACGTCAGTTGGCTGAGATAGTAAAGAAACATGATTTGTTCCTTTTTGCCGATGAGGTTTATAGAGAATTTGTTTATGACGGACAAAAGCATTTCTCCGTTATGGAAATAGAGGGTATTGAGGAAAATGCAATTCTTTTGGACTCCGTTTCCAAACGCTATTCTGCATGCGGTGCTCGTGAGGGTATGATCATTTCCCAAAATAAGGAAGTTATGGCTTCTGCTATGAAGATGGCTCAAGCTCGTTTGTGTCCTCCTTATTTCGGACAGATATTTGCAGAGGCAGCTATTGACACTCCTGAAAGTTATTTCAGAGAAGTTAATGACGAATACGACAGAAGAAGACGTGCTTTAGTAAAAGGCATCAACGAAATACCAGGTTGTAAATGCCCTAATCCTAACGGAGCATTCTACACCATGATTGAGATGCCTATTGATGACAGTGATAAATTCTGTCAGTGGCTTTTGACGGATTTCAATCTGAACGGCGAAACCGTCATGTTGGCTCCTGGAACGGGATTCTATGCTGACCCTGAAAAGGGAAGAAAACAGGCCCGTATCACTTATTGCCTTTGCATTGAGGACCTGATGGCAGGTATCAACTGCTTGAAAGAGGCTTTGAAAGTTTATCCAGGCAGAACTTTATAATTGGTACAAAAAAAATATTCAATATACAAAACTGAATTGATTCGGAGTTTTAGTATGAAACTCCGAATCTTTTTTTATACTGCTAAATTTATAATGTCAGTCGACAATGGTATAAGAAAAATTATCTATCAATAGTCATCAAAGGTTGATAATACCAAATAAATTTGTATCTTTGCACATTCATTCTTATTACAGACAAATATATAAAATATAAACATCAAATGAAATTACTGGCATTAATGTTAAGTCTTTCTTTCCTTGTGTTAATACATGAGGGGGGACATTTTTTCTTCGCTAGACTATTCAAAACAAGAGTTGAAAAATTCTACTTATTTTTTAATCCGTGGTTTTCCATTCTGAGAGCCAAAAGATATGAAGGCAAATGGCATCTTTCTTTTTTCTCTTCCAAATCTCCCGAAGAGTTTGAAAAATACCCAGACAACACTGAATACGGCATCGGTTGGTTGCCATTCGGAGGTTATTGTTCCATTGCAGGAATGATTGATGAAAATAACACTGATGGAAGCAAACTTGCAAGTGAGGAACAGCCTTGGGAATATCGCAGCAAAAAAGCTTGGCAAAGGCTTTTGATTATTTCCGGCGGAGTGCTGGTCAATTTTATCGGAGCTTTGATTATTTACTCTGCGATTATGTTCACTTGGGGAACGGATACTTTACCTTTGAGAAATGTTCCCTACGGTTATGACTACAACATGACTGCACAGAAATACGGTTTCAAAAACGGGGATTATGTTCTTTCTATTGACGGAAAGAATATGTATGAAATGAGAGATGTCGTCAATGCCGTACTGCTTGACGGAGGAAAAGAAGTAAAAGTTTTGAGGAATAATGATACTGCTGTGATTAAACTGCCTGATAGTTTTGCAAAAGAAATGGTAGGTGCAGGTGAGAAACAATTTGCAATACCAAGATTCCCGTTTGTAATCGGAGATTTCACAGATAACTCTTTGGGTAAAAAGTCAGGATTGCAAATTGGAGACAGCCTGGTTGCAATAAATGGACAGCCTACTGAGAGTTTTTCCGAGTTCAAGGCTAAATTATCACGGTATATCAATACACAGGTAGTTGTTTCTTTCTTCCGCAACAATATTGAGGATAGTGTCACAATCCAATTAGGACAAGACGGTATGATAGGCGTTGCTCCAAAAAACTTTTTAGCAAATGTTGAAACCGTTCATACATCTTACGGACTTTTCGAATCCATTCCTAAAGGTATTTCTTACGGAGTTGAAACTTTAGTTTCATACGTAAAACAATTTAAAATAGTATTTTCAAAGGAAGGAGCTTCTCAATTGGGAGGATTCGGCACAATAGGCTCTTTATTCCCTGAAACATGGGATTGGTTGCGTTTTTGGTCAATGACGGCTTTCTTGTCCATTATTTTGGCATTTATGAATATCCTGCCTATACCTGCTTTGGATGGAGGTCATATTGTATTTACTCTTTGGGAAATAATAACAGGTAAGAAACCGAGTGAAAAATTTCTGGAAAAGGCTCAAATGATAGGAATGATATTATTGTTTGCTTTACTTATATATGCAAATGGCAACGATATATTCCGTTGGCTCACTGGAAAATTGTAAAAAAATCATTCCTTGCAATATAAAAAGTTTTACTTCAAAAAAGATTCTAATCTTGGTAATGGCAATTTTCTTAAAGAATATGAAAAAAGTAATTATATATGTACTGGTTGCCGTGATGTTTTTACCGTGTAAATCTCAAATTACGGAGTTAAAAAAACATGAGATAAGTCTTTCTGCGGGAGTATTGCCTTCCACCGACAGTCGTATGTTTATCGATATTCTGGTTGCTATACTAACACTTGGACTTGTTGTCCCCGATGACATGGTATCTTACGGCTCTTATTCAATAGGATATAATTATCACGCTAATGAAAAATGGTCATACGGCTTTCTTACGGGATTCAGTGCGAATAAAACTACATATAAAAGCGGTTACAACGACAGTGATTACAAGCAGGAAAGTTTAAGACACTACTTTTATGCTATGCCTACAATAAAATTGACTTGGTTGCACAGAAAAAGAATCAATTTGTACTCGGAACTCGGTTTGGGTTTCTACTTCAGAGTTGAAAAGATTACACATTTTGACGATCAGGGCAATGATATATCCCACAATAACGGTGGTATGGCAGCAGTGCAACTGACTCCTGTAGGAATGGAACTCGGTAATGAAAAACTAAAATATTTTTTAGACTTGGGTTTCGGAAATAAAGGACTACTGAATACAGGACTAAGATACAAATTTTGAAATAGATTATCTCTGACAGGCTTGCACTGATTTTACATAATATTTCAGTCGGACACACAAAATATTAAACGAAAAATATACCTATTAAGCATGGACTATACAAAAATATCCGAAGCAGCAACTTTCATTAAATCAAAACTTAACTCAGTACCTTCGGTTGCTGTTGTTCTGGGCAGCGGTTTAGGACCGTTAGCCTCAGAAATAGAGAATCCCGTTATAATAAGTTACAAAGAGATTCCTCATTTCCCGTTATCAACAGTAAAAGGACATGCTGGAAACTTGATATTCGGGCAAATAAATTCCGTGAATGTCCTTTGCATGCAAGGACGCTTTCATTATTATGAAGGGTATTCCATGGAGGAAGTTACTTTTCCTGAACGTGTGTTTGCTCTTTTAGGTATAAAGTATTTAATCGTTACAAATGCTGCAGGTGGAGTGAATAAAAATTTCAAATGCGGAGATATAATGTTGATAACCGACCATATTAATTTTATGCCTAATCCGCTTATCGGCAGAAATGATGAACGTTTCGGAGAAAGATTTCCTTCTATGAATGCTGCATACAGCAAAAATTTAAGATTATCGGCACTCAACAAAGCGGAAAAACTGAATATTCAACTACAACAAGGGGTATATTTAGCAGGAACGGGGCCGAGTTTTGAAACTCCTGCCGAGTATATTATGTACAGACAATGGGGTGCAAGTGCCGTCGGTATGAGTACCGTCCCCGAAGTCATAGTTGCCGTGCATTGCGGAATGGAAGTATTAGGTTTAAGTGTCATCTCAAATGTTTTTAACGAGGATATAGACGCCGTGCAGACACATACGGAAGTTTTGGATAATGTTTCTGTTGCTACAAATAAGACGGTAGCCTTGGTAAAAGCGATTATTGCAGATTTATAACAATTTTGCCTGTTTATAATGCATTTCCTTTTATAAAACGAAGAAAAAAGTTTCATACTCTTAATTTTATTCAAAAATAAAAATATGAATACAAAGAAAAAAGTCGCAATCTTGGGTTCTACAGGTTCCATCGGTACTCAAACTTTAGATATCATCGCAAAATATCCCGATATTTTTTCCGCAGAAATACTGACTGCAGGGGAAAATGCCGATCTGTTAATTTCTCAGGCTAAGCAATTCCAACCTAATGCGGTAGTAATTGCAAATAAAAACAAGTACTCTTATGTAGCCGATGCTTTAAGTAATGATGATATTAAAGTTTTTGCAGGTTCTGAAGCACTGGAAGAAGTTGTCTGCTTTTCCGATGTGGATATAGTCTTGACAGCATTGGTAGGTTTTGCCGGATTACGCCCTACGGTTGCTGCTATAGAACATAAAAAAACAATAGCTTTAGCAAACAAAGAAACTATGGTCGTTGCAGGGGAAATGATTACAAGATTGGCTGTTGAAAACAATGTTCCCGTCCTGCCCGTAGATAGCGAACATTCGGCTATTTTTCAATGTCTGCAGGGAGAGTATCACAATCCTGTAAAAAGTATTCTGCTCACGGCTTCAGGTGGAACATTCCGCGGTATGAAACGCAAAGACCTTATAAATGTAACGGTGGAAGATGCTCTGAAGAATCCTAACTGGCAGATGGGCAAGAAAGTTACTATTGACTCTGCTACACTGATGAATAAAGGATTGGAAGTTATTGAGGCTAAATGGTTGTTCGGGGTGGATGCGAAGCAAATCAAAGCCGTAGTACATCCGCAAAGTATTATACACTCAATGGTTGAATTTGAGGACGGCAGCATAAAGGCACAACTCTCTCGTGCCGATATGAGATTGCCTATTTTGTATGCACTGTCTTATCCGCAAAGAATCAGATATGACGAACTTAACTTGAATATCTTTGATATTTGCAAACTCACATTTGAACAACCCGACACCAATACTTTTCCTTGCCTACAGTTTGCATACGATGCGATAGAAAAAGGCGGCAACATGCCTTGTATAATGAATGCCGCAAATGAAGTTGCGGTAGAAAAATTCATGAAAGGAAAAATTACTTTCTTACAAATTCCGGAAATAATAGAGAAAGCCATGAACAATTTTTCTTTCATCAAAGACTGCTCTTTGGAAGATTATATTTTGACCGATAAAGAAGTAAAAGAAATGCTGCAATAATTTACTGCTCTCTGTTTTTTATCTTATCCCGCAAAATGGATGCCGTAATGTAATCTTCTTTTTCCAAAGCATCCTTAAGCAGGTCTTGTAACATATTTATACCGAAAACGGACAGGTTGTCTATGTTTTCTATAGTACTTGCCGATACATTAAAAGATGATTCTGTCAATAGTTTGCAACAATCGAATCCTACAACATCAAGAATATTCTCATAAACATATATCGGGCAGTCCGTTCTTAACGCAAGATTAATTGCATCGGAGGGTCGCATATCAAACTGTTTCTCATTCTTGCCGTCGGAAATAAGCACAGAAGAAGAATAATTCCCTTCAAAGAAATCACTTATAACAATTTCTTTTACACTCAACGAAAACTTATCCATAATATCAATGAAAACGTCGTATGTCAAAGGTCTGGGGATTGCCAATTTGTCCATGTATATCGCCATGCTTTCAGCCTCTTTCTCTCCTACTGATATATCTATAGCACGCGAACCGTCTTCTTCAAGAAGAATAATGTCATAAAAAAGATTTATTCTGGACGCTTTCAGGTCCTTGATTATCATCTTTATTTTTTTCATGGTATATCTGCAATATCTATTACCTAACCTTTAACGTAAAAGTGAATAAAAAGGTTTCATTAAAAGTATTCACATTATTTTTTTGAATATTTTTTTGCATTTTGTAATAAAATATATAAATTTGCACACGTTTTCTGTGCAATTGTTTTTATACCGTACTCATCAAAAGTTCCGATGTGGAATACAATACACAAGAATGCTGAACTATATCTGATATATGAAAGAAATAAAAACAAGTAATACAATGAAAAGATTAAGTAGTTTAATTATTTTTCTCGCCTCTGCAAGTACTGTACTTGCAAGTGAAGCTGATTTAGTAATCCCCGATGCTATCCACGAGTGGAGTTTTTTGCATTGGGGATTTTTGGTTACGATACTCGGATTTGCATTCGGTATGTACCACTTTTTTAAAACGAAGAAACTCCCTGTTCACAAAAAAATGTTGGAGATAGGAGAAGTCATATACAAGACTTGTTCTACTTATTTGAAACAACAAGGTAAGTTCTTGGCTACATTGTTTGTATTTATAGGTATAATAGTAGCAATTTATTTCGGAGTATTGGCCGAGACGGGTGCCGGAGCCGGAGGAGTTTTACTTATTTTATTTTGGACGGTTGTAGGTATTTTAGGCTCTTATGGTGTCGCTGCATACGGAATACGTATGAATACTTTTGCAAATGCAAGAATGGCTTTTGCTTCGCTAAGAAGACAACCTCTTAAGCTTCTGAATATTCCGTTGAATGCAGGAATGTCGATCGGTGTTATGTTGGTTTGCGTTGAATTGTTTTTGATGTTAATAATTCTTTTGTGTATGCCGACAAATCTTGCAGGCAGTTGTTTCATATGATTTGCAATCGGAGAGAGTCTCGGTGCCTCTGCTTTACGTATTGCAGGCGGTATTTTTACAAAGATTGCGGATATCGGCTCCGACTTGATGAAAGTTGTATTCAAAATCGGTGAAGATGACCCGAGAAATCCGGGAGTTATTGCAGACTGTACAGGAGATAATGCAGGAGATTCCATCGGACCGACAGCCGACGGTTTTGAAACTTACGGTGTAACGGGAGTCGCATTAGTGTCCTTTATATTGCTTGCCGTAAAAGATCCGTCATTACAAAGAGATTTGCTTGTTTGGATATTCTCAATGCGTATTTTGATGGTGATAACTTCCGTTGTCGCTTTCTGGATAAACAACGGTATTTCAAAAATAAAATACGGTAAGTCGGAAGATCTTGATTTTGAGAAACCTCTTACTAATTTGATTTGGATCGCTTCCGTTTTGAGTATAGCGGTTACATATATTGTATCATATTTTCAACTCGGGCATTTAGGTAATAACTTATGGTGCATATTGGCAACCATTATCTCCTTGGGAACAATAGGTGCCGCCGTTATTCCAGAAATCACTAAGGTTTTTACTTCTCCTAAAAGCGGACATGTGCAGGAAGTAGTAAAGGCATCACACCACGGAGGAGCATCCTTGAATATTCTTTCCGGATTCGTTACAGGTAATTTCTCAGGATTTTGGACCGGTATCATATTTGTATTGTTAATGTTCCTTGCATACGCATTCAGTATAAATATCAGCGGAGATCTGATGTCATATTCCGCAATCTTCGCCTTCGGTTTGGTTGCTTTCGGAATGTTGGGTATGGGTCCTGTTACGATTGCAGTGGACAGTTACGGCCCTGTTACGGATAACGCACAAAGTGTTTATGAATTATCATTGATTGAAGACGAACCGAATAAGGATGAAGAAATCGAGAAAGAGTTCGGTTTTAAACCTGATTGGGAGAAAAGTAAATATTACTTGGAACAAAACGACGGTGCAGGCAATACATTCAAAGCTACTGCCAAACCCGTACTGATCGGAACGGCAGTTGTAGGTGCAACGACGATGATATTCTCCATCATATTGGTAATTAAAAACGTTTTAGGCGTCAATCCTGCCGAAATCCTGAACTTGCTTAACCCTTATACTATTTTGGGATTCATTTTGGGAGGTTGCGTGATTTATTGGTTCACGGGAGCAAGCACACAGGCAGTTACCGTAGGTGCCAACCGTGCCGTAGCATTTATCAAAGACCATATCAAACTTGACCCTAACGCCCCTAAAAAAGCAGACCCTAAATCCAGCGTTGAAGTAGTTAAAATATGTACGCAATATGCACAGAAAGGAATGTGGAATATCTTTTTGGCAATATTCTTCTTCGCATTGGGGTTTGCCTGCCTTGCATCGCCTGCGGGCATAGGCGGAAGAGATGCCGTAAGTTTGTTTGTTTCATATTTGATTTCCATTGCAATGTTCGGATTGTTCCAGGCCGTATTTATGGCTAACGCAGGCGGCTCTTGGGACAACAGTAAAAAAGTTGTGGAAGTGGATTTGGCATTGAAAGGAACGGATTTGCACGATGCATCAGTGGTAGGCGACACTGTCGGCGATCCGTTCAAAGATACTTCTTCGGTGTCATTGAACCCGATTATCAAATTCACTACCTTGTTCGGATTGTTGGCAATGGAAATGGCTATAAGCGAGAGTTTCAGAAACATGGCTCCTTATTTCGGAATAGTGTTTGTCATCATTGCAGTCGTATTCGTATGGCGTTCTTTCTATAAAATGAGAATCAACGACACTATGGATAACATAGTTGCACAATACAAAAAATAAAGATTGAAATCTTATCACAAAAAACAGGGATAACATAATATCCCTGTTTTTTTTTATCCTTAACCGCATTCTTACAATAATTTTTATACCCTTCTGGTGAATCTCTGCATTGATAAAAGAGTCCGAAAAAAAGAAAAGAATGATTCTCAAATTTTTTTTAATGATTACGTCAGAAAAGTGCGTGATTTCTGACGTTTTCTTAATGATTTTGTCAGAAATCACACTGTTTTTTTCTTTACCTCTAATAACCTGTCTTTGATAACTTTAACTCATAATGTTTTCTTCTTCAAACATCCTCTTTGCCTATGATATACATAAAAGATTTTATCATTAATTTTGCCCGTTAATCCCCTTTTTATTTTTTTTGTCGCTTAAAATATAACAATATATTATGGCATCCGAAGTTTTCAGCGATTCCTCTGGAATTATTCTAAATACTAACCTATCATATAATCTGTCAGAAGAATTTACTATAATAGAAGAAATACCGTCTTCGGGCTATAACTGTTTGGTTAAAGTCATGCGTTACGGCAAGTTTTTCGTCTTGAAAGGATTGAAAGAACAATATGCACAAAACAGTTTGTATCAAGGATTATTGAAAAAGGAATTTGACATACTTCTGCAACTCAATCATCCTAATATTGTCAGGTGCTATTCTCTTGAACAGATAAACAATTTCGGATTATGTATCGTGATGGATTTCATTGACGGTAAGACTTTGAATAACTTTCTGAAAACAAATCCGAAAATGAATGTCAGACTCCGCATAGTAAAACAACTGTTGGAGGCTATGCAATACTATCATCCTATGCAGATTGTCCACAGAGATATAAAACCTTCCAATATTCTTATCACCGATAACGGCCATAATGTAAAGATAATTGATTTCGGTCTTGCCGATACTGATTATTATGCCGTTTTCAAAGAACCTGCCTATACTAAATATTACGCTTCCCCTGAACAATTGGAGGGCGGTAAGTTGGATTGCCGAAGCGATATTTATTCATTCGGAAGGGTTTTACAACAAATATGCTCTTCCTCATACCCTCCCCACCGACACCTCCCTAAATTCAGAAAGATTATAAAACGCTGTACACAAAACAAAAGAGAGAACCGGTATCAGAAGGCTGAAAGCGTATAAAGCAATATTTTCCAAAACAAGATATGTTATTTACTTACTTTCTGCCGTTGTTGTGCTATTTTTAGCAGGCGTATTTATAAACAATTTGATTCATTATACTTCCGAAGTTTTTGATGTCAAGATTGCCGACAATCAAGTGTTAAAATGTCGTATTGTAGATTCCCAAGCCGTAATTGTTTCGGGACAGGATGTGAAAGGTGAGTTGATTATTCCGCAAAAGATAAGCAAAAGTCTGTTTACATTTCCTGTCGTGAGTATTGAACCCGGAGCTTTTGAGAACAACAAGCAACTTACAAAAGTTGTTTTGCCCGAAGGGTTGCAGTACATCAAATACAATGCTTTTGCCTCCTGTACTAATTTGAGAGATACCGTAACTCTGCCCGTAAGTTTGCTGGGCATAGGTAATTATGCCTTCGGCGGCAGTGCTGTCGGGTGTGTTGTAGTCAAAAGTGCTTACTGCCATTCGTTGGATACAATCAACTATCACGATGATTTTGCGGGTTGTTTTGCTTTGAAGACAGTTATTGTGGATAAGACGGTGGATACTCTTTGTCCGTTTTTGTTCGAATCATCTTCCGATGCTTTGGAAAACGTTTATTTCCCCGACACTTTGGACAAGATAGCAAAGTCGTTTCTTGCCTATTCACACAAACTGAAAAACGTGCGTTTCCCGAAAACGCTGAACACTGTGGGCAGCAGTGCTTTCTTTGCATCGGGAATTGAGAGGGTTGTTCTGCCAAACAGTGTCAGACAAATAGAAAGTTATGCTTTCCGCCTTTGTTGGCAATTGAGATATTTGGATATAGGAGAGAATATAGAAAATATTTCGGAGTTGGCTTTGGCTGATATGAATGTACTTGACACTCTTATTATCCGCAACAAGAAACCTCCCGTATGTGCCGACAATACATTTTTTGTTACCGATACGCACAGTTTCCGTGTTTTTGTTCCCGCAGAGTCTGTGGATTTATACAAGAAAAACAAACACTTTTCCGCCATGAATATCCAACCGCTGCAAAAAGAAACTAAAAAGAACTGAAAAACAGATGGCGTATCAAAGAAAAATGTCGTAAAATTGCGTTTTGAAATTACTCTTAAAAATGAAAGATAACGCTCAAAATTTATTGTTGTTGCGTAAAGCAGTGGAAGAATCCATCAATCACAAAATAGAAACGTCATCGGATTTTACCTATCTTGCCGGAGTGATACAAGGACGGTTAAAGGAAAATTTATCTTCTTCCACTCTTAAACGTTTGTGGGGATATATAGACGGATACAAGAGCATCAGGGATTCTACATTGGATATATTGGCACGTCTTATCGGCTATCCTGATTACGAAACTTTTGTCTGCGACTATTGTATGGGGGATGCCGTGAGGTCTTCCGTCAGAATATTCACCGAACCTGTTTATGCAAAAGATATACCCGTAGGTACAAGTGTTGAAATACAGTGGAATCCAGGAAGAATCGCCATAATAAAACACATAGGAAACGGCAACTTTGAGGTAATTTCGTCAGTCAATTCCAAAATAAAACCGGGTGATACCTTTGTTTGTCATACGTTTTATTTGAATCAGCCCTTGTTTTTGGAAAATCTTGTACAAGGAAAGCAACCTGCATGCAACTTCGCCATAGGTAACAAGGGCGGATTGACGGTAATTAAACTTCTGTAATCAGTTTTCCTGAATTATTAACTTCATACTGTACATACAACCTCAAATTGTATGTACCTTTTTTATATAATACCGTCTTTCAACATAAAATCAACTTCAAGATGCTTTCTTTGGCTTTTGTCCTCACTATTTTTTGTGTTAAGGATTACCTGTCCGACATCAACCGAATAGCCTTTGATTCTTAATTTATTTAATATTTTACCCATAACAACTTTAATCATAGAATTGTGCTTACTTGATATTAACCTGTTCAGATAGATGTCCCGTTTTATATTCATAACTTTGTAAATTTTTGCGTATTTATGCAAAAATTTACAAAGCAGAATTTACATAATACTGAATAATAACTATTTGTAATTTATTCTCTTTTACAAAGGTAGGGCTTTTACATTCTTCCCCGTAAAGAACTTCTCCTCTCTCCAAGTATGATCTTCCGAAAGTTTTTTTGTTGTACAGGCAGACAGGAATTTTTTGTAACCATTGAAAAAGAACCTAATAAGAACCGGGGTTTGTTTCATAATTCTTGGACATTATACATATTTTTGCAAAACATAAGAAACTAAACCAAATTATGATAACGGATAAATAACGTCAAAAACAATTTATTAACAAATGCAATCAGAACCGAACAAGAATAAGATTGCATCTTTAGAACCGACGGACTTGATGGTATATAACTAAGTCAAAACAAAAATGGCAAAGAGCGATTATATTTGTAAAAAATGTGGCAAAGTAGCTGAAAAAGGCTTTTTGAGATTGACAGCTTTTCACAAATACACTTGTCCTAAATGCGGAACATTGTGTGAGGATTGTGTAGAAACAGGATTCCTTTCAAAACCTATATGTAAAAAATGTGGTTCAAAGTGTTTGAAACATACATGGTCAGAAAATAGATGGAAACAATCTTAAAAAAAATATTTAACAGCGTTAATCATGCTTAATAATTCGCTGATATCAGAGAATGCCGAAACGCTGTAAAGAGAGTAGCATTAACTTAAATAAAATAAACATTACTACAATGTATAACGGACAGTTAGAAGGTTTAATCAGTGCGGCACTTGCCGACGGTGAATTAACAGAAAAAGAAAAACAAATTCTTTTCAAAAAAGCACAGTCAATGGGAATTGACCTTGACGAGTTTGAAATGGTCTTGGACGCAAGACTTGTTGAATTGAAGAAAGCAGAGAAAGCAAAGGCTGAATCTTCTGCTCCGAAATCCAATAAGTTAGGCGATGTAAAGAAATGTCCTGCCTGCGGAGCAATAGTACAAAGTTATCAAGGTGCTTGTCCGGAGTGCGGCTATGCTTTTGAAAATATTGCAGCAAATTCTTCAACTCAAAAATTATCTGAACTTCTTGATAAAATCATGGTAGAAAATAATGCTTTGAAGTTGAAAGAGGGTATGTGGGATGACGATTTAGATGACGATTTAGATCAAAGGATAGTTAGTGCTATTCAACATTTTCCGATACCTAACACTAAATCGGACTTGTTTGAGTTTATAACTTCATTGCAAACAAAAATTTCAGGAAAATACGGAAAAGTATATGAAAGAAAATGCGAGGAATGTGTATTAAAAGCCAAGTCATTGTTTCCTAACGATAAGATGTTTGCTGACATTATCAATAAATTTGAGCAAGATCAGTTAAGCAGAAAACAAAAAAGAAGGAAATTGCTTTTGAGTGTAGTAGTCATTCTTGCTATCTGCATAATTGCAGGTGTGGTAAGTTATAACAAAAGCGAGTTGAGAACAAACTGTACTGTTGCAAGGACAAAAGTCTTATCTCTTTTACAAAAAAATAAAACAGATGACGCTGTCAAGGTCATAAAGAATTTTGAGGTAGTCGGGATTGTGCCAGATAATATTAGTGATGCTTGCGCTGCTACAGTAAAGCAATATCTTGGTAATAATCAAATAGATAAGGCAACAGAAACCTATAACGATTTCCGTAGTAGATTCGGTGAGTATTCTCTTTATAGATGCAGAGAAAGTATACAAGATTACTACATAAAACAGCATAAATACGATGAGGGTAAGAATTATATAACTGAGGACTGTAATAGTTGTTTTGAGGAATATGTACAGAAATGCCTTCATGAAATGTGCAAGAATGGTGAAAAAGCAAAAGCAGTGGAGTTCGCAAATAAGAATGTTGGCCTTTTCTCTGGACGATACTCTGGTGGTAAGGACGTAGCAATGAAGAAACTTAATCAAATAATAAACAGTTATTAAAATGATGGATTATAATACAGAGATAAAGAAATATCTTGATGGGGAGATACAAAACAGAGGAGATAATACTCATCGCTATGCTTCCTTTGATTTTTGTTTTGCTTACTTTCATAAGAACAGGGAAAACCTAAAAGAAAATATGCAATTGAGTTGTTTGCAATTATGGAGTTATCTTGCAAGTTGGGGAATGTTGTGCGGCAGCAGCGAACTGTTGCAAAAAAGTGTAGCCTGTTTGAAACCTCTAATCGGGCATATTGCTGATTGTGATAAAAGAATTTGGAATATTGACGTAGATAACTACACTCAAGACAATATCAAATTACTTTGTGAGGAGTATAAGAAAATAGAAGAAGTATTAACTAAGATTCTCAACAAGGACAAGAAAGAGAAAGAAGTATTAATAACTGATATTCTAAACAACAACGAGAAAAAGAAAGAAGAAGTAAGACCGTCAGTAACCTTGATTACTAAGATTATGCTGGGTGTTTATGGGAATGTACCTGCATTTGATACATATTTCACAAAAACATTCAGAAACTTGTTTGATAATTGCGGTTTTAGAACGGTAAATGAACAATCATTAAAATGTATTTATAAGTTTTGGACAAATAATAAAAAAAGTTTGGAAGAAAAAATAAGTGTTATAGATTTTGATTCCAAGGCAACGGATTTATATTATACAAAGGCGAAACTTATAGATATGTATGGATTTACAGAGGGGCTATAAATTAGAAATATTATGGGATTATTCAGCAGTAAAAAAGAAGGCGGATTGATGGATGTCATCCGCTGCGACGAGCAAGAGTATTTGGTATGGAAATGGCGTCCGAACGGACAGGCAGCCAATTCCACCAATAAGGAGAACTCCATCCGTTACGGCAGCAGTCTGCGGGTAAAAGACGGAGAATTGGCCGTATTTGTTTATAAACAAAAGGACGGCAGTTTGCAGGATTTTATCATCGGACCATACGACCAGACAATAAAGACGGCAAACTTTCCTGTACTTTCAAGTATAGTCGGGGCAGCATTCGGCGGAGCAAGTCCTTTTCAGGCAGAAGTTTATTTTATCAATCTTTCAGGCAATGTACAAATAAAATTCGGAGTACCTTATTTTGATGTCTTTGACCCGAGATTTTTAGATTTTGCAGTTCCGATGTCAGTCAGAGGAACTATAACCTTTAACATTACCGACTACAAAGGTTTTATCAAGTTAAACCGTTTGATAAACTTTGAGTTGGAAGATTTCAAAAAGCAAATCAAAGATGCAGTAATCAAATATGTTAAAGCCGTAGTAACCAATGTACCTCAAGATAACGGCATACCTGTCCTGCAGATGGAAAGAAAGATATTGGAGATAAACGATATTGTTGCCCAATATCTAAAACCGAGATTGGAAACGGACTTCGGAGTTAATATGAAAGGATTGGATATTTCAACGATAGAGGCAGATAAAGAGAGTGAAGGATATGCAGAGTTAAGGAGTGTAACCGCCCGTCAGACAGCCAACACGATAGAGGCACAGACGATAGTCAATGTAAAGAATATGGCGGATATGCAATCTATCAATGCCAAGAATATGGATGAAACTTTGAAGATACAGCGTGAGGAAGCACAGAGAGCCCAAAGACTTCAGACGGAAACGAACTTTATGGGCGCCCATGCATTAGACCAACAGACAGAGGTATTGAAGACAGGTGCAGCAAGTTTAGGACAGATGGGCAATGCCGGCGGTTCAGGCGGAGGATTCAATGCTGCAGGAGTTATGACCGGAATGATGATGGGCGGTGCAATGGGTCAGCAGATGGCAGGCATGATGAATAACATGGGTCAGAATATGAATCAGGCTATGAATACTCCTCCGCCACCTCCGCAGATACAATACAATGTTTCTATCAACGGACAGAATTCAGGACCGTATAATATGCAGCAGTTGGGACAGATGGTACAGAGCGGACAACTGACGGTTAATACATACGTATGGAAACAGGGAATGCAGAATTGGAAATTGGCAGGCAATGTTGCTGAATTATCTTCATTATTCGGAGCCGTTCCTCCTCCGCCACCTCCTGCAATGTAAAAAAAGCAATGAAGATTAGTAATTTGTATTATGGAAAATAGTTTTTATTCGATAGACAGATTAGTTGAATTCGGGATGAGTATAGCGATAGCGAAGCAGATGACTCAGACGATGAATCATGCAATGCAAAATATGCACATTCCGGGTTCAATGAATCCGTTGCAGCAGTCAATACCTCAGACATATTACATAATAACGGACAATAAGCAATCGGGACCGTACAGTGAGCAAGAGTTATCACGGTTGATAGCCGATAAAAAGGTAACGAAAGACACATTTGTTTGGAAACCCGGTATGTTGGATTGGCAGAAGGCGGAACAAGTCCCTGAGGTCTTGAAATTAGTAGCATTAACTCCGCCGCCGTTTAATAAACAATAAGAGTTATGAAAGTAAATTGGTTGTACAGTATTATTGCAGTATGTATCACGGCATTACTTGCCTATGGCTTATATTCCATAAGCAAAAGCACGGATAACAGCATTATTGCATTGGGAAGTTTCTTCTTTATGGGAATTCCTTTAGTAATGGCAATGGGTGTAAAAAGTAGGGGAAGCAGAATAACGACGAATCTTAAAGTATTATCGGCAATATTTTTCTTTATTGCATTGGTAATAAACGTTGTGTTTGCATTTTTAAACGGATTCTCTGTTCCGTTGTATATTATTTTAAACGGAATACTCACCCTTGTTTTTGTCTTTATATACCACAATATTTATAAGGTGTAAATTTTAAACTTAATGTACAAAAGCAACGTTTTTTTGAATGCGTTTTAAATTAATGTACATTTCTAATAATAACAAAATAAGTACGGATACTTTAATATCCGTACTTATTTTGTTATTATTTTCCTATAGAAAAATCTTTTTATAAATTTGATTTTAATTTATTTCAATAATAAGTCATTACATTAGTAGGTTACACACTATATTTTATAATATAATTAGATAAACTTTCGGACTCGCAATTATACCCTATCTTCTGTATCTTATCTTTTCAGTGTTCCATAATCTTATTATTATTAAAATTTACGCGGGTAAATTTACAAAATTATTTGATAAATATGTATGGCAGTAAAAAAGTACGCCAATAGATTATAGAAAATGTAAAAGAAATAGAAATATACCAGCCAAATTACTGGTATATTTCTATAAATTTTTCATAAGTCTAATTGTTTTTTATCTTCCAATATTATGAGTTTATCATACTTTTCTTGTAGAAAATCACGAAGTGATGCTCTCCAGAATTGATCTATAATATAAACATTGCTATGTTCCTCTGCATATTTTTTTGCATTTTCTATATCATCTTGTAGTAAAATGTAGTAGTTATTATTGTCTAAAGCATGTTTTATATAGTTGTATACTGAATTCCCAATTATTTCCTGCTTGTCTACAATATTAATCGTTCCTGCATCAGGTCGGTATGTAGTCATGAAAAATAATTTGTGTATAGAATAAATATTATAAAAATTTCTTAGTGTTCCAACTGCTAAAATATCTCTGTTAAAAAAATCTAATGGTAAATCATGCATGGTATTCATAAATTTAAAAGTTTTGCTTCTGCTGGTATTATATGAGTGTTATAAAATTTTACACATTTTTCATAAAAATCTAATACACTAGGCACTTCTAAAATACGATAATTTTCCTTAAACACATAGGGACTTATCTTTAAAACGTCTAAAATAACATGAGCATAAAGTTTATTATGCTCATTGCAAACTATTATAACATTTTCCTTCTTTAATTTTTCTGCCATTTCATCTGTATTAAAATGTTTCAATTTAATTACTCCTTTATCTACAATCATTCTATGTAATGCAATTTCCGTAAGAAGCAAATAATCTGTATTGTAAAAATCTACTGAAAAAGAATCAGGTGCTTTATCCTCATTATCCATATGCTTTTTTATTGTTTTTTATATTTTTTAATAGGTTCTTAAAATAAAAAAAGTATGCCAATAAATTATATTCATTAGCATATAAATTCATTAGCATACTACTCTTTTATATATCTTCTAATATAATCGTTTTACTATCCTTACTTGTTAGTGGAAACAGATAACGAAAATTCTTGCAGTTTTAGTATATTTTGTTAAAGAAAATGTTATTTTTCTTTTGCTTTTCTTTCTTTTGCTTTTTCTTTTACATAGTTCATATGCTCTATTGTTTCTTGTATGCAAGCATTGTATATAGAATCTATTTCTTCTTTACTTTTGCCAGGACATGTACTTTCAATCTCCTCTCTACTTGGTGCTGAACGTGCCATATATAAGGCTTCAAATCCAAGATCTGTAAAAAACCAAAAATACACTCCTAATCCAAATATAACAACAGTTAATACAACAAAAGAAATAGTAGCAGTAATTAATACACGCTTAATAATTCTTTTGAAATCCCACTTGAATTTGTCTCTCATTTCTCCGCTTTTTTAAATAATTTAATAAACTATCATCTAATAAAAATGTATCTACAGGATTCCATTTAGTAGTATAGACCATAGGATGTCCATTTTCGTCTATCATTGCTCCAGCTATACCTACTAAAGGTTTAAATGCCTTATGTTCTCTTTCACTTCCTCTGCTTACTTTACCATCATCTCCCCAAGTTTTCATAAGGTCTTTAGGGTGATATTTATAAATATCTTCTACTCTTTTATACACAGTTCCATCATTATCCATGAAGTAAGAAATATAGTCATTACCACTTGAAATGATAGGACTATCTTTAACATTCATTGGTGGGAAAGATTCATATGATTTTATATTTGTATCAGGCTCAAAGTAATATGGAGGTTTTGAATTTTCATTATCTTCTATAGTATTAACACTATAAGTACGCACTAATTTCTCATTAGGATAATGGCTTTTTAAATAACTATCATATCTCGGTAATAAATTGTGAATACCCTCCAAATTCCATCCTTCTAAATGAGGTACATTTATAAAAAATAAATTGTCGGGACCGTATCCATTGAGGTAAGGATCCCCTTCGCCCCAAGAATTCCAATAACCGACATAATGTCCATTAGGATCATTCAATAAACCTTTGACCATAGGTTTAATACCAGGCACTTCTAAAAGTCCTTTACTTGTTAATACTCTTCCAACTGCTTTATTAAAATTATCAGCATTTTTCTTCTCCTTTTGATAAAGCTCTCTTTCTTTACCATATAAGTTTCCTTCTAATGATTTCCTATAAGAAGATGAAGTATTATAAAGCACTTCTTTTGCATTATCTTCTATTGTTTTAGGTGAATTTATATTTCTTATATTATCTTGCTGTCTTTTAATTCGTTCAGCCTGTAGCTGTAAGAAGTCTTGATGAATTAAATCAGGATGAGTTGTTATTGTTTTTGATTTTTTCGTTTCTTCTGCTTTTAATCTCTTACTTTCTTCTATTAGTTTTTGAGCATTTCTCTTTTGTACTTGTTCTTGTGCTTTTCTATAAGCCTCTTCAAATTGTTTGTCTTGTTCTGTTTGAACAGGTCTGCCAAAAGAATCAAAACCTGTGGCTAATCGTAAAGTAAAATTGTGTTGAGGAGTTTTACCTTTATCTCCACCTTCTCCAAATAAATGACCTCCGTTAGAATAAGTATTTACATATTCAGGTTTATCATCGGATGTAGTTTCTGAATCAAGATTATTATAATGATCCCTCATATAGTCTAAATCATAGACTCCGTTTCTGACAAATATTCCTATTATTTCCGCTCTTTCACTCATTGTGAGCCTGTTCTATTTAGTATCTTGCATATAATAGTATCGGTTATTTCACGGTGCAAAGTTAATACAATTTTTCATTTTCTGCATATTCTATATAATTCATATCCGCATATTAAGAAAATGATTAATAAAATTACAGATAAAACACCATAAAACTTTCGACTATAATGCTTACTGTCTAAAACTGTTTCTTTATCCTTAGTCTGAATCTTTACGACAGTATCCGTTAAAT
>JAFUYA010000026.1 GCA_017477025.1 Bacteroidales bacterium | reverse complement strand
TGAGACTTACATCGTATCAAAATAAAACCCTTAACAGGGAAGCATTTACGAGACATTTTTAGCAGATTAACAGATTATCAAAATTTTTAACTCTAATTATTTAAGAATGTAATTGAAAATCAAAAAAATATGTAATTGAAAGGGTAAATTAAAATGGTCTCATCATAAAACACCGATTCAGCTTGCTGTTTCTGAAGGTCTTGTTGATAGAATTTACCAAAGAAAAACCACCCCTGAAGAACAACAGGAGTGGATGAAAAATGAAGAAGACAACTGTTTTGATGAATATACTTGGTTGCAAGAGTATTGTTGTATAGCCGTTGATGAGGCTTGCGCCTTTTTACCTTATGACCTTATTTCAACCTGTGAGTTGGATGATATTTTAAGACCTTTATCTGAAATCAAAAACGATATGTTTGTCGGAATGGATGTCGGTCGTAAAAAGGATTTAACTGTAATTTGGGTGTTAGAAAAATTAGAAAATATTTTATACACTCGAAGTGTTATTGAACTGGTTAAAATGCCATTTCATAAACAAGAAGATATTTTATCGGAGGTGCTATCCTGCAAGCCATTTAGAAGATGCTGTCCTGATTCAACCGGGATCGGGATGCAATTATCCGAAAACGCACAAATAAAATTCGGCAAATATAGAGTTGAGCCGATTATGTTCACTAACAGAATCAAAGAGGAAATGGCATATTGCCTCCGTACCCACTTTGAAAACAGAACTGTTTTTATTCCTAAAACTCATGAAATTAGGGAGGACTTACACTCAATTCGCAGAATAACAACAACTGCAAACAATATCCGTTTTGATGCTGACCGTTCAGATAACGGACACGCTGACCGCTTTTGGGCATTGGCACTTGCTCTGCACGCCGCCGGAAACGGAACTGGTGAAATACATATTTCATCAAGACAAAAATTTGAAACCTTAAAACTCGTAAAAGACTTTTAAGGGCTCTTAAATTAATTTGACTCACATGTTATTGCACCAACCCCTAAAAATTAAAATTAAAAGAAATTAAAAAGGTTTTAAACAACATTTAACATCACCCTAAAAGGAAAAATTATGGCAAAAAAATTATCAGATGAAATTGCAACTCGAAAACGAAGTATAAATTTTTATTCATTAGGTTCATATTTACCCGATCCCGACATCGTTCTGCGTAAGCAAGGCAAAGATGTAAAAATTTACAGAGAACTTGGCACTATTTTACGATTTTATAATACCAATTTTTTTGATTCCCATATATTCCCCAGTTAGGCAACTTGACTATGACTTTTTACAAAAATCATATATTTAATGTAAGTTTTCTAACTTTCAGGATAAGTCTATTATAAAAAATACAGAATGGCTGAAAAGCCTTACTGAAAAAGGTTTAGTATATTTATACTAATAAAAAAAGAGAGCATTTAATTTATTAAACAACGCTCTTTTAATTTAGTTAGTATAAACTTACCAAAACAAAACTTAATATATTATAATTATTTTATGGAAATCTTGGATCGATTAGCAAAGTCAAAGTTCAGAAGCAGATTTAAACTGCGGGCAAAAGAACTTGAATATATAAAAGATAAAGGAATGGATAAGATCTATTCTCATGCCTGCGATTTTATTCGGGACAGGGTTGCTCCGGCAAATCCTGAGAATGATGGTAAACAAACTCCAATGCGAGGTCATCCTGTTTTTATCGCCCAACACGCAACTGCTACTTGCTGTCGTGGGTGTATTGAAAAATGGCACAAATTTCCTCAACACAGGGAACTAACCAAATCCGAGCAAGAGTATCTTGTTTCAATAATAATGGAATGGATTAAGAGACAAATTTCATAAAAAAGTTATCAGAGAGTTTTAAGCATTTTATCAGCTTATTTTTAACGGTCTCTTTATAAACGTTTAACAAATGAATTAATTTCCTGTTCCAAGAGGCGAAATACGTTTGCAACTAAATATCCATCTGCAATTGCATGATTCAAACGAACACTTACAGGCATAACAAGTTTTCCATTTTCTTCTCTGTATTTTCCCCAATTAATAATTGGAGCAAAAAACAAATGACCGTCAGGTAATTCGATATTTAGAGCATCATAAGAGAGCCAAGGTATAAATGATGCATCAAACCAGTTAGGATGGTTTGCCATATCAAGCATATATTCCCTTGTCTTTTTAGCATTTTCAATATCGCTTAAAGCCTTGTCATAGAACTTTTCATAATCATTATCATATTTTGTATAAACAGGAGTACAAGTTTCAGTATCTTCATGAAAAACGTATTG
>JAFUYA010000025.1 GCA_017477025.1 Bacteroidales bacterium | reverse complement strand
CATAAATTAATCTCTCTTGAGGAATATTTCCTGAATAAGTTATTACCTGAATATTGTCATTGCCAACATTCGGTTCATAGTCGCAAACACCAACGCATTTATCATTTTCAATCAATAGATAATTCATTATTTCCTCCATACTGCCATGTAATTACATTGAGGATTTGCTCTCTGCTCCGAGTTATAACAAGAAATTCTTATTCGGGTATCTTCTTTTCCCCAATTGCAATACATAGAGTCGTTGTTATCAACATCCCCGTTATAGTGAATAACTCTTATACTTGGAATAAAGGCTACTAAATTACTCATCGTATATCCGTCAGGAGGGTAAACATAAGTTGTTGTTCCCGTATTCGCTCCTGAAACAATTTTGAATTGTTTTGAGGATTGTAAAAACGAACTGGCATGATAACCATCTACGGTGTCAGCATCATAGGTATGAATTATCTGAATACCTGAACCTGTTCCGATATATAATTCTTTTGTATCTTCGCACCATAGAGGCATTCCACTCGGAGCAGAACTTGGCAGATTTGCTTTTTTACCTCTTCTTATGCGGATATTAGTTGGCATTAGAATAAACCTCCATCAAAGTTGCCATCAAAAGGTGCAATAAAACCAATTCCTGATTCATCAGGTAAAACACACAAGAGCATACCGCCCTGATTATCTAATGACGGAACATCTGCCAAATCTGTTATTGATGAAACAAAACTCGGTTTATTCTGAATCCCTGACCAATCCACAAGAGTGTCGAGGTTGTTAAATTCAGATATTTTCACCCACTTTGTGCCGTTATAAACATATTCAGCACCACCACCTGCACCGACTGTTGAATCAGCAGAGGCATCAACAACAAGTGCGTGCAAACCTGAAAAAGCATTTAAAGCATCACGTGCCGTAATATTATCAACAACTGCCGCTTCCTTAAATACATTCGGAATTTGAGCGTTTGGAATTTTTCCTGAAGAGTCCAATGTTGCAATTCCGTTTGCTTTTGCTTTTTGAAGTGCAATTCTGTTATCCACCGCCGATGCAAAATCTGTTACTTGAGACGATGGGTGCGTGTGCGTTTTCTCTGCTTTTTGTAATAAGAAGTTTGCAAGTTGTGCCGCATTTGCGAATTCTGTTAATGCGTTTCCCTCACCATTACCGATATAAAACTTTTTTGTATCGGTTGTAAATAATAGTTCGCCCGGTTTTGCTTCCACAGGCAAATTCTCTGATAAACCACGTTTGATTTGTAAGTATCCCATATATTTTCCTTTCTTTAAAATCCTCCGGCATCGATATTTTCAGCATCATCAACTATGCCGTTTCCGTTCTTATCGTAAATTGTTGTACTCATAATTAATTGAGGAACTGTCGGCGGTTGAGGTATATTCATATTTTCACCATCGGTGAATGTTCCTCCGTCAACATATTCGCAAGTGTCCACAAATCCGTTTCCGTTTGTGTCATATAACCATATAGGCATTAAATCGGGGTGGGTATGTCCATTAAACAGATTATAAACCCAACTTTGTGATGCCATTTGGATGGTTGGATCAACATTTATCTGAATTACATCAGGATTAATCGCAATAATGACAACCTTTAACCATAATTCCTTAAAACTTCCCTGTGTTTCTAACGGCTTATATGTTTCAGGTTGCTTTCCAACCAACAACAGATTATTTTCGGAATCAAATATTCCAAACTCTCTCATATAAAACCCACCGACTGATGCCGGCACAAGTGCTTTAGCTGTGAGTTGTGTAAGTTCGGTTATTTCGGCTCTGTATCTTTCGTTTTTTAATCTTGTCTGTGTAGGATCAGGTTCATAATAAGCACCGTTTGAATCACCAACAGCAATATATTTTAAGTCTAATTTAGTGCCGTCATTAAGTGCCTCATTGATTTTTTGTAAACCTATATCGGTTATTATTGAATAAAATTCCTTTGTCATACCGTAACTTCCTCGCTCGTTGTTGTATAACTTGCGTACATTTGAGTCGTTGTGCTGATTAAATGGATAATCAGGCTTTCAAGATGAGAACGCACATTTTTATTTGCGGTTATAAGGTCAAGTAAAGACTGTTCCGTAAACTCATCAAATCCTTTGTCGTTCATATCAATTGAAATTCTGAAATAATATGGATGTCCTCCATATTCAAACCACTCGGACACTTTACCGTTAAGTCCTAAAATCTCAAGAACACGCACAAGAGAATATTTAGTTCCACGATATCTGTGCAGGTTCAAAGAGTTCTTTATCAAATCTCGCTTTTCAGCTTCTGTTGTGCATCCTGCCCAACCCTCGTTTCCTGTGATATGGAACTGCTCGGCAAGATGAATTAAAGCGGATTCATTGACTTTGTCGAATAAATAAACCAACAAACATTCAAGATCTAATTCCTGAAAACGTGCGAATAAATCGTCAAATGTTCTTGAAGATAAATCATTTATAGGTGACAGATTATTATTCATTCGCTCTGCCTCCAATCGTTATATTAAAACTTTGAAGATTTGCCCATTGGTTATTAGACAATACCTGATATGCCGGAGATAATAATTCAACTTTATAAACACCATAAATTGAATTTAAAATGGCGATTATTTGAGTAGGAACGATATCTTTTCCTAACTTTGAGGACATCTCTTCTTTATATTCATTTAATCGCTCATTAACCAACTTTTGAACGGCATCTGCATCAGCATCCAAATATAAAGTTAAATTCGCAACTATTGTGAAATCTATCTTTTCAGGTGCGTGAACCACGACTCTATCAGTAAGTGGTCTGACTTTATCTGCTGACAAATAATCAGTTATTATTTGGATCATTTCAGGTGTTGGGTTTCCTGTCGCTGTCAGAGGATAAATATCGACAACTCCTGCCGATGTAGATAATACTTCAACATCCGTTACTGATTGATGAGCAGATAATGTATGAAATCTATAAGCACCTTTGCTTCCTGCATTAGAAAAACTTTCAGGAGCGAGCCTTATTCTTTCTCTTAAGCTATCCTCTGATTCTTCATCAGCACCGCCATCTGTAACTGTTATGCTTTCAACAACATCAACATCATAGGATAAAGGTGTCAGAAGATTATTTACTTTTCCGATAGCATAACCGTTTGCACCCTCGCCTGTTTCTTCACAAGTTACACCAATTGTTGCTGATAACGTGCCGGCAAGAATGTTTGTATCGTCATCTGTTGCAAAGGTATATTTCCCATCTTCAGTTTCAATTTCAGTACCTTTTGGAATCGGAATATCAAAGTTCAAAGTTTCGTTCAAAGAGAATTTTATTGTTGTTTTAGCATATTTCCCCTCCAACTTATGAACCCCGACAAGTTCTGCCAAATGTTCCAACACTTCCATTCGTGCGTAGGTCAATAAATTAGACTTTGCGATTTCTTGTATTTTTATTCGGAGCAGATTTTCTCTGTATGCACCGACATCAATTAAGAGTCTTTCAATCTGTGCAGGCTGTAAAGTTTTGCCTGTCTTTTCCTCGTAAAGACTAATCCATTCTTGAGTTATTTTATCGGCATCTCTTTCAATAAAGTTAGGTTCAGGGAGTCTTGTTGTCATAATGTCACCTCCGCTGTTCCTTTAGTAGATGAGCCGTTAAGAGTCCATTGTACTTTTATTTTTATATTTGAGCCTTCAACATCAAACAGGACAGAGTTTACATGAACTCTTGTTTCCCACATTGAAATTGCATCAATGGTTTCTCTGATAATATTTGCCTTTGCAATATTAACGGGGTAATCAATATATTTAAGAATGTTTGATCCAAAAGTCGGTCTGTGCGGATCAGAACCTTTTGGAGTATTTAAGATTAAAGCAATACATTGGTTAATATCCTCAACACCTTCTGCGACTTCGCCGATGCCGTTGAGTTTGAATTGCCAATCTACATATTTAATTTCGTTTAATTTAGTCATTACATTCCTTTATCAGGTGCGGAAGTCGGACTTCCCTGATTTCCTGTGTGTTTGTGTGCGTTGTAAATATTTCTCATTGCTTGCATAGAGGACTTTTTATCTGTTATGTCAGCACTTGAAGTTATGCCGGCAGAATTAGATAATGTTCCCTCGTGGGTAATATTTCCGATTAAATGTATATTTGGAAATGAGAGTGTGAGCGTTTGAGTTTCTTTATCAACATTGGCAAAAGTTCCATCTTCAAAGTTTGCGGATACTTGTTTTTCTGTTTCAATAATCGGGACATCTTCTACGGTGTAAATTGCTCCGAGAATTACTCCATCTTCAGAGTTCTCATCCATCAAGCAAGCAACTTGCTCTCCAACCGCCGGCATTGAATAAAACTTGTCTTTAAATGTTTTATTTTGCAGGACTGCGAGCCAATATGAAGTCATTTTGTCTTGTGCGAACTGGACTCTTGCTCTTGCTGTTTTCGGATTTATTGAAGTTACAGTTCCAAACCTTAACACGACTTCACCTCCACATTTGTTGCATATCCCATCTGTTTATCAATGGTGTGGTGAGCCTCTGTGATGTGGTATTTTCCTGAAAAATATCCGACATCTTTTATTTCGACATTAAGTCCTGCGATTAAATACGGATTTCCCGGCATGGATAAAGAGCCTTCAATCGTGTGGTTACCGTTTGAAAGTGCCGCTTTTGCTTTTATTAAAGCCTGTTGTTTATTTTCACATCGACAGTCAAGTTTCAAAGTATCCCCTTTGACACATTTGTCATTCTTGGCAGTAGCCGAGACAACTTTGCCTGTCTTTGGGTTTTTGTATGTTACTGATACGGATTTATAATTATGGCTTGTTTTTTCTCTTAAGCTGATGGTTGATAAATCCGACTTATATAAAATCTTGGCAGAATCTGCGTTTATAAGTTTTTCTGTTTTATAAAATACGAGATTGCCCTCTGCGATTTTGAAAATATAGCCGTACTCTTCAGCGACACGTTTCAGGAAAGTTAAATCCCTCTCGTGGTTT
>JAFUYA010000024.1 GCA_017477025.1 Bacteroidales bacterium | reverse complement strand
TTATAAGGCTGACTAATATTACGTAAAGAAGGTTTTTCACTGATAAATTTTTTGAAATATCATTGATTTCGGAGATATTTTTAATGAATTTTTGTAATTTGTTAATATTTTCAATATAAATTATTGTAATTATTTATTTTATATAAATCAATTAATCTTTTACTTTAATTTTCGCATTATATAACGCCAATCTTAAAAGGTGGATAAGGTAGCATATCAGGGCAATAAGGTAGCATATCATTTTTTCACATGCTACCTGTTGATATTCTAATAATATATTATGTTCCTGATGTGTCAGGTAGCATGTGTAGCATATTTTCTTAAAAAAAACTTTTTTAGACGTATAGAAAGTTACATTTTTAATGCTACCAATGCTACCTGTTGAGTGTAAGAATTTATAAATCAATTTGTTTATAGGTGTAATGTGTCTTCCCGTTAATTCTGTTTTTATCAAAAATCTCGGGTTTATCTCCCAAAATTTTGCCTATTTGTATGGAAAGACTGCGGTCAATTTTCGGAAAATAATTTAAGTTATACATTATATAATTTATATACATAGTTATTAATCAAGATATTAATTCAGTAATTTATATTTATGTATCCGATTGATTACATAATATGTGAGTAAATTTCGTAAAAAAATGTAAAAATCTCGGAGTTATTTCAGATTTTTTTTGTAACTTTGCATAACGGTAATGACAATTTACGTGTGATTCTTTTTGATTAAAGTAATACTTTAATGGTAGTGATTTAAATTATTGAATAATAACTAAATAAACATACACAAATAATGATAACAAATAATTTTGCAATGCGTCATAACGGCCCTCAGGAGGCTGACGTACAGAAAATGCTTAAAACCATAGGTGTTGCAAGCATTGACGAGTTGATTGACCAAACTATTCCGGAGCAAATCCGTTTGAAAAAGGATTTGGATTTGCCTGACGGTATGAATGAATACGAATATCTTAATCATATCAAAGCCATTGCGGCTAAAAACAAGATATACCGTTCCTATATAGGTATGGGATACTACAATACCATATTGCCCGCTGTTTTGCAACGTAATATTTTGGAGAATCCGGGTTGGTATACTTCTTATACTCCTTATCAGGCAGAGATTTCTCAAGGACGTTTGGAAGCATTATTCACTTTCCAGACGCTTATCTCTTCAATGACTAAAATGCCTTTGGCCAATTGTTCATTGTTGGACGAAGCAACTGCAGACGCAGAAGCCATGTTGATGTTCTTTTACTCACGTTCCCGTCAGCAGGTTAAGGAAAATATAAACAAATTCTTCGTTGATGAGAACTTGTTCCCTCAATGTATTGACGTTATCAAAACACGTGCTTTGCCTAAGAATATCGAATTGGTTATTGGTAATGCCGAAGAGGTACAACTTGACAAGAGTTTCTTCGGAGCAATTGTTCAGTATCCTGATTGTTTCGGTGAAGTTAAAGATTACAAATCTTTTATAGATAATGCTCACGCACAAGGTGTTAAAGTTGCAGTAAGTGCCGACTTGTTATCTTTGGCTTTATTGGTTGCTCCGGGTGATTTGGGTGCAGACGCTGTTACGGGTACTGCTCAAAGATTCGGTAATCCTATGGGATTCGGCGGTCCTTCCGCTGCTTTCATGGCTTGTACTGAAGAATTTAAAAGAAATATCCCCGGAAGAATTATCGGTCAGACATTAGACAAACAAGGCAACAAGGCTTTCCGTTTGGCATTACAGACAAGAGAACAGCATATCAAGAGAGATAAAGCAACTTCCAATATATGTACTGCAACGGCTTTGATGGCTATCGTTTCAGGTGCATACGCCGCTTATCACGGCCCTGAAGGAATTAAGGCTATTGCCGAAGATATTCATAATCTTGCCTTTACTTTGGCTCAAAACGCAGCACAATACGGTTTCAAACAATTGAACAAGGTTTATTTCGACACATTATGTTTCTCTACTCCTGTTGCTGCCGACACCGTTTTGAATGAGGCTTTGAAACATAAGATGAACTTCAATAAGGTTGATAATGACAAGATTTCCATTGCTTTGGACGAAACTACTGCATTGTCAGACGTTAATGAGATATTGTCAGTATTTGCTTCAGTTACAGGCAAACAGTCTGTACAAGTTTCACAACTTGCAGTTTCCGATGTAATTAACGGAGCTTTAAAACGTAACGGCAGTTTCCTAACACAGAAAGTTTTCTCGTTGTATCACAGCGAAACGGAAATGATGCGTTATTTGAAGAAATTGGAAGTTAAAGACCTTTCTTTAAACAGAGCAATGATTCCGCTCGGATCTTGTACCATGAAGTTGAATGCTGCAATGGAAATGATACCTTTTACATGGCCTGAATTTACTTCAATACATCCTTTCGTGCCTGCCGATCAAAGAGAAGGTTATACGGAGATGATTAACAATATGAATGATATTCTTTGCAAGATTACGGGCTTTGCTAAAGTCAGCTTCCAACCTAATTCAGGTGCTGCAGGTGAATATGCCGGTCTTACAACAATACGTAATTATCAACGTGCTAACGGCATGGCTCATCGTACTGTTTGTTTGATACCTGCTTCTGCTCACGGAACCAATCCTGCAAGTGCTGCTATGGCAGGTATGGAAATATTGGTTGTTAAATCTACAGAGAACGGTGAAATTGACGTTGAAGATTTGAAAGCAAAGGCTCAGGAAAATAAAGACAGACTTTCCTGCCTTATGATCACATATCCTTCCACTCACGGTGTATTTGAGGAGAGAATTTTGGATATTATCAACATCATTCATGAAAACGGCGGTCTTGTATATATGGACGGTGCTAATATGAACGCACAAGTAGGACTTACAGGTCCGGGTTATATGGGTGCTGACGTATGTCATTTGAATCTTCATAAGACCTTTGCAATGCCTCACGGCGGTGGCGGTCCCGGAGTAGGCCCTATTGCTTGTTCAAAAGAATTGGCAGACTACTTACCTAACCATTCAATCATGGCTACAGGCGGTACTAAGGGTTCTCCTGTTGCTGCATCGGGTTTCGGTTCTGCAATGTTGTTCCCTATATCCTACGCTTATCTTATGATGTTGGGACGTGACGGTTTGAAAGCAGCAACTCAATACGCTATATTGAATGCTAACTATATGCGTAAGCGTTTGGAGAACAGTTATAACATACTTTATACAGGTTCTAAGGGAATGTGTGCCCATGAGTTTATATTGGATTGCAATCAATTCTCATTATCTTCCGGCGTTCAGTGCGGTGATGTTGCAAAACGTTTAATGGACTACGGATTCCATGCTCCAACCGTTGCTTTCCCTGTACACGGCACTCTTATGATTGAACCTACCGAAAGCGAACCTTTAAGCGAATTAGACCGTTTGTGTGATGCTTTGATTCAAATCAGAAAAGAAATCAAAGATATTGAAGACGGTAAGGCTGCTAAAGATAACAACGTTGTTATGAATGCTCCTCATACAATGCAAGTTGTATGTGCAGACACTTGGGATAAACCTTATACAAGACAAGAGGCTGCATTCCCTATGCCTTACAACGATAAGTATTGGCCTGCATGCGGTAAGGTTGATGATGCTTACGGAGACAGAAACCTTGTTATTGCTTGGGATGAATAGGATTTAAGCAAACTGTTGCTTATTCATAAGCAAATTAATGTTAATTTTAATAAGTTTTCTCAAAGCGATAATTTTCTCTTATGAGAGTTATCGCTTTGTTCTTATTAATACCCCAAAACGACTTAACCAACAATAAATATTGTCTGATTATTACAGATAGGAGAGAGAAGTTATTTTAAACAATATATAAATGATTCGTATGCTTTAAAATACGAATACGCAGATTTACGTATGTTTTCTAATGAATATTGAACAAAGCATTGTTTTTTGTACATTATTCATTAACAAAAAAAGGGATATGATAACCAAAGATCATATCCCTTTTGATTTAAACGGATTATATTATATATTCCTGCTATTTAGCAACGATATTTATAATTTTTCCTTTAACAAAAATAATCTTATTAATTGTTTTACCCTCCAGATGTTGCTGTAATTCAGGTAAATCAACAACTTCTTTCTCTATTTCACTCACTTCCTTATCCAACGGGTACGAAACAAATGCACGAGTCTTACCGTTAATTGAAACAGGATACTTATAATCGGTATCTATCAACATCTTAGGATCGAAAACAGGGTATTGTGCAAATGCAATTGTAGTGTCGTGTCCCAATAGTTGCCAAAGTTCTTCTGCAATATGCGGAGCGAACGGAGAAATTAAGATACAAAGAGGTTCAAGTATTTCTTTCTTATGACATTTGCGGTCGGTAAGGAAATTAGTTATAATCATAAATTCGGAAACACATGTATTAAGCGAAAACCTTTCAATATCATCTTCAATTTTCTTAATCGTACGGTGTAAAATCTTCATTTCTTCATGATCAGCCTTATCCCCGGTAACACAAAGTCCGTTATCTCCTACGTACATTCTCCAGAACTTTTTCATAAATCTGAAAACGCCCTCAATTCCTTGAACGTCCCATGGTTTTGATTGCTCGATAGGACCGAGAAACATTTCATAAAGACGCAATGTATCGGCACCGTATCTTTCAACCAAGGAGTCAGGATTGATAACATTATAAAGGCTTTTACTCATCTTCTCAACCTCCGTTCCGCAGATGTATTTACCGTCTTCAAGTATGAATTCTGCATCCTTAAATTCCTCTCTCCACTGACGTAGTCCCTCAATATTCACTTCGTTTCCGTTATCCACCAAAGAAATATCAATGTGTATAGGATCTGTTTGGTAGTCATCTTTCAGATTATAAGAAACGTATTTATTTTCTCCCTTAACACGATAAACAAACGAACTCTTGCCTTGAATCATTCCCTGATTAACCAAACGTTCATAAGGTTCGTCTTTGCAAACAGCACCTATATCAAACAAAAATTTAGTAATAAACCGTGAATATAACAAGTGTCCCGTAGCATGTTCGCTACCGCCTACATACAAATCCACATTTTGCCAATAATCATTAGCCTTTTTGCCTACAAGTGCTTCTTCATTGTCAGGATCCATGTAACGAATTGAATAAGCATTACTTCCTGCAAATCCCGGCATTGTATTAGTTTCATAAGGCCAACCTTCCTTTGTCTGCCAATTAACTGCACGTGCCAAAGGCGGCTCTCCGCTTTCAGTAGGTAAGAATTTATCAACTTCAGGTAACAAAAGCGGTAAATCTTTTTCATCCAAAGTGTAAGGAATACCGTCTTTATAATAAACAGGAAACGGTTCTCCCCAATATCTTTGGCGTGAAAAGATTGCATCTCTCAAACGATAATTCGTAGTTGCGTATCCGAGATGATGTTCTTCAATATAATCTATTGCCTTCTTAATAGCGTCTTTCACTTCAAGCCCGTTAAGGAACTCACTGTGAATCATTTTACCGCTTTTAGCATCCTTACTTTCTTTCCATGTGTATGTATTTCCTTCACTTTCACCTTCGGGCAACACAACCTGCACGATAGGCAACATAAATCTTTTAGCAAAAGCGAAATCTCTGGAATCATGAGCAGGAACTGCCATTATGGCTCCCGTACCGTAGCCCATAAGAACGTAATCGCTGATATAAACAGGTATTTGTTTATGTGTAAGCGGATTAATTGCATATCCTCCCGTGAAAATTCCCGATACGGTTTTTGTTTCCGCCGTTCTTTCCAATTCGGATTTATTTTTAGCGGCTTCTATATAGCGTTTAACTTCTATTTCATAATTCTTGGTCGTAATCTTTTCAACCAACGGATGCTCGGGTGAAAGAACCATAAACGTAACTCCGTAAATAGTATCCGCACGTGTAGTAAATACTTCCAACAAATCATTATCCTTATTTGCCAGACGGAAATATACCGCACAACCTCTTGATTTACCTATCCAATAGCGTTGAATTTCTTTGATACTGTCAGACCATTTCAAATTATCCAGTCCGTTTAACAATCTTTCTGCATAAGCCGTTATTCTCAAAGACCATTGTTGCATAGGTTTTCTTTCAACGGGATAACCGCCTCTCACACTCACTCCGTTTACAACTTCATCATTTGCCAATACCGTACCTAATTCCTTACACCAATTAACCATCGATTCGCTCAAATACGCCAAACGATAGTTCATCAATACGTCTGATTTTTCTTTTTCCGAATAATCTTTCCACTGTTCTGCAGTAAAATCCAACTGTTTAGTACATGCAGCATTCAGATTCATTGTTCCGCTTTCTTCAAATCTTTTTATAAGCGTATCAACAGGCAAGGCTTTGTTTTCGTCATTGTCATAATAGGAGTTAAATAACTGAATAAAAGTCCATTGTGTCCATTTATAATATTTTGCATCGCAAGTGCGTACTTCTCTTGACCAATCGTATGACAGACCTATTTTATTGAGTTGTTCTTTATAACGTTTTATATTAGTTTCCGTAGTTATGGCAGGGTGTTGTCCGGTTTGAATGGCATATTGTTCGGCAGGAAGTCCGTAAGCATCAAATCCCATAGGATGCAATACGTTGTAGCCTTGCAGTCTTTTGAAACGTGCAAAAATATCCGACGCAATATATCCCAAAGGATGCCCTACATGAAGACCTGCACCGGACGGGTAGGGGAACATATCAAGAACATAGAATTTCTTTTTGTTTTCGTCTTCTTTAACGCTGAAAGTACGGTTATCAGCCCAATACTTCTGCCATTTCCGTTCAATATTATTATAATTATATTCCATATTACTTTTAGTTTTCCGTAAAACAAGTTGCAAAATTACGAAAAAAAAATAACAATTCTTTAAGAACGCAGAAATAACTATTCAAAACAATAATTATTGACCGGACAACCGAAGATTACTTTTTTGATTTTATAATTCTAAAGACAGAAATCCGCTCATAATACATAATACTTGTAAACATAAAGGCATATAAACTACGGCGAAATAACAAGATTATTGAAAATAAGGATAAATAACACTTATAAAACCATAAAAGAAACTTATAAAATCATTAATAAGACTTATGAATTCATTAATAAAACTTATAAAATCATTAAGAATTTACGAATATTCACACACTTTTTTCATGAGATGAAAATACTTAATGATTTCATTTTGCAATTTGAAGCATTTCGGTTTCAAATCAAGACTTACAATATAAGTTCAAGTATCACAATGATATTGATTTTTCCGGAGAAAACCCCTATCAATTAATTTTTATTTAATTCGAACATAAGTACAATTGTGTAAACTAACTTGTATATAAAATACAAAAAAGGCTCTCCTGATACTATATATACAATTAAATTAATTAATTCCAATTTCTTGCTTAAATTTTGTTAAAATCAAAATAAATTTATTCGTATAGCAAACAAATTTCTTCTTGACTGCAAATCAACTTCATCTGAAAATAAAATTAGAAAATCTGAAATAAACAACTTGTATCTAAAATAAATTCCGTTCAATTTGAAACTCACCGAAATATATTCTTGAAATCAAGCAAATTCATTCATAAATAAGGTTATACAACCTTATAATTAACTGAACACTTTCTTGAAATCAAATAAATTTCTTCTGAAAAATGAATTTTCCTTTTATAATCGGAATTAATCCGTACGAAATTAAAATCAATAAATCTTTGAAATTAAATTAGTTCAGGGAGAAATCCATGCAATTTTTTTTGTAAGACAAAAAAAACAAACTGCCGTATTTACAACTCAACGGCAATTCGTAAAAAAATACGTATTAAAACGGTTAATCAATCGGTTTCTTTACTAATATAAAATCTCACGTGTATAATAATGAGAAGATTTATAAGCATCACATTTATGTGATGAACATGATGCAAAAGCCATTAATATAATTACGGCTCCAATCAAACTTAACACAACTTTTTTCATAACTTTACAGTTTTTATATCGTTTATTTCTCTTACTTACTTTCAGTCTGTCCGCTGCTTACGGGCTTCATTTTGCAAAGATATAAAATTTTTACATACTGAGGTCAATTTACACTCATTACATTTACATTTTCTTGCAGTGCAAAGATAACGACCCAATAATATAAGGCGATGATGAACGGTTGCAATGTCAATATCTTTCAAATGTTGCATAAGTTGCTTCTCTGTTTCCAAAACATTTTTTGCGTTGTTTGTAAGACCCAACCGTCTGCTTACTCTATGTACGTGCGTATCTACTGCCATTGCAGCCTGCTTAAAGACCACCGACGCAATAACATTTGCAGTCTTCCGCCCTACTCCGGGCAAAGTTTGGAGACTTTTTACATCCGAAGGTACTTGTCCGTCAAATTCCGTCATTAACTTATCGGCCGTAGCGTGCAAATATTTTGCCTTTGAATTAGGATATGATATACTCTTTATACATTCAAAAATATCCTGAGTATCCGCCGCAGCCATAGACTGACAATCAGGATACAGGGCAAAAAGCTTCGGTGTTACCATATTCACTCTTTTATCCGTACATTGTGCAGACAAGATAACAGCCACAAGTAATTGAAAAGGCGTCCCGTATTTCAATTCCGTCGCCGCTTCGGGAAACATTTCTTTCAATATTTCAAGTGTCCGCTCGTAGCGTTGTTTTATCGTCATTCCATTTTAAAATTAAAGGTTGCAAAAACAGGATAATGATCCGAAAAATCTATCTTTTCGGAAGAATATGAATTACATTCCAATCTTGATTTCTTATATAAGATATAGTCTATTCTATACGCGGGAAATATACCGTTATAACTTCTGCCGATACCGTTACCTTTCGTTACAAAAGAATCGGAATACTCGTTTGTAAATTTCTTATATGTGTTGGAAAACGGATGATCATTGAAATCTCCGCAAACAATCACCGGCATTTGATTATTTGTCATTGCAGGTAACAATTCTTTTATCTGTCCTGCTCTTATTCTATTTGCCGATTTAATTTTGGATACAATATTTTTCGATGCTTTTTCCGATACTTTTCCGTGAATAATTTGTTTGTAATCATTTTTTTCTCTCTCCGTCATCAGATACGACGACAAATGAACATTGTATATACGCACTTTTTGAGTCGGTGTTTTTACATCAGCAAATATATAAGAATAAGGCCTTTCGCTTTCAGGCAGAATACTTCCCTGATCAGTTATCGGATATTTGGAATATACGGCACAATCATGCATATAATGCTTTTTCATATCGTAACAATAGAAATAAGCATAATCGAGAGAGTCGGTCATATAACGATGAAAAACCTTTGCCCAATTCATATTCAAATCGCAATCCTGAAAACAAACAATATCCGCATTCTTTGATGCAATATAATGTAAAATGGAATCCTGCAACTCCCCTATTGCCTGAGCATCGTTATAATTCGTCTTATAAAGAAAATTGCATGCATTATAGGAAAGTATTCTCAATTGACTGTCTTCCGTTTGTGATGAAACATTCACAAGACGTTGTACATAATCTACTCTTATCAAAACGGCAATTAACGGAAGTATGACATGACGGGGTTTTAAAAAAAGCCAGACAATAATAAACACTATATTTATTATCAAAAACAAAGGATACAAATACCCGGGTATTGATAATACAGGAAAAATATCCTGAGGAATTTGTGCCGAAACATACGTCAGAAGTAACGCTAAGGCACATAATGTACTAATTATGTACAGAATCTTTTTCACTATCAACATATTCCGTCATTTTTTGAGTTGAGGATTCTTTTTGTCCGTCTTTTTTAGGTTCATCATTGCGTGTTTGATCAGTATATTCGGTTCTTTGTGCTTTGGTTGTGTTACAATTGTTCAGTTTCCATTTATTGCTCTGTTTAATAAAGTTCCACTGCATTTCAACGGTATTGGAAAAAACATCGGTACATTCTACGGTTGCAACGGCACTGTAAGCATCGATATTTATACTTCTAAGGCTGACTTTCTTGTATTCAACTATATCCTTCATATTTTTTTTCAAAACCGTCATATATTCCTGCATATTCTTACTGCACAGCGATTCAGCCTGTTTGAAATCCTTTTTATTCAAACTCTTGTAAAACTTTATCAAAACGGTTTCAATCTCCGTTTCATCATTTTCGACAGACGAACAACTGCAAAAAATGAAAAGCGGAGCAATCAAACACATAAACAAAATAAATATTTTGCTTTTAGCCATAATGTCGCATTTTAGAGGTTGCAAAAATAATATATTTAATGTAATTTTGCAAAATCAAAATAAAAAAACACATGTTATGAGTATAGAAGAAAACATAAAAAACATTAAATCTTCAATTCCTTCAAATGTTACACTTATTGCCGTATCAAAAACCAAACCGGAAGAAGATTTGATTGCGGCTTACAATTGCGGACAACGTGCTTTCGGAGAGAATAAAGCACAGGAAATGAAACGCAAACATGAAAACCTTCCCGAAGACATACAATGGCATTTTATAGGGCATCTGCAAGAAAATAAGATAAAGTATATAATTTCTTACGTAACGCTCATTCATTCAGTAGATTCGTTGAAATTACTTAAAGAAATAAACAAATATGCCCTTAAAAACAATCGTAAGGTGGATTGTCTGTTTGAAATTGATATTTCCAAAGAAGAAAGCAAATTCGGTTTGACTTACAAGGAAGTTTGCGGTATATTGGATTCCGAAGATTACAAGCAACTTGATAATATAAGGATTTGCGGTGTTATGGGTATTGGCAGTATAACCGATGACAGAGAACAGACACGCAAAGAATTTAAAGAGTTAAGGGATATATTCATTGATTTAAAGAATAAATATTTTGCAAACGAAGAGCATTTCAAGGAGATTTCAATGGGTATGACTCACGATTATGAAATGGCAATAGAAGAAGGTGCAACTATCATACGTATAGGAAGCAAGATTTTCGGAGCAAGAGATTATTCAAAACAATAAGCAATAATTTGTCGTGGGTTTATCACTGATTTTTACGGAAATGTCAGTGATTTTTGACAAAATATCACTGATTTCTAATGAATTTACACATATTTTTTGCCTGAAAATATGTTTTGTTCGTACGTAATATTAATTATTGAAAAATTTTTCATAAATTTGCAACTTGAATTTTTAAAATAAAACGAGATGGAAAACAGAGAAGAGAGAATTAATAATGAGGTTTATTCAAAATCTCTAAAAGCAGGAAAGAGAACTTACTTTTTTGATGTCAAAAAGACAAAGAATGACGAGAAATATCTTGTAATTACGGAAAGTAAGAAAGTTTTCAATCAACAGGACGGTTCTTTTGATTACGATAAACATAAAATCTTCTTGTACAAAGAAGATTATACCAAATTTTCAAGAATGCTGGAAAATATGATAGAATATATCAAAACAGGCATTCCTTTGAAAGAAGAAGTAGATATGCAACGCAATAGATATGAATCAACAGAAGATAATCTAACTTATTGATTCCAAATCTGAAATGGCAAAAATTATAGCAATTGCAAATCAAAAAGGCGGAGTAGGAAAAACAACAACCGCTATAAACTTGGCCGCATCGTTGGCAGTGCTTGAGAGAAAGACATTGCTTATTGATGCGGATCCTCAGGCGAATGCATCTTCAGGATTGGGAATTGAACCTGACAGTCTGGAAAAGAGTGTATATGAATGCATGATTGATGAAATAAGTGCTGAGGAAACCATAGTTAAGACAACTACTCCGAATCTTGATTTGTTGCCTGCAAGGATTGATTTGGTCGGAGCGGAAGTCGAACTTACAAAAATAGAAGACAGAGAATACAGACTGAAAAAAGTCATCGAACCTGTCAAAGATCGCTATGATTATATCATTATAGACTGCTCCCCTTCATTGGGTTTGGTTACCATTAATGCCTTCGTAGCCTCAAACAGTGTAATTATTCCCGTACAATGTCAATATTTCGCATTGGAAGGTTTAGGCAAATTGCTCAATACTATCAAAATAGTTCAGAACGGTTTGAATACTTCATTGGATATAGAGGGTATATTACTCACAATGTTTGATACGAGATTGCGTTTGAATAAACAAGTTGCCGAAGATGTCCGCAGACATTTGAAACAATTGGTTTTTAATACGATAATATATAATAATATCAAACTTGCCGAGGCTCCTTCGCACGGTTTGAGTGCCATAATGTATGACGCTAATTCGACAGGAGCAATAAATTATATGAATTTGGCAGGAGAAATTATCCAAAGAGAAAAGCCGCAAAAGAATTCGTAAAAAAGAATCATAATATGTCCAAAGTAAAATCACCTGCACTTGGAAAAGGTCTTGAAGCCTTGTTGGGAAGCATTGAAAAAAATCCGGTAATTAAGGACAAAATTCAATCGGAAGTTGATGTTGAGATTGCCAACATACCATTGAACAAGATTGAACCTAATCCTGATCAACCGAGAAAAGAATTTGATGCTGCAACACTGCTGAATCTGGCACAAAGTATAAAAGAAAACGGTGTTATCGTTCCTATTACGGTAAATAAGCAGGACGATAAGTACATAATCATTGCAGGGGAAAGACGTTATCGTGCATCCAAATTAGTCGGGTTAAAGGAAATTCCTGCATATATACGTATAGTTACTCCGACTCAACAGATGCAGATGGCTCTTATTGAGAACATTCAAAGAGATGATTTGAATGCGATAGAGATTGCGTTGTCTTTGAATGCTTTATTGGAACAAACCAAACTGACCAAAGAAGATCTCGGCAAAAAGATAGGTAAAAGCCGTGCTTCCATTTCAAATTACGTACGTTTGTTATCACTCCCTGCCGAAATTCAATTGGCTATAAGAGAGGATAAATTATCCATGGGACATGCTCGTGCTTTGATAAATATAGAAGATGAGAAAAAGCAACTTGATTTGGCACATAAGATTATGGATAAAGGACTGAGTGTCAGAGAAACTGAAGCAATGTCCAACATAGCAAAGGAAAAGAATGTAGAAAAAGAGAAAAAAGAGAAGGTTTTACCTGAAAGGCATAATCTTTTCTTGACATCAATCACTCAACGTCTTGAAACTCAGGTGTCAATTAAGCGTTCCGAAAGAGGAAAAGGCAGTATAACCATCAATTTTAAGAATGACAAGGAGTTCGAGCGTATTGTTTCTTTGTTGGAAAATAAATAAAGGTTGAGGATGAGAGCATATTTTACAGGTCTTATCATCCTTTCTTTTTGTTTTGTAACGGAATTGCAGGCTCGTAATACATCCGTGATCGGCAATGTTACTAAAATGTCTTATGATTCGTTGTCAGTCAATACCGATTCCGAATTGCAGTCTTCCGACAACTCAATTCTAATTGCACACAGCCCTAAAAAAGCAACTCTGTTATCAACATTTCTACCCGGAGCCGGACAAATCTACAATAAACAGGCATGGAAAGTCCCCGTTATATATGTTGCAGCGGCAGGAGTTACATATTTTGCAGTAACTAACGGAAAGAATAAGGAAAAATTCAAAAAAGAGTATTACAATCGTATTAACGGTTCAACTGATTTGCTGAAAGACTACGAAAATTATACAAATGACGGTATTTACAACTTGTATAATGCCTACAAAAGTAATTTTCAACTAAGTATTATAGTGGGAGTTGCGTTCTATGCCGTACAAATTCTGGACGCTTATGTGTACGGTCATCTTTTCAATTTTGATTTAACGGACGATTTGACTATGAATATTGTCCCGTACTGCACTCCTACTCTATCGTTTGCCAATAGTCCGTCAGTGGGATTATCTTTCAATTTACATTTTTGATTATTGAATAAACACAAATTGCAGAATATTTACACCCATCTGCAAAGCCTTCTGATGTCTTTCTTCCGTATCGCCATGAACCGAAATATCCTCCCAACCGTCTCCTAAATCCGTTTCGTAAGAATAAAAACATATCAATCTTCCTTCCCAAAACAGCCCGTAACCTTTGGGATCTTTGTTGTCATGTTCATGAATTTTCGGCAATCCGTTAGGAAAATTGAATTTTTGATGATATATCGGATGATTGAAAGGTATTTCAACGAAATCCAACTCGGGAAACACTTTTTTCATTTCTCTTCTGATGAATTTATCAAGTCCGTAATTGTCGTCAATATGCAAAAATCCGCCTCCTAATAAATACATTCTCAAATTCTTAACTTCTTGTTCGGAAAACACTACATTACCGTGTCCCGTCAAATGAACAAAGGGATACAGAAACAATTCGGACGATCCTACATCTACGGTAGCATAGTTTTCAGACAAGTGAGTTTTTAATTGCTGATTGGAGAATTTAATCAAATTTGTCAAAGAAGTAGGGTTGGCATACCAATCTCCTCCTCCGTTATATTTTAAAAGAGCTATGGTATTTGTATTTTGCGTACAGCCGATAATATATGTAAGTGTAAAAAAGACGGAAAGGAAAAAAGTTTTCATTATGAATTTTTATAAATTGTTAAACATTTCTGTCAAAATATCACTGATTTCAGAGAAATTTACACTAAAAAAATAAAAAAACTATTGATTCAGAAAATGAATATTGCTTACTGCATACAAAGCAGCCGTTTCCGTACGCAAACGTTGCTGACCTAAAGTAATAAGTCTGCATCCTGCATTTTGAGCCTGAATAACCTCTTCTGAAGAAAAATCACCTTCAGGACCTATCAAAATAACTGCATTTTGACCTTTTAAATAGTCATCTTTGATGTATATCTTCTCTCCTTCCGAACAACAACACAGATATTTCTTTTCCTCTTTCAAATTACCGATGAATGACGGATACTCCGTTAATTCATTCAATTTCGGTTTGAAGCATTTTACGGATTGCTTCATAGCCGAAATTATTATCTTATTCAATCGTTCCGTATTGATGTTTCTTCTCTCGGAATGTTCGGTTACAATAGGGGTTATTTCGTCTATACCCTCTTCTACTATTTTCTCCAACAACCACTCCATACGGTTCATATTCTTGGTAGGAGCTATTGCAAGATGTATTTTATAGTTACTTTTCTGATAGTTTTCTTCTTTCTTGATTATCTCGGCACTGCATTTTTTAGGATTTGCCTCCAACAATTTACAAGTAAAAAGATTTCCCCTACCGTCAGTAAGGAAAATCTCTTCACCTTCTTTCATTCTCAACACTTTTGAAATATGAGAACTTTCTTCTTTATCAAGTGTTATTATGTCTTCGTTGCCGATTTGAGGAACAAAAAATAATTGCATCGGTATATTATAACGAATAAACAAAACCTACTGAAACAAACGGATTGAGCATTTGCGGAGAATCATGGGAATGATAGAATTCATAATAATCAGAGTCTAAATGAAATCCTTTAAATTCGTCTGCATATTTCATTTGATAGTCTATTCCGGCTTTGATTCTCAAACTCCAATCCTGAGAAAGTTCGTAAGTATAACCTAACATTACACGAAATGTAGGTATTATGTGATTTAACGACAGATTGTTGTCATTCAACTGAATGGAAACAATATCAATCTCTTTGCCGAATTGTTGTAAATAAACGTCTTCCAAATCTTTGGTTGATGACGGTCCTATTTGATTCAAAGAAGCATCTCTTTCGCCCAGCATAAGATTGACTCCTGCGGACAACCCCAAGAAGATATTACTTCTTCTGAAATTGAAATAAGCGTTAAAGTCAAGTAACAAGGGTACTTCCGTATATGATTTGTAAGAATCCCAACTTTGACTTAATTCGTTTCCTATAACCGTTGTACTGATGTCAGCTCCGAAAAAACGCGTTACTCCCAAATGTCCTCCGAATCCGAAAGAAACTTTCTTATGTATAATGCTCGGACGCATCTTGTATTCATAACCTGCGTTGAAACCTGCTGCCCACGGCGTAGTTGTTTTGAATGCTTCCGTAATCACGGGAACTGCTTCAATATTTACATTCAACAAGTGTTCGGATACATCTCTGTTCCAAATACCTTTCCGCCAATCGCCCTTAGCTTGAGAAGTCAGTGACATAGAAAGTGCAATACATAAGATTGCTCCAAAAACAAATTTTCTCTTCATCGCTTTTAGTAATATTTTCCTTGTGTTTAACGCATTGATTTCAAACTCCAAAATTACAAAGAAATATTTTATCGGCAAATTATTTTTGAAAAAAAGTGCAGAAAAAAGAAAAATTCATAATTTTGTAGTTTGAAAATTTAAAGAGAATTTTAATACATGAATAAAGCTGATATTATTTTTGAAACAAGTTGGGAAGTATGCAACAAAGTAGGAGGCATACACACGGTATTGATGACAAAAGCCAATTCGTTTGTAAGGGAATTTAACGGAAACTATATCCTTATAGGACCGGATTTGCATCAATCAACTGACGGACAGGGAGAATTTGTTGAAGATTCGGATATTTTCAAGGCATGGAGAACGTTTGCCGCTTCAAAAGGAATAAGAATGCGTATAGGTCATTGGAACATAAACTCAAGACCTATAGTTATTCTGGTTGATTTTACACAGTATTTCACGCAAAAAGATGAGATTTTTGCCAAATGTTGGGAGTCTTTCAAAGTAGATAGTCTTACAGGAGGTTGGGATTATGTAGAACCGTTTGTCTTCGGACACGCTGCAGCAAAGGTTATAGAAAATTACTATGATTTCTATTCCGATTCCTCTGATAAAATAATAGCTCAGTTTCATGAATGGATGACGGGCAGCGGTGTTTTGTATCTTAAACGACACGTTCCTCAGATTGCAACGGTATTTACAACACATGCAACGGTATTGGGAAGATGTCTGGCAGGTAACAATATTCCGTTATACAGCGGAATGAGTAATTTTGTGGCAGATAATGTTGCAAGAGATTTTAATGTGGTATCCAAGTATTCTTTGGAGAAGATGTCTGCATTGAATGCCGACGGATTTACAACCGTCAGCGAACTTACCAATAATGAATGCAGACAATTCTTTAATAAATCAGTTGATATTGTAACTCCTAACGGATTTGAAGGCGACTTTGTGCCTGATACCCGTGAATACAAACTGAAAAGAGCAAAAGCAAGAACTAAAATACTCAACATTATTGAAGAGAACTACGGTTTCCGTCCGAAAGACGATTCTTTTTTTGTAATAAACAGCGGACGATATGAATTCAAGAACAAGGGTATTGACGTATTCATCAAAGCCATGTCCGAACTGAACGGCAAACAGAATCTCAAACGCAGGATTATTGCAGTGATTGCAGTGCCGGCAGGTGAGATTAATGAGAATGATCCTGTAACAAGTACCCTTAAATCCTCAGGTTTGAATAATAACCCGAACGATAATGTTACCGTCTTGTTTATACCTTCCTATTTAGACGGCAATGACGGAAAAGTTAATATACCTTATTTCGACTTTCTTACGGCTTTTGATTTGAGTATCTTTCCTTCCTATTACGAACCGTGGGGATATACACCTATGGAATCAATGGCATTCGGCATTCCTTCCATAACTACAACTCTGACCGGATTCGGACTATGGGTAAGGGATAACATTGAAAATAAACATCAGGCATTGACGGTTATTGACAGAAATGATACGAATGATATTCAATGTACGGCGGATATAGCAGCAAGGTGTGAAGCAATTATGTCATTAAACATAGATGAAACGGATGTATTGAGAAAAGACAGCATAAATATATTCAATAAGGTTCGTTGGTCAGAGTTGGTAAAATACTATTATGAGGTATATGACAAAGCTATAAACAAGGCTTCCGAACGCTATCCTATGTACAAAAATAAAAAACCTTTAAGCCTTACTACTAATATAACGGCTTCTTGGGGAGAAAAACCGCAATGGAAGAAATTTTTGGTTAAAGTTACATTACCTGACAGATTGAAGAAACTAAACAATATTGCCCAAAATCTTTGGTGGTGTTGGAATTATGATGCTTCAAATTTGTTTTATAAGATTGATAGAGAAAGATTTCTTGAAGTAGGCCGCTCTCCTATAAGATTGCTTCAGAGTTTGACATCCGAAGATTATGAACGTTTGATGAATGACAAAGATTTTCTGGAACAAATGGACCGTGTGGTTGATCATTTGGAACAATATATTTCTTCACGTCACATCAACCACAACGGTATTATGGCATACTTCTCCATGGAGTGCGGAATTCACGATACAGTTCAAATATTCAGTGGCGGTTTGGGAATGTTGGCAGGAGATTATCTTAAACAAGCTTCGGATGACAATAAAAATATTATAGGAATAGGTCTGTTGTATCGTCAAGGATATTTCACTCAACATATAACAAAAGAAGGAGAACAACACAGCCAAAGGAATAATCAAAGATTTTCTTTACTGCCTTTACAAGCGGAAAGAGATGAAAACGGGTTGTGGAGAAAGATTTGTATAAACCTTCCGGGAAGAAAAGTGTATGCAAAGATATGGAGATGTGATGCAGGCATTACTCCTTTATACCTGTTGGATACGGATATTGATGATAATAATCCTGAGGACAGACAGATTACTTACCAACTATACGGTGGAGGAAATGAAATGCGTCTGAAACAAGAAATCTTACTCGGTATAGGCGGTATCAGATTGTTGGAAGAAATGAATATCAAACCTGAGATATATCATTTGAATGAAGGACATAGTGCTTTTTGTTCACTGGAAAGGTTGAACAATTACATAAATAAGGATAATCTTGACTATAAAACAGCATTGGAATTGGTGCGTTGTTCCACATTATTTACAACGCATACACCCGTTCCTGCTGGACATGATGCTTTTGAGGAAGAGTTAATGAGAGCATATTTCTCCGTATTTGCACAAAGATTGAATCTGTCTTGGGATGATTTCATGCTGTTAGGACGTAAAAGTAACGATAACCGTAGTGAGAAATTTTCCGTAAGTGTTTTGGCTATTAATTGCTCGGAAAATATAAACGGTGTGAGCAAAATTCACGGCAGAGTATCAAGAGAAATGTTCCGTTACTTATATGACGGTTATTTTACCGATGAGATAAACATAGGATATGTAACTAACGGCGTTCATCAACCTACTTGGGCAGCGGAAGAATGGTACAACGAAAATGAGAACTATCTTCAACACATAGGATTAATAAGTGATGAAAGAGTCTGGTCTATTCATCAGACATTGAAAAGAAATCTGATTAACTTTACTAAACAACGTTTGGAAAAAGAGTTAAAAAACCGTGCTGAAGCACCTGATTTGTTTATAAAAACTGCAAAAGGTTTGGATGAAGATCTTCTTACAATCGGTTTTGCAAGAAGATTTGCCACTTACAAAAGAGCAAATTTACTTTTTACCGATTTAAAAAGATTGGAATCGATTGTAAATAAAGGAGTACGTTTTATTTTCGCCGGTAAAGCTCATCCTGCCGATATACAAGGGCAAGATTTGATAAAGAATATTATCAATATCTCAAAAATGCCGCAATTTGTAGGTAAAATATTGTTTATCGAGAATTACGACATGTATGTTGCCAAACATTTGATAAGAGGAGTTGATGTATGGTTAAACACTCCTACCAGACCTTTGGAAGCAAGTGGAACGAGCGGAGAAAAAGCAGTGATGAACGGAGTAGTCAATTTTTCGGTTATGGACGGTTGGTGGGCTGAAGGCTACAAAGAAAATGCAGGTTGGGCTTTAAGTGAGGAACAAACGTACAAGAACCATGATGACCAGAATATATTAGATGCTGAAGTTATATATTCAACTTTGGAAAATGAAATAATTCCTGCTTATTATAATCGCAACGAAAAGAACATTCCTCTGCAATGGGTCCAATACATAAAAAATACAATTAAGGATATTGCACCTGATTTTACGATGAAAAGACAGTTGGATGATTATTTTTCCAAGTATTATGACAGGATGTTCAATCGTATCAAACTAATGACCGGAAACAACAATACGGAGGCAAAATCGTTTGCCGAATGGAAACAAAAGATGCGTTCGTATTGGAATACGATGGAATTAATCAGTGTGCAAATACCGGATAGTGACCGAGGTAAGTTTGAAATCAATGATTTATTTAAGGCAAAAATAAGTTTATTTACAGGAGAAATTAATCCTGAACATATCGGTATTGAAATGATCATAACTAATAAAGAAAATGATACCGTAACCGATTATGAAAGAAAAGAGGAATTCAGATTGGTTTCCTGCACGCATTCACATGCTGAATATGAATTGGAAATACCTATAAAATCCAACGGAGTTCATGACTATGCGTTCAGAGTCTATGCAAAACATCCTTTAATGAATTCGCGTATGGACTTACCTTTGGTTAAATGGATATAAACTGTATCCATAATAATACATCAGAATCCTGTATATGATTCTGTAATTGTATCGGATAAACAACACGGTATTAAAATATCTGAATAAAAAAATATATCTTCAGTCAATTTGAAGATATATTTTTTTGTTAAAAGAGTATTTAAATAAAAGTCCTGAAAACAGACTTTATCTTTTTATGAAATATTGTCCTGAAGCATAATCGCCGCATTTGATTTGTGCAACATAAAAGCCGTTTTCAAGATCTTTTGTTGAGATTACTTCGTCAAATACATTCTTTTTGTCAAATGTTTTAGTGAATACTTCCGCTTTTGTACGACGATTAATAATTTTTACTTCCATTGTTGTCTGTTCATCATATCTGTTGAAGAAAACAATATGGAATTCATCTTTTTGCTGATCAAACATTGTTGTCAATCTCTCCGAAGAATGCTTAATCATATCTGAATTATCAGTTGTCAAAAACTCATATTCCATAACACAACCGAAATCCGGTTCAAATGTTTCCAACACTTGTGTCATATCTTCATTATATATCATAGCATAGCCCTCACCTTGATCAGGATTTGCCCACCATGAGAACCCGTCGCAACCGTCATCTTCTATTCGTATCATGTACGCACCGTCTTTCAAACTCACTTTTTGTATATATTTCGTATTAGGAGATGTTTGACTGCGTTCGTACAGTTTCTTTTCATAGCATATTTCATTTATTACATTATTATCTTCCTTTCTTTGACGTTCCTGTCCTTGTAAAACAGAGTATTTGTCATCCGCCATTTTGTTTGTTTTGAAAACTAAATTGAAATTCTTAGGTAAATAGTTAGTTTGACGGACTTCTTTTGCCATACGATCTTTCCCTGCACCGTACTTATCTCCGGAAATCAGTTTTATATCCTTATGTTTATAATTTTTATCACCTATAAAAAACAATTCATTAGCAATCTGATAACCCGGCTCACCCAATCCTTGATTATTGTAATACTCAAAAAGCATCTTTACATCCAACTCGTTTCCTTTTACAAATGGAGTTAAATCCATATAATGCTCTTGAACCTTAGTTCCCGGACACCATCCTGCACGTTTATAAATCCACGTTCCTCCTTGTGGCTGAATAGGATTACATCCGCAATCATCTCTCCATACGGCCGTATCCAAAACGACATTTTCATTAGCTACATAAACAAAACTTTTTTTCAAAAACTCTGCAGCAGCATTCAACGTATCTCCTCCATGTCCTGAAATCTGCAAACGGGACAAGACTTTCTTTGTTCCTTTTGGAAGTATTACTTTTTTTGTACCCAAAAACTCATCAATGGTTGAATCTTCTCTACCAAACGGATAATATGAATAGTAGATTTGTTCTACACCCAAGAATCTGTTGTCATTTTTCTTATTTTGCGTATTCTCTGTAAAAATAAAATCCGTTGTAGCCAAAAATCCGTCCTGATATCCTTCATATTGCATTACAATTTCTACTGTATCCAATAGTAAAGGATAATATTCCGTAATATTCCAAGACCATATATGATCCCACTTGTCTGCATTATCTCCCCTATTGTACCAACCCGAATAAGGTGTTATCATTCTTCCCAATTGATAGTCGGTTTGTTTTCCGTCCTTATGAGAACGCAAAACTACATTTATTGAATAATCCCAATCGGAACAACCTCCGTCAGGACACTGCAAATGCAAATCCAAACGAATATTGCTTATATTTTTATCTTTTATCGGGAAACATGCCTTAACGGGATATTCCGTTCTCGTTTCCAAATGGGTACGCACATGAGGCGTTACCGTAAATGTTTCCCGTTGAGCTTTAACGGAATCGTTAAAACCGAACAAACTCATAAGTCCTGCAAGACTTACAATTAAAGTTTTCTTTAAATTTTTCATTTTATATATTTTTTATTGATTGATTATTTTCACTAATTCAACGTACGCTGACGAATGACTTCATATATTAAAATACCTGTTGCAACACTTACATTTAAAGACTCTATCTCTCCTTGCATAGGAATTTTCAATAACTCATCCGACATTTTTAACGCATCCTTACTAACTCCTTTATCCTCCGCTCCGGCAATAATACACAAAGGCTCCTGCATATTAACACCGGTATAGATTTTATTTGCTTTCTCACTTGCCGAATAAATCTTAATACCACTCTGACGCAAAAAATTCAAAGTTGTTTTAGTGTTAAAACTTTTGCAGACAGGAATTCTTAAAATTGCTCCGGCAGAAGTTTTTATCGCATCGGAATTTATTTGTGCCGTTCCTTCATGAGGTAATATAATACAATCAACTCCTGCACACTCTGCCGTTCGTGCAATCGCCCCCACATTTCTTACGTCAGTCAAATGATCCAAAAACAAAATAAAAGGACATTTGCCTTGTTCAAATATTTGCATAACAATCGTTTCTAAATCCGAATATTCTACAGGCGAGCAATAAGCCACCACCCCTTGATGGTTTGCACACTTGGAAACGGAATTAAGTTTCTCTACAGGTACATATTGCAACTTAACATTTTGATTCGACACTCTTAATTCATCTTTTAGTTGCCGTATATTTTCTCCTGTTAAATTAGTCTGCAAAAGTATTTTATCTATTTGCTTACCTTCTCTGATTGCCTCTATTACCGGTCTTATTCCGTATATTATACTGTTCATTTGTGTATTATTATATTTTTCATTCAATAATTGCTCCGTCCGATATTACAAGTTTTCTATCCGCCATCAATGCAAAATTATCGCTGTGTGTAACTATTACGAAAGTTTGATTATATTTTTCCCGTAACATGAAAAACAAATCAAAAAGTTGTTTTGCATTTTTTGAATCCAAATTACCACTCGGTTCATCTGCCAAAATCAAAGCCGGAGAGTTTATCAAAGCCCTTGCTATTGCCACTCTTTGTTGTTCTCCACCTGACATTTCATTCGGATAACTGTTCTCTTTTTCGCTTATGGATAAGACTTCAAATAACTCTTTTGCTTTGTTCTCCGCTTTTCTTTTATCGCCTCCATACAGTAATGCAGGCATAATTACATTTTCCAAAGCCGTAAATTCACCGAGTAAATAATGAAATTGAAATACAAAACCGATTTCTTTATTCCTAAATACGGACAAATCTTTATCGGACAATTTTGTAATATCCTTGCCATTAATCAATATCTCTCCTTTATCTGCTTTATCCAATGTCCCGATTATATTCAAAAGCGTTGTTTTACCTGCTCCTGACGCACCCGTTACGGCAACAATTTCACCGTCATTTATCTCAAAGGATATATTCTTTAAAACATTCAGATCACCGTATGATTTATATAAGCTGCTTACTCTTATCATCTGCTGATATTTTTGTTATTAAATACTGTCTTGCCGAATGAAAGAGAAATATTCCACGGATTAAGGTGAGTATTGTTTCTTTGTGTATATGACAAAGCTAAAACAATATTACCGATAGGAGTTCTGCTTATCAAAGACAATGCTCCTATTGAATACACGCGTTGGAATAATTCTCCGTAATACGGTTGATTATAATCATTAGAAAGAATCTCTCTTACCGGTAAAAAGGCATATATTCCTAATCTTAATTGCAAAGAACCTAAAAAAGATTCTCCTGTCTTTAATATTTGCTCCGTTCCCAATGAAAAGAATTGATTCGTTCTGTATTCAGGATAAAAACGGGTGAAAGTTTCCAATGTCGGAGTAAATGATGCAGAATTAAGCAATGAAGCCTTTTGTGTATAAAATAAATCCTGTAATGAATAGTGCGTATGCGTTAATATTCCGAATGAATAATACTTTGAAATATCACCGAAAAACTTTGTTTGCAGATCGAATTGTACCCAGTTGTGATGCCTGTTGTACTGTTCTTCACTGTCATATACCTGAACTCCGTTTGCATAAGTATTACCGTAGAAAAATCTTTCTTTCCCGCTTATATATTGAATATGAAATCTGACATAATGTCCAACGAGCGGAAACATAATATCATCCAATGTATTCAATTCAAAAAGAGAACCTGTTACAAAGTTATCAAACTTTGTAACATCATTGGTATCCGTAGAAAGAATAACGTTCTTATTGAAATATTCATCATTCGTTTGTCCTCTACCTAATTTTACTTCAAATTTGCTTATTCTTTTGATCGGTATGCCGACTCTTAATTGCATATTATTCTCTCTCTGCACCAGATAATTTGTTGCTGAATATTCAAATAGTCCGTTACGATTACGGAAATAATTCCAGCGATTGATATTGACTTGTGCATCAATATAGAACGGTAATACTTTATTCGGAAAATCCATTCTGTAATAAATTCCCATTGAAGAATAATAACGTCCGAAATAACCGTTAATTCCGATTTTGTAGGAGTAACGATGGAAGAAGTTATACTCCAATCCTGCGAAAAGATTGCTTACAGGATCGGTTGAAAGCATTCCTCCGATTCTTGCCTGTAAAATATTCTTTGTCCTTACATTCAAATCCAATACATATTTTTTCAAAAAATTATCATAGTATATATTAGATTCGATATTTTTTATATTCGGTAATGATGCAACGTTAAGATAGTTGAATTTCAAATCATCAAGTGTGATGCTGTCTTTCTTGATATTCATCAACATCAATCTGTCTATATGTGTTTGTACGCTCTTATTTACACCATGTACAAGAATATTACCGATTGTTAAGGGCTTTTTCTTATTGTTAAATTCGTCTCTTTGAGCTGATCTTTGTTCCTGAGTAATACTATCCTGTACCAGATTTCTGATTTTTTTGATATTTGCAACGGCCGTTTGATAACCTCTTCTTATACACTCGTCCTTCATACTAAAATCCATTATTGAAACGAATTTCATATTAGGTTCTATCATAACGGAAGAAGCAGTCGGCATTTCATACCTCGAATCAACGGTTACCATATTCTCAATATACAGAACAATATCCTCATCATTCGGCTCATCAAAATTATCTACAACCTTTACACCGAGCATCACATCGGGAAAATAGAAACTATCCATCTCTATTGAAGGAAAATTATTGTAAAGGCCTCCGTCACACATCAAATTTCCGTCAATGGATATAGGAGAAAAGAAAAAAGGAAATGTCATTGAGGCTCTTATGCTTTTGTACAGCATACCTTTCCTTTGAACGGACTGTTTTTTGGAACCGATATCCGAAGCAATACAGAAAAACGGCAACATTAGTTTGTCATAATCACCGTTGCATATTTCATTTGCGGATGCAAAAAATTGCATAAATGCAAAATCCATCTGAATCGGGTTTATAAGACTTAAAGGAATTTCGGCTTTCAATCCCTTACTGATGTCAAATCCCATATTTAATAGCGTTGCATCGTTACGTTGTCGCATATAATAGTATCGATACTTATCATCTATCTTACGTGAAAGCCAATCATTGAACTCATCCGAATAAAATATTCGCTCAATATCTTCGGGAGAATAACCTGATGCATACAAACCGCCGATAATTGCACCCATTGACGTTCCGGCAATATAGTCAATAGGAATGTTATATTCTTCTAATGCTTTCAATACCCCAATGTGTGCCAACCCTTTTGCACCGCCTCCGCTAAGAACCAAACCTACTTTTTTCCTGTTCGTAACATTCTGTTGCAAATCACCGTTTATTTCGGATTGGGAATATACACAATCCGAAACCGTTAAACACAACACCAGCAACAAAATAAAATGTTTCATCGGTTAAAAAGCTCTCTGCAATAACAGGACACAAAATTACGAATAAATTTTTATATCACAAAAGATTAAATGCACAATAGAATCCTTTAATTTTAATATTCTCTGTTACGTATATCAATGACATCCTGAATCAGTATATTTTTGCCGTAAAATAAATTCAGATAATTTCCGTTGTATGATAAATAAAATAGCACTACTTTATCAAAAGGATATAAATTATTGTATTACAGAATGGAAGACAAGAGAGAAAAACAAATTCATCCTTTTATTGACAGAAGAATAGAAGATTATTGCAACAAACACCATAGCAACTGCAATGAAATATTAAGCGAATTGGAAAGGCAGACTCATCTCTGTTTCGTTAAACCGCACATGGTAAGCGGTGCATGGCAAGGTGAATTGCTGATGATGCTTTGCCGAATTCTCAGACCTGAACGTATCTTGGAAATCGGTACTTTCTCGGGATATGCTACTACTTGTTTTGCTCTTGCTACCGATGACGATTGCAAAATAGATACAATTGAGGCTCTTGAAGAATATAAACCGTTCCTTATAAGAAACTTCACAAAAAATAATATTATTCACAAAATCAATTTACATTTCGGGCAAGGATTGGATGTCGTAAAAGAGTTTCCGGACAATACTTTTGATTTGATTTTTCTGGATGCCGAGAAAATACATTACCCTGACTACTATCCTATTGTTGTAAATAAATTAAGGCAAGGAGGATTACTTCTTGCCGACAATATACTTTGGTACGGTAAAACCGCATTGGAATATCTTTCGGATAAAGATACCGTTGCAATCAGACGATTCAATGATTTAGTAACCGAAGATGAAAGGGTTGAAAATATTATCATACCCGTAAGGGACGGGATAATGGTAGCCCGCAGGCGATAATTGTCTTGAAAATGTGGCTGATATTTCAAAAAAGGAATGTTCTCCGAACATAAATTTCATATCAAAATCGCCACCTATCATATTGTATATACCATTATAGAAAATATCCCCGCTGACAATCAAATTATCATTAGCCTTATAAGACATTCCGACGTACATTGAGCCGGTGTGTTTGTTTCTCGGTGCAAAATCAGCCAATTCTTTGGAAGTATTCACATTAAAAATGTTTGCACCCAAGTAAAGTGTAGTTTTATCATTCAATTGTTTGGAATAATCCGCACCGAAAGTATTGATGAAAAAATTATTTGAAAAATAATCCTGTCCGAAAGTAGTGGAAGCATGCAAAGTCATGTGTTCTTTGCTCTCCTGCTGCCCGCTTTGTGCATCATTTTGTGCATACATTACAGATACACTAAACAACATGGATAATATGAAAATCAATTTCTTCATTACAATTTTAGACCGTGTTTGAATTTATCAAAGAAAAACGTAACAGTAAAAGAAAGTACATGATGTTTAGGAGAAG
>JAFUYA010000023.1 GCA_017477025.1 Bacteroidales bacterium | reverse complement strand
TTTGATATGTAAGAACGCCATTTTTTAATTACGTTCTGCATGTCTTCAGGTAAATCCGAAGAGAAAAACATATCTCTTCCCGTACTCGGATGTTTGAATCCGAGAGTCGTTGCGTGAAGAGCCTGACGCGGTAATAGTTCAAAGCAGTTGATGATGAATTGTTTGTATTTTGAAAACGTTGTTCCTTTCAGAATTTGATCACCTCCGTAAGTTTCGTCATTGAAAAGCGGATGCCCTATGTGTTTCATATGCACTCTTATTTGATGTGTACGTCCTGTTTCCAAGCGACAACGAATCAATGTCGTATATCCGAATCTCTCGATTACATTCCAATGAGTTACAGCTGTTTTTCCCTTGTCCTCCGTACATACTGCCATACGTTTTCTGTCTTTTTCATCGCGTGCTATGTTAGCATCTACGGTTCCTTCGTCCTCTTTGAAATCTCCCCACACCAATGCCGTGTATGTTCTTTCTATTGTGTGATAGTAGAACTGCTCCGCCAACTTGGTTTGAGCATCTTCGGTTTTTGCAACGACCAACAATCCGGTTGTATTTTTATCAATACGATGAACAAGTAGCGGTCTTGTTTTTATACTATTCGGATTTTCAGGATCTTTTGCTAAATCGTCTTTGTTCAGATAATAAGTCAGTGCATTGACAAGCGTTGAATCATAATTCCCGTATGCAGGATGCACCACCATCTGAGAAGGCTTATTGACAATCAGCAAGTCATTATCCTCATAAACAATATCCAACGGGATGTTTTGCGGTATTATTTCAATATCCCTCGGTTCGGTAGGAAGGAATATTTGTATGACATCCTCAGGTTTTACTTTGTAATTGGGTTTTACGGTTTTCCCGTTGACTTTTATACAATTGTTTCTGGCAGCCTGTTGAATCTTGTTACGCGATGCATTCTCTATTCTCACCATTAAATATTTATCAATTCTTAACGGTGATTGCCCTTTATCAACTATGTAGCGGAAGTTTTCATAAAGTAAATTTTCAGTTTCCGTTTCCGAAGATATTTCCCTTAACTCCAAGTTTTCGTCCATTATTTTGCAATTATCAGTTTTTGTGTTTGACTTCCTACCTTTAAGATATAAATTCCGTTTTTCAATGTTGAAATATCCAATCCGGAATTTGGAACATATTTTTGATTAATCAACAGATTACCCTGTATGTCAAATATCCTCACCTCATTATTTTGCGTACCGTATGAGGTATAGTCAATAACGATTACGTCCTTGGCAGGATTAGGGTAAATATTCAATTTGTCAGTGTTGTAAACAGAATGTTCAATGCCTACGGAAGAAGATCCGAAATAAGGACGTATCATAGGAGCTCCTTTGAGAAATATATTAGACCAGTCTTTACCTTTTTTTTCAAACATAAAAGCGGAAGCATCGTTGTTTTGATCGAATCCGATATTCATATATGAGGAACCGTTCGGCTTCATTGCAATGAAGAATACTCCTTTCGGTATTATCAACGGTTCATCTAAATAATAGCGGTGAAATTTATTCAGACTGTCGTAATAAGGAGTTAATTTGACGGATTCGTAAATGATTTCATCAGGCACAATCAACGTATCGGTAAATTCTTTGCCTTCACCGTCCTTATAAACGGAGATTTGTTCCTTTGAATCGTAAATGTAAAGATAAAAAGGTTTTAAGTTGCTTTGTTGATAAGAGCAATTGAAGTATATATCAACGCAATAGAGCGTATCTTCGCTCAAAAGAGGAAATCCTATTGCGAATGCCGATGCGTTGGAAGGCTCGATTCCTATACCGCTTTCGGCAGTACCGTCATCGTATGAAAAATAATTTTCAAATTTTTGGACAAATTGCGTCGTATCATTGGAGCGGATATTATCTTGTCCTACACCTTCGGTTACAACATGGGTTATTGTATATTTTGAAAACATTCCGTCGGGCGGATTAAAAGCAAAATCCAATTGATGAGCAACATGGTTCTTTTGTGTTTGGAACATGTGTGTTTGAGGATAAGACACGATATTCTCATAACCGCCGGAATAGGAGTGAATTATATTGCCTTTGTCATCGGATACGGAATAGGAGTAGTTGGAATTTAAAACGGAAGAATGCAGATTTATGATGGTGTTGTATATAGTATCTTTCATATACTCTTTTTTAAAGTGTTTTGCAGGCAATGCAGTAAAATTTTTTATAAAAGAGCAAGCAGGATTAACAAATGAAATATCCCGGTAGGTATTATCTTTGAAATTTCGATTGATATTCATATATACATAGTCAATATTCCAACCGCCTTTGTTTGAAATATAGCTGTAAGAAGGGTTGTTGTCCAAAGAACCGTAGTTGATAAAGCGGAAACGAAAGTCGTTATTAAAATATGCTGTATCGGTTACAGGAATAAGGTATTGAAGAAAATAGACGGAGTCTTTGTTGTATATACTGTCCAAGTTCGTTCCTTTCATGCTCCAAACCGTAGTCCAAGTATTTTGTTTGGATGCATAGAATTGAAGGATAATCGAGTCTTTGGAAGACGGAGCGGAGCCAATCCTTTCCCATAAGTTTCCCATTGCACCGGTAGGTTGTATGAAAAATGAGAAATATATGCTGTCCGATGCGGAAAGTTTTTTTATAACAGGTTCTCTGATACTGTCAGTGCGTATGCTTACACTACAAAGGGTGTCGGCGGAAAAGCCGTAAATATTGGCATGATTATAAATTTTTCCTTCTTTATCTAAAATATCAAGAGTAACAACTCCTATTGTCGGAGGTAAAAATTGAAAGCCTTTATTGACAAGGGCATTGCCGTTCTGCCATAATGATTCATTAGGTTGCCCTTCATAGGAAGAAAAATCGTCTATAAACGGCAGGAAAATACTGTTTTGACATTTTACGGTGGAATCGGAACAAGTGGTACCGAGTACAAAACAGGCCATAAATGATATTATAATGATGAAATTATTATTTGTAATCTTTGCTGTCATCATACAGGATAAAATATAATTTATTTTAAACTATAAAGTCACCTCCGTGTACATTCTTTATTCTTAACGTAAGACGGCTTATTACTGAATTTTTTTGATTTTTAATTCTGTATATTATCAGTTGGAGTCTCCGATTCACTCTCTTCTATAATCTCTTCGATTTGTTTAGATTGAATGAAATCTTCGATTTGTTTTTTGTATGCCGTTTCATTCTCGTTCATCAATGTAATATTTACCGCAGTACCAATCATAACATAATGGGAAGTAGGGGTGTAGTTTATAACTCTGTTCTTGCCGTCTTTATTTTTGCCTTGGAAGATTTTTCTTCCTATGTTAAGACCTGCTTTCCACAGCATTATTTCAGCTTCCGTTTCCGTTTTTGCTGAAATATCAGGCATCATTACTTCCTTTGTCGTAGAACTTACTTCAACAATCAAATCAACGGCTTCTCCCGATACAATATCGTTACCGACATTTATATTTTTGCCTTTATATCGTTGCTCTACAACAATGTTGTCTATTTCACCGTTACGATACATAATCGTGCCGACTTTCAATCCGGCATCCGCAAGTGTTTGTACTGCACTTTTCAAACTTTTGTCTTTACAAAGCGGCATCTTTACCATTTCACCTGAATAAGATGCTACGGTTATATATATCTTTCGTCCGCTTTTGACCAAAGAACCTTCACTCGGATCTTGAGTCAAAACCGTACCGCTTACAGCACCTTCTTTATAGACAGAGTCCATAATCATTATCTCAAAATGTTTCAGGCTTTCGTCAGAAACAAGATCTTTGATATTTAATCCGGTAATGTTAGGTACTTCATATTCTTGCCCGTGTCTGGTATAGATTTTCAGAATGAAAAATACCAGAAAGACAAGTACAAAAAAAGATAAGACGATTAATAATATATGTTTCAGGAAAATTTTACTCTTAAGAAATTCTTTTAATGCCATGACTAATCTCTGCGACCTCCTGTAAAAATCATTATATAATAAAGCAACGTTGCTAAACTGCTCAATGCTGCTACTACGTAAGTATATGCAGCCAAACGTAATGCCCTTTGTGCCTTCGGATGTGATTGGGGCGAAGTTATTTGATGTGTGTTTAACCACACTAATGCTCTCTGAGAAGCATTAATTTCCACAGGTAATGTTATGAAAGAGAATAGGGTTGTCAGTGCAAACAGAATAATACCTGCAAACAATAACCCGGGAAAAACTTTTATTAAAAGCATTCCTGCAAGTAATACCCACATTACCCATTTTGAAGCGAAACTTACAACGGGAACCAACGCTGAACGCATTTGTAACGGAGCATAAGCCGTTGCATGCTGAACTGCATGTCCGCATTCGTGAGCAGCAACTGCAGCGGAAGCAACACTGCTACCGTAATATACCGCTCTGCTTAAATTCAATGTCTTATTCGTCGGATTGTAATTATCCGTTAGTTGTCCGTCAATACATGTTACTGTTACGTCATAAATATCATTATCCTTAAGCATTTGTTGGGCAACATCTTTTCCTGTCAGATTGCCTTCTGAAGGAATATTTGAGTATTCCTTAAAAGCCTTCTGTAAAGAGTTCTGTATAATCCAAGAAATAACGGCAACACCTATAAATATGATCCAATAAAGTCCGTTTGTTCCTATTCCGTTCATAAAATATCTCCTTATAAATTGTTTACATTGGTAATTAGAACGCAAAAATACAAAAAAAATTGTGTTTGGGTTATGTAATCTGAATAAAGTGCCTTTTATAATCTGATGAATCTTAAGAGTGTTCGGTTATTTTAATTTTAAAGTGTTCATTTTTCCTATTTTTATGATAATTATTGCACGATTAAATATACGTAAAACATTTTTTTTGTAAATTTGCAGTTTGATAAAAATGCAGTAACGGTAGAAAATAGGAGTATGAAGAATATACAGCATTTGATATGTATTGTAGTATTGGTTATATAATGTTTTCTCATGTCGTTACTTTTTGAAGTGAAGTTTATTAACATAAAATATAAATTGTAAAAAAACAAAAAAGTAAAAGTGGAAAAGATAAGAATTGCTATTGCAGGTATAGGAAACTGTGCCTCAGCATTAATTCAAGGACTGGAATATTATGGAAATCCGGCCAATCAAAACACTCCGGAAGGTATGATGGCAGCGAATATCGGCGGTTATACTGCTCAGGATATTGAAGTGGTTGCCGCTTTTGACATAGACGCAAGAAAAGTCGGCAAAACCTTAGATGAAGCAATTTATGCTGCTCCTAACTGTACTATTAACATTATTGATCCGGATAAATTTCCTAAAAGTAAAATAGTTGTTCAGAAAGCTCCTGTTATGGACGGAGTAAGCGAACATATGACCGATTATGAAAAATATCCTAAGGAGAATACTTTTGTTGTTGATACGGAACATGAGCCTGTTGATGTAGTTAAGGTGTTGAAAGAAACAAAAGCAGATATCCTTATTGATTATTTACCTGTCGGCAGTGAGGAAGGAGTGAAGTTCTATGCACAATGTGCAATTGATGCCAAAGTTGCTTTCCTTAACTGCATACCTGTGTTTATTGCCTCCGATCCTGAGTGGGAGCAGAAGTTTATTGATGCAGGTTTACCATTGGTCGGCGATGATATGAAGAGCCAATTCGGAGCAAGTATCTTATCTCAAATGCTTCAAGAGTTAGCTTTTGCACGCGGACATAAAGTTAAATGTCATATTCAGCAAAATTGCGGTGGTAATACGGACTTTTTGAATATGATGAACCAAAATCGTTTGAAGAGTAAGAAGATTTCCAAAGAGAATGTTATACGTTGTCAAAACGATATAAGAAATATTCCTACCGACGATTCGTTCTTACATGCAGGTCCGAGTGAATATATTTCTTATTACAAAGATAACAAGATTGCCACCTTCCATTTGGAACTTGAAGGCTTCGGCGGTAGTCCGGTTACCTTTGATGCAAGACTTTCTGTTATAGATTCTCCGAATAGTGCAGGAGTTGTTATTGATGCCATTCGTTATTTGAAAGTTGCCAGAGAACTTGGTATTACGGGATCTTTACACGGAGCAAGTGCCTTTACGCAAAAAACTCCTCCTTTCCCAATGACCTTTGAAGATGCTCAATACGAATGTCGTATGTTGGCAGAAAGAAAACTTACAAAATTAACCGAGCCTCAAGCACACAGGAATAAATAGTATCAGATTGCAGTTTTTAATTTATGGAAATAAGGAAAAAGAGTTAAAAATTGCGACATATTCTGAAAGCAGAATAATATTGTTAGAGATTGTTTTCAACGGAAGAGTTTTTCAAAGTTGAAAACAATCTCTTTTTATGAAGGGATTTATTAAACTGCCTTATTTATGTTGCCCATAATGATAAAAAAACAGGAATATTGTTTATTGTAGTATAAATGATTTCTCATGTTAATGCCTTTTTTCGTGTTTTTGCAGAAATATATCTCAGATATTAAGGAAAGATCAAAATGGTGTAAATAGTCTGTGGAATGATTAGATTTGATTTTTTAGATTTTTGATAAAAAAAGTACGATAAGGTTTTATATACTCTTCAAATAAATTAACATTGTTGATGTATTACCACTTTTCTACTCAACTGATAAAATTGAAAAAAAGAAACAATTTGTCAAAACTTGTTTTTTGAGTATATATCAGACGCACTACGGTATTATAAAATAGTTGTTTTGTAGATAGGATTGTTAATTCTCAATGTCAAGTACAAAAAGGAAACATCGGAACAAACAATTACGTTCTTATTTTGTCGGCAATGTTTCGTTGAAAAGGTCTTCTTATTACCATATTTATTGTTATTCTGTGTATAGAAAGGGCAATGTTACGACCTACGATATGAATTAGACGGAAGAATCCATATCGTATTATCGTTTTTTACTCAATAAGGTTGTATTGTTTGCGACTTGTTTTGTGAATTACATAATATCTGCTGAAATAAACGACTTGTATTATATGATTACAAAAGATTGTGACTTATATCATGTTTATATTTTCATCAACAAGCAAGTTATTTATGTGTATGAGGAGAATAGTCCGGCATAAATTATACGGAGAGTTTGTCATGTCCAAGAATTACATAAGTAGTATTTGAAGTTTTCTGTTGCAAAACAATAGTACTTCAGAAATGTCCGTAACAAGGACGATAGTTATAGCTTGTTTTATTCTATGTTTTACACTTAGTAAGGTATACCCTGCTGCAAACAGATAGAAAATTGCAGTATGTATACTTTCTGTTTGTTTGATGACAAAGATTCTTTGGCAATATAAGAATCTCTTTTTTTTAGTAAATATTAATTCTTACTACACGCTGATTGAAATGCCTGAAAAAGTATGGAACTTTATATAGTAGTCTGAATATAAACGGGTATCTTCCACGGTTATATTTACTCATATAGTACTCTCTTTCAATATGTATCTTAGAGTTCCAAGACTCCATGTCGTTCGTATTAAGTAAAGACCATTTGAACTCAACATCTTTGCCGACTTTGCTAAGAGAATCGTGCTGTTTGGAGTGTCCGACAAGAGAGAATGCGAGCATATCGAAAAGTACGGTTGCATTTTCCAAACGGGAGCATATTTCATTAAAGAAAGTTTTTACCTGCTCGGGAGTAAAATACATCAGCACACCCTCTATTATGATAAGAATCGGTTTACCGTAAGTCTTTACGATATCAGTCCATCCGTAGTCAAACATGGAAGATGCAATATAGGTATTTTTCTTACTTTCTGTCAATAGTTGTCGTCTCAAAGTTATCGCATCTTTCACGTCCAAATCATACCAATGTGTTACCTGCACTCCCTGTAACCGCTCATACCTTGCATCCAATCCTGCTCCCAGTTGAATGACTACGGCATCAGGATTGTTGGTAAGAAATTCTTTAACCTCATTGTCTATAAGACTTGCTCTAATGCAACAACCCGCTTGTGAAAACTTTGCCTTACCGAATTTAGAAAAATCATATTCCACTTTCTTGATAATCTCTGTCGCTTTTTTATCACGCAGAATAGCATCTTTGCGTTTGCTTTCTTCTGCCTTTGCCCACAATGTTATGAGCATTGTTTCAGGGATATCTGTCAATCCGTTTTCAATCATTGTTGTCACAAAACATCAGTTATTATTTGACAGGCTGTAAGTCTGTCACGTTAGAATAATTGCAAAGGTATAAAGGCAGTTATTACTCTACAATACCTAAAAATAAGGATTTTGTAATGAAATGCTTTTTAGTAAATATCTGTGTCTTGTTTCTTCTTGAAATAATCTGCTCACAGTCAAAATAAACAATATACTTTTCGTCAGTTCTCATTGCTTCCTTTTCTTTCTATAGATTGCATATTTGGAAGAGCCGTGATATTTTTAATCCGATTGGAACGATCTTGCAGAAGTAATTCAAAGAAGACGCTTTTTTTAGATATGATATAATCTTTTCGTATCATCTCAATAGATTATTAAAGTTGAGCAAAACGTTGTACGTGATTAAAATATATGGATTGAAAACTCATTACTCACTATATTTCATAATACAAAGATCATTTTTTAGTCAATAACTTAACTATAAATGAAGGCTTTTAAGAAAAAACGACTGATTTTGAATTTTATTAAGATAAAATATATTTATTAGAAAAAATATTACTATTTTTGCAATCATTTATGCATTAAGAAAATAAAAAACACTTGAAAATATGAGACCTAATTTTGATAATGTAAATTTTAAAACTCCATATAAGTATGAGAGTTTTCACGATTGGGAGCAGAAAGTTAAGAATGAAAAGAATTGGATGACACCTGAGCAGATTCCTGTTAAACCCGCTTACGGTCTTAACGACCTTGAAGGTATGGAACATTTGAATTATGCTGCAGGTGTTGCACCTTTTCTACGCGGTCCTTATTCTACAATGTATGTTATGCGACCATGGACTATTCGTCAGTATGCAGGATTTTCTACGGCGGAAGAAAGTAATGCTTTTTACCGCAGAAATATAGCTGCAGGACAGAAAGGATTGTCCGTTGCATTTGATTTGCCGACACACAGGGGGTATGATTCGGATCATCCGAGAGTTGTCGGTGATGTTGGTAAAGCAGGAGTTGCCGTTGATAGTATCTTGGATATGAAGATCTTGTTTGATCAAATTGATTTGGGAAAGATGTCCGTTTCCATGACAATGAACGGAGCGGTTTTGCCTGTTTTGGCATTCTACATTATAGCTGCAGAGGAACAAGGTGTGAAACAGGATCAGTTAGCAGGAACAATACAGAACGATATTCTCAAAGAGTTTATGGTTCGTAACACATATATCTATCCGCCTAAGCCTTCAATGCGTATTATTGCCGACATATTCGCTTATACTTCAAAGAATATGCCTAAGTTTAACTCAATATCCATTTCAGGTTATCACATGCAGGAAGCAGGTGCCACAGCCGATATTGAAATGGCTTACACTTTGGCTGACGGTTTGGAATATATACGTGCAGGTATAAATGCGGGCATGACGGTTGATGATTTTGCTCCGCGTTTATCTTTCTTCTGGGGAATAGGAATGAATCATTTCATGGAAATTGCCAAAATGCGTGCAGCACGTATGCTTTGGGCAAAAATTATTAAGCAGTTCAATCCGCAGAATCCTAAGTCTCTTGCCTTGCGTACTCACTCTCAAACATCGGGTTGGAGTCTGACGGAACAGGATCCGTTTAATAATGTCGGCAGGACATGTATTGAAGCAATGGGAGCAGCATTGGGACATACACAATCATTGCACACGAATGCATTGGATGAGGCTATAGCATTGCCGACTGATTTCTCTGCACGTATTGCACGTAATACCCAGATATATTTGCAAGAAGAAACAAATATCTGTCGTTCTTTGGACCCGTGGGCAGGAAGTTACTATGTAGAAAGTCTGACCAACGAATTAGCTCATCGTGCTTGGGGACATATTCAAGAAGTTGAAAAGTTGGGAGGTATGGCTGCCGCGATAGAAAGCGGAGTTCCTAAGATGAGGATTGAAGAGTCTTCCGCAAGAAAGCAAGCCAGAATAGACAGCGGTATAGATACTATTTTGGGTGTAAATAAGTATCGTTTGGCACATGAGGATGCTATTGATACTTTGGAAGTCGATAATACGGCAGTACGTGAGGCACAGATAAAACGTTTGGCTAAATTGAGGGCTGAAAGGAATGAGGAAGATTGTCAACAAGCCCTTGAAGTGTTGAGTAATTGTGCTGCATCGGGAGAAGGAAATCTTTTGGAATTGAGTATTGACGCTGCAAGAAAGAGAGCATCGTTGGGAGAGATTTCTTACGCTTTGGAAAAACATTTCGGAAGATATAAAGCAAAAATAAACTTGATTTCAGGCGTGTATAGTCAGGATACAAAGAATAATGATAATTTCAAGAAGGCACAAGCCATGTGTGATGCCTTTGCAGAGAAAGAAGGAAGACGTCCGAGAATTATGGTCGCAAAAATGGGACAAGACGGACACGACAGAGGTGCAAAAGTTGTTGCAACGGGATATGCAGACATCGGATTCGATGTTGATATGGGACCTTTGTTCCAAACACCGGAAGAAAGTGCAAAACAAGCTGTAGAAAACGATGTGCACATACTTGGAGTAAGTTCTTTGGCTGCAGGACATAAGACTTTAGTCCCGCAGGTTATAGAGGAATTGAAGAAATTAGGTCGTGAGGATATTATCGTTGTGGCAGGTGGAGTTATTCCGCCACAAGATTATCAATTTTTATTTGATCATGGCGTTGCTGCCGTATTCGGACCCGGTACCAAGATTGCAGACTCAGCTCTTCGTATGTTAGAAATTTTGGAAGAAGTTAGAGGTTAATCTCATTTATCTTAATATTACACTCTTACGGGACTTGTATGATCGGATGTTATTACAGGTCCCGTAAAGTTTTTACCTAAACTCTGCCGTATTGTCATTGTACTGCGTAACTTTTATATTGTTGATAGAGGATGATGCATTCATCATACGGTTTTTCATAATGTGTTTGTTGATATGTATATGTTATAGTAAGAAGAATATTGTTTATTGCTGAACAATTTTCACAAGTTCTCTTTTGTTTGTTAAAATATATGGCTAATACTGATGAAGTGGGAAAATAAGAAAGAAACGACCTGACAACTTTGTCAGGTCGTTTCTTTCTTATTTCAGCAACTGTAGAAGATTCCAAAAGTTTATTACTGAAAGTTGATTAACTTTATTTCACTTTTAATTTCTGTCCTGCCTTAATTTTATTATTTTTTATTCCGTTTAATTGGCAAAGTTTTTTGACAGTTGTTCCATTACGTTTTGCTATCTGAGACAATGTTTCACCTCTTTTTACCGTAACAGACGCACTCTTACCTGAACGGGTGGAACGTGTTTTTGTCTTTGCAATTGAGCGTGAAGACGATGATTTAACGTCTGAAGATTTTCCGCTGTATGTCGGTTTGAAATCATTTCTTGTTAAATAGAATACCTCGTTGTCATCTTTAAGGGTGAAAGATGCAAAATCTACCATGTGTTCAGGATTGATTGCTGCACCCAAATACCGGATTTCCAAATGTAAGTGCGGACCGCTGCTTCTTCCTGTCGAACCTACTAAACCGATTACTTCTCCGGCCTTTACTTTTTGGTTAGGCTTTGAGGTGATTTTAGACATGTGTCCGTAATAAGTTTCCAATCCGTTATCATGTCTTACAACTACCAAGTTGCCGTAGCCGTTTGACCATTTTGCGTAACGTACTACACCGTCAAACATGGCTTTTATAGGAGTGCCTGTAGGCATTCCTATATCCGTTCCGTAATGAAAACGTTTTCTTCTCGGACCGAAATGGGACGTAACCGGACCTTCTACCGGACAAACGTATAACTTCTTACTTTTTTCATTTGTCAAACGAATCGGTATATTTCCTTGCATTGACGCATAGTCAAATTTCTTCAGATAATGAACGATTTGATTGTCAAAAGTTTCATATACAATATCATTTTCATCGGAAACCGCATCATCGTCCCTGTCATCATAAGGAGCAAATTCTATAAGTTTTTGCCTGTACTGCGTTGTATCTTTGAATATTCCGAGCGTGTAAGAAGAACTTTCATTTTCAACGTTAGTACGATTTCTCATCATACCGCGTTCGTGTACTTGAGCAACAGCCAATGCAGGCATTGATAATAAGGCAATTAATAATATTTTTCTTGATAGCATCATAATCATTGCATTTATTGAGATTCTCTTTAGAAATAACATAGCGAAAGGATGCATACGAAATTTCAAGTTTCAAAATTACAACATTTTTTTTTAATGACCAAGAAAAACGGCGACAAATTTCCGTTACTGCCGAATAATATCGAATTTTTAATCTGACAAAACGTTTGTTTAATCAAAATTTACGGCCTGTGATTAAAAGGAATACACCAATATGAAAACTGAAAACATTTATTTGAAAAAAATTGTTAATGTTTTTGGTGAAAAAGTGCGTGATTTTTGCAGTTTTCTTAATGATTTTGACAGAAAATACACTGTTTTTTAATGTCTTCATTTATGCATAGTTAGGAACTGTCCGAAATCGGAGAAAATATTTTCAGTGCTTTGTCTTCCTTATTTCCAATTTCTTAAAGACTCTTTTTATTCGTTAGATGAATTATCCATAATGATGATTATGAATGTAATAAAATTTGACTACAAAAGTAATTGTTTATTTTGTTGTTAGTCAAAATAGTTATAATTTTGCAGACGAGAAATATTTGTTTACTATGAAAAAATTAGTACTATTGCTTATCAGCAGTTTTTGTTTATTCTGTACGACGGATATCAAATCACAATCCGTAGGAAGTGGTCTTAATGCTTTTATTGCAGCCAATAATTTGCATACAAAGGGACAGAAAACGGCATTTGCTCAGCGTTTTGTAACGGAGAAAATAAAAGACACGGAATATATTTCCCTTATTATGAGAGTAGATAGGGAGTGTGATTTGAGTTTCTTGAAAAAATACGATTGTATTTTCGGCTCTAAGACAGGAAGGATAGTAACCGTGAAAGTTAATGTGAAAGAGCTGGAGAAATTCATCAAAGAGAAGGATATAATTGAAGTTGATGTTTCCAGACTTATAGGAGGTGAAAATTTGAAATATGCAGTCAATGATTTCAATGCTCCTGATATTTGGGCAGGTACGGACTTGAGTCAGAGTTATACGGGTAAAGATGTTTTGATCGGTGTTGCCGATTGGGGAATAGACTATACTCATCCTACTTTCTACGATACTTTAGGAGAGCAATACAGAATAGTTGCTGCTTGGGACCAATTCCGTAAGGAAGGACCTGCTCCTGAATTCGGTTACGGGACAGAATTGTACGGTAAAGATATGCTTTTGGAAGCACAACACGATACAGCCAACCAATTAGATACGGGTTATCATGCAACTCATGTAGGAGGTATAGCAGGAGGCTGTGGTGCAGGAACGGAATATAAAGGTGTAGCCACTGAAGCAGGCTTTTTGTTTTGTACGTTCATTCCGGATGAAGTACATTACATTGACGGGTGTCGTTGGATGAGAAGTGTTGCCAAGAGTTTGAATAAACGTCTTGTTATAAATAATTCATGGGGCGTTTATAATTTGGGATGTATGGACGGAACAAGTATGTTGGATGAGTTTATAAATACATTCAGTGATGAAGACAGTGTCGTATTTGTTGTAAGTGCAGGCAATAACGGCGGATCTTTCTTTCATCTGAAAGCAGATTTCAATGAAGGGCAAAACGATACCGTACGAAGTGAGATAGAATTTAATTTTCCTACACCTTATACTAATGATTATTGGGGAGAAGCAGTTACGTTGCAGAGTGAAAATGGACAAGAGTTTTCTTCCAAATTGGAGTTTTATGATTACAGATGGGACAAAATAGGAGAGACTCCGCTGATGATAAGCGACGGTTCGGTTGTAGAGGAATCAGTGTTTATGGTTAATGAACAGGATAGTATTATTTACAGAGGTTCCTCACGTTATCCTCAGGATAAGAAAGCTTTGGTAGATTGGGATGTAAGACAGAGCAGATACAAGAATAATACGACTCATATCGTGTTGGTGGTAACGGCTACAAACGGAGTTGTCCATGCATGGAATTTAAACAGATTGTCCAAAGCTGTCGGTAATACGGGATTTCAGTTCAAAGCTTCTCAAAACGGATTCGTTGCAGGAGATTCGCAATACGGAGTTTCCGAGCCGGCTTTGGCAGAAAACGCAATTACCGTTGCTGCTCACAAATTCAGAAACACATCATGGAGGCCGGAGATTGCAAGTTTTTCTTCCTGTGGTCCTAATATGACACCTTATATGAAACCTGAGATTTCCGCTCCTGGATATTCTGTCGTTTCATCCTTATCTTCTTTCTCCAATACTGCACCTACAGCAACTGAGACTGTTACTTTCAACGGTAAAGAGTACGGTTTCGGACCGGCAAGCGGAACATCAATGTCAGGACCTATGGTTGCAGGTTCCGTTGCACTCATACTGCAGGCAAATCCTACCTTAACACCGAGAGAAGTAAAGCAGTTGATAATCGAATCAGCAAAAACGGATGAACATACAGGGGAATGTCCTAATGATACTTGGGGATACGGGAAATTAAATGCCTATCAGGCTGTAAAAGCAGCAGAAAAGAAAGTAGGATTGATTCATTCAGAAGACAATACCGTTACGGTATTTCCAATACCTGCAAAGACGATTCTTTATATTGAAGGATTGGAAACGGATTCAGAAATTTCGGTGTTTGACATTTACGGAAGAAAAGCTCAAATAAGGAAGATAAACGAAGAGGCTGTAGATATAAGATCTTTGAGTAGTGGAGTTTATGTTCTGAATATTAATAATAAAGGTAAAAATCTGCAGTTAAAATTCATAAAAAAATAAAATTATTCGCAGTTTTATTTACGTAATAATGAAATTTATTGTAATTTTGAACTTTGAAATTAAGTTATAACTAATTAAAAAGGTAATAAAATGAATATTCCACAAAATTTAAAGTATTCTGATGACCATGAATGGTTAAGAATAGAAGGAGAAGAGGCTTATGTAGGCATTACTGATTTTGCTCAGCATGAATTAGGTGATATAGTTTATGTAGATGTAGATACAGAGGGTGAAGAAATTGCAGCGGGAGACGCATTCGGTTCAATAGAGGCAGTAAAAACCGTTTCAGATCTTTTGATGCCTGTCAGCGGTACTGTATTGGAAATAAATGCTGCATTGGAAGATAACGCTGCTGCAATAAACAGCGATCCTTACGGTGAAGGTTGGATTATTAAAATAAAAATGAGCGACGCTTCTCAAGTTAATAATCTGAAAGACGCTGAAGAATATACAAAGATGTTAGGTCTTTAAGATTATTCTCTAATAGAGGTTATAGTATGCAGATTGACTTTACTGAGTAAAGTGTACTGCATACTATTTTTATTTTTTATTTATATGCAGATTCTCAATATTAAGAACTGCTGTTGCAAAGGTGAAAGTGAAGATTTATGGCAGTAACAAAAAAACAATATCAATATGCGTTGTTAATATGGGTTGCAGTTATTCTTTTTTTATTGTTAATGCCCGCAAGTTCTTTTCCTAAGACCACTAAATTGATAAATATTCCTCATCTTGATAAAATTGTCCATAGTTTCTTATTCGGTGTGCTTTCATTTCTTTTGTATCGTAATCTGAAATATACCGTGCGTTTCAACAATAATCTGTCTGTGTATTACATAGTAATTATCTGTGTTTCTTTGTTCGGATTATTTACCGAAGTAATGCAAGGTTTAATGTACAATACAGCAAAAAGGAATTTTTCATGGGCGGATTTGTTTTTTGATTTTCTCGCTTCCGTCGTGGTAACGGTTGCAATTTATTGTTGTAATAAGTATAAAGCAAAATGAAGTATGTTTATTACTTCATCTTGCCTTTCCATAGTTTAGTCATATATGAATTTCTAATCGTTCTGAATTGTTTTATCCTGCAAATTTCAGAAGAATCAACGATTATATTTTAGAAAGAAAAAATATATTATGACATTGTCGGAAAAAAGTTAGTGATTTTGCTGAAAAAGTGTGAGATTTCCGATGTTTTCTTAATGATTTTCTGCAAAATCACACTGATTTTTTATTTGCTTATTTATAGTAAGTTAGGAACTATAAAACATTTGCCGATTGTTCTTTGATTTTTTCCAATTCATCTTTCATCATAACCACAAGTTTTTGCATGTCGGCTTCGTTTGATTTACTCCCCAACGTGTTTATTTCGCGTCCCATTTCCTGAGCAATGAATCCCAATTTTTTTCCTATGGCTTCTCGGCTTGCAATACACTCTCTGAAATATTTGATATGTTGGTTCAGTCTTACTCTTTCTTCAGTTATATCCAATTTTTCCAAATAGAAGATCAGTTCCTGTTCCAATCGTGCCTGATCAACTCCGTCTATGCCGAGTTCTTTAAATCTTGCTAAAAGTTTTTCCTTTATCTTATCTATTCTTCCTGTTTCAAACGGGATAACATCCAATGAAAATTTTTCAATGTTGGCAATATGATTGATAAATGCTTTTTTCAGTGCTTCGCCTTCAGTTTGCCGATAGTCATTCACTGCAACCAAAGTACGTTCTGTACAATTAAACAGAGCATCCTTTTCAGAATCGGAGATTTCCGTTGTCTGCGGTTGATTGACGTCATCTCTTTGCAACAGATAGTAAGGTAAAAGATTCTTATCTGCCCCGACGGATTCCGTAATATGCAACAATTGAGAATAATAGTCTTTGAAAAGTTGTTCGTTTATATCCATCATTGCACTGCCTTTGGAATAAGTTACCGTAATAAAACAATCTATTTTACCTCTTTCCAGTCTTTGTTTGAGTAGGTTTTGAAGTTCAATTTCGCATGAGCGATAAATACTCGGCATTCTTATGCTGATGTCGGCCTGTTTTGAGTTCAAAGTGCGTATTTCTACACTTATGATCTTATTTTCAAATGTTATTTCGGCTTTCCCGTAACCGGTCATTGATTTCATTTGCGTTATAATTTTTTATTGTATTGACTAAGATTATAAAGATTTGCAAATTTACAAAAAGATTTTTAGTTATCAATAATGTTTTTACAACCCTCGCAAAAGATTTATATATGTTAAATCAGATAAAATTTGTAATTTTGCAGATTGTTATGGAAAATAAGAGAATAGAAAAGGTAAACAGACTTATACAAAAAGACTTGGCTGAGATATTAAGGGAAAAATCAAGAAGCGATTTCGTTAATGCGATGTTGAGCGTAACGAAAGTCAGCGTAACTTCCGATTTGGCTTTTGCAAGAGTTTATGTCAGTATTTTTGTTGCAGGTAATAAATATTCGGATGAGCAGATTTTGAATTTACTTATTGAGAAGAAAGACTATATTCGTATGCTTTTAGCACAAAAGGAAAGACATCAACTGCGAATTATTCCTGATCTGATGTTCTTTATTGACGATACTCTTGAATATGCCAAAAGAATAGACGAGCTTTTGAAAAAATAGCCTGATGAATTTAAAAACACTGATATTTATTACCAAACGCCTTGTGCTGTCTCCAAAGGATAAGGGAATAGTTCATACTATCTCCGTTATATCTTTGATAGGTGTGGCTGTAGGATCTTTTGCCATGGTGGTAGTATTGAGTGTTTTCAACGGATTTACGGATGTAGCAAAAAAGATGTTGGAGAAAAACAATCCCCCGTTAATCGTTGAGTCGGCTAAAGGAAAGCAATTTGATTCATCTTTACTTTTCGATATTGCAAATTCCGAGAAGCAATTTACGGTATCTCCCGTTATCAAAACGACGGCGATGGTAAGTGTCGGAAATCAACGAACGGTGGTAACTCTTATGGGTATTGATGAGACATATTTTCAATTTAATGCATTGGATACCTGTATCACCAACGGAAAATCCGTTTTTGATGTGAGGGACTCTCTCTTTTGTCTGATGGGAGTAAATCAGGCAGCCGTATTGGGGCTGAATCGCGGAGCGGAGAAAATGAATATCCCCGTTAAACTTACCGTACCTGCGTCTGATAGTGAGGATGCATTGATTCTTGAAGACAGATTGTCGTCAGTGAATGTGTTTTATCAAGCATCTTATCAAACGCATACCGATATTGATGAAGGTACGGTATTTATCTCTTCAGGTAAGGCACGACAATTACTCAATATGGCTGACAATAGTTGTAATAGTGTGTATATCCTGCCGAAAAGCAGTGCAGATATTAATCAAATAAAAATGCTGTTGGAAAACGGATTGGGCGATGCTTATAACGTAAAAACCATATTGGAGCAGGAACCTATATATTTCAGAATAGTCAAATCGGAGAAACTTGCCGTATATATAATACTTGCATTTATAATCTTCATTGCAAGCATAAATATCATAAGTGCCGTAATTATTTTACATATTCAAAAAAAGAAGATGAATAAGATTTTGCGTACAATCGGTATGCGACAGAAGGATTTGCGTAAAATATATTTTTCTTATGGAATGACGATAAATATTTCAGGGTGTTTGGCAGGCATAGTATCTGGATTATTGTTGTGTCTGTTGCAACAACATTTCGGTTTGATAAAATTAGCCCAAGATGCTTTTGTGGTGGATGCTTTTCCGATAAAGATATTTTTCCGGGATATTATTTCCGTTCTTGCCGTTGTGATCTTAATAGGCTTCTTATTGATTAATTCCGTTGTTTCCAGAATCAAAGAAAAGGATTGATAGTGTTGTATGAGTTCCTGCAATATTGTTGATATATTTTCGTTATAGACAAAATATTAGAGAACAAATGAACGAAATATTAACCGTAAATCAAGTTTCAAAATCATACGAGACCAAATTGGCGTTGGATAATGTCAGTTTGAAAGTAGAAAGAGGGGATGTTTTCGGATTATTAGGTCCGAACGGAGCTGGAAAAACGACTCTTATCCGTATGATTAACCAGATTTTTAAACCTGATAAGGGAGAAATACTTTTTAATGGTGAAAAACTGAACGCAAGTCATATAAAAAATGTCGGATATTTGCCTGAAGAAAGGGGTCTTTACAAAAAAATGAAGGTAGGAGAGCAGATTCAGTATCTTGCCCAATTGAAAGGGATGAGTGCCGATGATGCCCGAAAGAACATTGACTATTGGTTGCAGAAGTTTTCCATATCCGATTGGTATAATAAAAAAGTTCAGGAACTCAGTAAAGGAATGCAACAAAAAGTTCAGTTTATTACTACCGTTATGCACTCACCTGAGTTACTTATCTTTGATGAACCGTTCAGCGGTTTCGACCCTTTGAATGCCGATATGTTGAAAAATGAGATTTTAGAGTTAAGCCGACAAGGTGCAACCATTATTTTCTCTACTCATAATATGGAAAGTGTGGAGCAAATCTGCGATAAGATTGCCCTTATCAATTCTTCTCATTTGGTATTGGAAGGAAAGGTTAAGGATATTAAACAACAATTCAAAAAAGGAGAATATGAAATAATTATTTCCGGTAGTTATGATGATAATTTGTTGATTGACGGTATTGAATTGTGCGGGCAAACAAATGAAAACGGCATTTGTACAATGAAAGTAAAAATTGAAAAAGGTAAAAATGCTGATCTGCTTTCTAATATTTTGAAATACACGGATATAATTTCATATAAAGAGATTCTTCCGAGCATGAATGAAATTTTTATTCAAACAATAAAGAATACGAAATGAATAAGTTGTTTATAATAATAAAAAGAGAATATTTATCCAAGGTAAAAAAGAAATCATTTGTCGCCTTAACCGTTTTAGGACCGCTGTTGTTAGTTCTTTTAATGTTTCTACCTGCGTTGTTGATGAAAAATTCGACTACAAGTTATGATGTAGTAATTGTAGATTCAACTCCGAAGACGGTAATTAACGGTGATACTATTGCCTTCTTTGAAGGTAAGTACAAAAGTAATGAAAAGGTGGTATTCTCTTATAACAAGGATGTTGCCGCAGCACAAAAAGATTTGAAAGACGGTAAGGTTGATATGGTGGTTGAGATAGTTAAATCAAATGATAAACCTCCTATTAAAACATTTTATTACTTTGCCGACAATGAACCGAGTGTTGAGGCAAAAGAAAATGTACAGACTCAAACCGAACAAATATTCAAGAATTCCGTTCTTATGGTCAATTACAATATGAGTAAAGAGGATATTGCTATTGTAAATGATCCGCAAATAGCGTCATATATTACGGATATAAGGACAGGGAAGGAATCGTATTCAGAAGTTAAAATGATTTTGGGTGCCGTACTTGGTTTTATGATATATTTCTTTATCTTTCTGTTCGGCGGACAGATTATGCGAAGTGTAAGTGAAGAAAAAACATCGCGTATAGTTGAAGTCTTGGTATCAAGTGTTAAGAGTATTCATTTGTTGTTTGGAAAGATTATTGCCGTTGCACTTGTAGGTTTGACTCAATTTGCGTTATGGATTGTATTGAGTTTGATTCTTATAACAGGTGTTAAGGTTGCACAACCTGATATTTTTAAAGTTAATGATAAAGAAAAGATTGAATTAAACGAAAGAGTGGTAACGGCAGACAAACTTAATGCTTTGGATATGGAACAAAGCACTGCACAAAAAGCAGTTCAAAGTTTGCAATCCATTAATTTTCCATTGGTTTTGTCAATGTTTTTAGTCTATTTCTTACTCGGCTACCTGCTTTACGGTTCTTTATTCGGAGCAGTGGGAAGTATGGTGGACGATGATGCAGATGCGGGGCAGTTTACTTTACCTATTACCGTTCCGTTGATACTTGCAATAGTTTGTTTGCCTATGGTAATGAACGATCCTTCGTCTTCCATCGCTCAATGGTTGAGTATTATTCCTTTTACATCACCTTTGATAATGCTTGTAAGAATTCCGTTCGGTGTTGCCGTATGGCAGATTGTTCTTTCGGTATTTTTATTGATTTTAACCGTAATTTTGGCATTGTTCATTGCTGCAAAAATTTATAGAAGCGGTATATTAACTTACGGAAAGCAAATTAAATATCCGGATGTACTGAAATGGATAAAAAAGAAATAGGATTTATGAGAGAGAAGTGTAAATAATGGTTAGTTTACGATTCAATTGAGAAGTATGTCTGTATATTAAAAAGGAATGCAGACATACTTTTCTATATCATGTAGTTGAGGTATATTTTTATTTGAACATTCTAAATGTTACTTTCTTGATAAAACAAGAAAGACTCCGGAGTATTTCATTCCGGAGTCTTTCTGCTTTTTTGTAAAATGACCTGCTATTAATAGCACTTCTTAGCTGCGATCATTGCATTTGCAATACGAGTTTTGTAATCAGGATTGTTTTTGCAATTTTCGATAGAAGAATGCATAGCACTTGCTTGTTTTACTAACATTGCATACTCTTTCAATGCAGCACCGGTCTTTTGTTCTTTTGCTTTGTTTGCAGCAACTAACTGGTCAGACCATTTTTCGTAATTTTTAACTACAGCTTCGCAAGGATCAACTGCCGGTTTAGTTTCTTTAACTGTAGTAGTCTTTTTTGCAGCAGGAGCTGCCGTTTGAGCAACAGGTTCTGCTGCAGGAACTTCTTCAGTTATAGTCTCTTCAACTTGCTCTGCTACCGTTTCAGCAACAGATTCAGTTGTTGTTTCTGTAGTCTTTCCTCCGCAGGAAGCCATAAGTGCTACGATAGCTGCACCTAATAATAAATGTTTGATTTTCATTTTTTTTACTTTTTTAATTAATTAATTAAATTATTTAATACTTAAAGTATTCTCTTTTCAAAGCACAAATTTACAACAAAAATAAAAAATCGCATATATTTTTGTCAATTTTTTATGAAGTATTTATTTATATATTTGATTTATTGATTATTAAGTTTTGTTCCTTTATTGATTCCTGATGTATTATTTCATACAACTCTTTCACAAAATTAATGTCCAAATGGTTCACTGCAGCTTCTTTGAGAATATTTGTCAGAACCTTTTCCCATCTGTTAGATTGAAATGCAGCCAAGTTGTGTTGTTTCTTTATTTTTGCAATTTCTCTGCTTACGGACATTCTTTCACTTAATGCAGTGATAATGGAATTGTCTATATCGTCTATTTGATTTCTTAAAGAATTTAATCTTGCATCTTCTTTTGATTCAGAGATAACCTGCGGAAGAGATTGTATCAGAGATTTGAGTTGATTTACGGTCAGTTGTTGCATGGAATCAGTTAAAGCGTCAGAAGGCTTTATGTGTGTTTCTATCATAAGTCCGTCAAATCCTGTGGATATAGCAGTGGTTGCAATTTCTTTTACGTAATCCGTGTGACCGGCAATATGGGAAGGATCACATAATACAGGAATATCGTGTCTTCGGCGTTTTAATTCTAAAGGGATTCGCCATAGAGGACTTTGTCTGTATTTATTGTATGTAAGCGAAAAACCTCTATGAATTGCAATAATGTTTGTTATGGAGTGTTTTTCGAAACGTTCGATGGCTCCAAGCCATAATTTTATATCCGGGTTTAAGGGATTTTTGACCATAACAACTACATCACTTCCGTCCAAACATGAAGCAATGTCTTCAACTACAAAAGGATTCTGCGTTGTCCTTGCACCAATCCAGACAGCATTGAAATTATTTTTTAAACAAGTCTCAGCCATGTAGGGATTTGCAACTTCAGTGCAAATTTTTAAATTTAGTTCTTGTTGAATTTGCTTCATCCAATATACACCCCGCTCACCGACTCCTTCAAATCCGTTGGGACGGGTACGAGGCTTCCAAAGACCGGCCCTGAAATAATCAACACCAACATCTTTTACTGCTGTTGCTGTCTGATACACCTGCTCAAAAGACTCGGCACTGCAAGGACCACAAACCAATAACATACTAATTGATTCCTATTGCGATGTTTTTATTCAAAGTCGGGGAATAAATCTCTTTTGTCAGCGAGTAATCTATTAAAGCTTCAATAACTCTTTGAGATGGTTGCTCATTTTTCTCTGCTAACAACAAATCATTCTCCCACATTGTCAATTCAGAAAAAATGTATAACTCTTCCATTTCTTTGATTTAGTTAAAAGTTCAATTACATTCAAATAACGAAGATTTATCTGTCTTATTGTATAAAACTAATGAAAAAAGGACTTGTTAACGCAATTACATTAGCAAGCCTTTTTTTTATTAATATCTAACGTACAGATTTAATTCATAGACAAGGACAACGAATGTTTCTCAGCCAATCTTCTCATGTTGATAAGAGCATAACGCATTCTACCCAAAGCTGTATTGATACTGACACCTGTTTTTTCTGCAATTTCCTTAAAAGACATATCTGCATAGTGTCTCATAATAAGAACCCTGCGTTGCTCTTTGGGAAGTTGTTTGATTAGAAAACGGATATTTCTATAAATCTGATCTTTTACCATCTGATCTTCCTTAGATAAATCAGGATGATTCATCATATCAAAGATGTTATAATCTTCCGTGGAATAAACAGTGCGGAATTTCTGGTTCTTGCGGACATAGTCAATAACTATGTTATGTGCAATACGCATAACCCATTGGATAAATTTCCCTTCATCGTGATATGTTCCGCTGCGTAATGTATTTATTACCTTAATGAAAGTTTCTTGAAAAATATCATCAGCCAAAGACTTGTCCTTTACTAAGGACAAAATATAATTATAAACTTTCTGTTGATGACGTTCCAACAGAGTTCTAAAAACTTGTTGTTCTCCGTTTTGATATGCCATCACCAGTTCGTAATCCGTTCTGTTATCTATAGTTTTCATAAGAATATTATTTTATGGATTTTGCTTTTACTTATAAAAATAATAATCTTATACACTTCATATGCTTACTTTTTGGTTGTACCTAATGATTTGATTTGCAAAAATAAATAAAAAAAATAAAATGACAACTTTTTTGCGGAAAAATCATATCTTTTATTTTCATCTACTAATAAGTATCGTTTTTGAATCTGTAAATATAAAAAATACGATGCCGAATCCTTAATTATCCTTTACGTTTGATTTGATATCCGTCTTTGGATAGAATATCTGAAATTTTATCTCTGAAATCGCCCTGAATTATTATTATTCCGTCTTTTACACTTCCTCCAACACCGCATTTGGTTTTTAATAGTTTCCCAAGATTAAGAAGATCTTCTTCATTTCCTATAAAATTTTCAATTAGAGTAACTTTTTTTCCTCCTCTTTGTTTCTTATCCAAGGAAATGTATAACTTTTGTTGCCTGTTAGGAAGAGTTTGAGTTTCCTGACATTCCTCAATAGGCTCGTATTCGGAATTGGTAGAATATACAATATTAAGATTATTCAATTCTGATAAACTGGTTAATTTCTTCATATATTTTCTTTAATTTGTCGGACTAACTCTGCAATTTTGTTTTCATGCGGGAGTTGTTCACTGAGTTTTTTATTCGGTATTATAACGTTCAAGGAGGACGGATTAATTTTAAATTCAAGTATATTCTGTTTGATTTCAACAGGCTCTCCGTCTAAATTCAGCAATTCGTCTTCAAAGTTTATTACCTTTACATTTCGTGCTGAATACGTACGTACATACGGACTTTTATCAAACTTTCGGAAGAACAAAAATTGAACTACCAGTGGAGCAAGAGCTAACGGGACTTTTTCTACAATACTGACATCCAATAATCCGTCATTTACTAATGCTTTAGGAGCAACAACGGCATTGTATCCGAACTGATTGCTATTTGCAAAGGAAATAAACAAAGCGTTGCACTCGACTTCTTTGTTATCAATGATAAGTTTGTATTTTCTTGGGGTATAATTGAAATATTCTTGTAATATAAGTTTCATATAGGATTGAAATCCCCGTGTTTTATTGCCGTCAAAGAGTTTTGCTATCAATGCATCAAAACCTATTCCTGCAATAGATGCGTAATCATAACCATTAACATTAACGGTATCCATATTTATACACTTACAGTTGTTGATAACACTGATTGCTTTATCGGTATCAAGCGGAATATGAAGGCAACGAGCTAAACCGTTGCCGCTTCCTGCCGGAATGATACCCATTTTTACATTGCTTCCGATGAGGCCGCGTACGCAATCATTAACACTTCCGTCCCCGCCGACAGCAACAACGGTATCAAATCCGTGTTCCGAGGCCTTACGTGCTATTTCGGTCGCATGATGTGCATATTCTGTATATGCGATAGTATATTCAAATCTGTCTTTATTCAAACACTTCTCTAAAGACGTCTCTACCGTTTTCTGTTTTCCAATTCCTGAAATCGGATTTATGATGAATAAAATCTTTTCTTTCATTTCCTTTCTTTTAGTAAATATGACGCAAATTATTATATTAGTATAATTTATACTACAATATAATCTTTACTGAAAAACCTCCCTCTGTAGTTGAATTCGGGTATGAAGATGAAATGTAAGGAGTATTAATAGTCATATCAAAAAACGCTTTCAATATTATTTTTTCAGTCAGTGAATACTCTCCTGAAAGATTCAGTGTGGCAACTTTACTTCCTGCAGATATCAGATTAACATTCTGGTCAATTTTTCTCAATACGGTTTTGTTACTCGTTACTGACAAGTCAGCCTTTACAAAAATATCGCTTTTAAATTCACGTGAGTTTCCATTGCCCGTACGGACTTGTACTCTTACGTCTTTAAACCTGTAACCGCCGCCTATTACCAATCCGTTACGAGTTACTTCCGTTAATTGATTATTGGAGAATGAAAGATTTAGATTTCTGTCCTTACGAACCTCAAAATTTAATTGGAAAGAGTTTTTCAGATTGATATCTATCTTCAGCAACGGGCTGAGTTGTTCTGCAATAGCTATTTGATCTATTGTATGTTTAGGAATAAAATTACTGTTAAGACTGTTCCTTACCCATTCAGTTCCGTAATCGTATTGACTTACATCAGGCACGGATGTATTAGTATAAAAAGAGGTAATATTGTAGTTACATGTATAGTTTGAGGATAGAGTGATTGAATTTGCCCATTTTTTTACCCAATCAAGTTTTCCCAAACCTGTCCATGTAATTCTCCAGTTAGGCATAGGCATCTTTATGAACGGAGACAGACTTTGTGACGATGCATCCTTGTTTAAATATGCAGCCAAGAAAGAAGGAATAAGAACCTGTTGAGAAGATGAGTTATAGCCGTCAGGCCAATATTGATTAGAAACCGTATCCCAAATTTCTTCTCCTGAATAATCGCTGTTGTATCCTTTATTCTTATCTGCCAGACGATGTGCTATCGTTTGTCTGTTTTTTAAGAATTGTTCAAACACTTTACTTATATTGTCTTTATCACTACCGCTGAACATTGTACCCAGAGCTATAATACTGATTGAGAATGTTCCGTTGCGATATGCAGACAACGGTCCAGCAATATCTCCTAATTCATCGTTAAATTTGTAATAAGAAGAGTATTGCTCCGTTCTGGTACGTTTGAATGACAGGTCTATATTGAAATCTTTAGCAGGTTCTATTTTTATTTGTCCGGTAACAGTTTCGTTGTGTTTTTGAACAAATGCAGAGTTAAATAATGTGTCTTTTGTAAGCCATCCGTTGCGTATCGCATCAGGCATGATATCTTTCTGACTTCCCAAGATAAATCCCCATCCTGGAGCCCACTTGTTAATATCTGACATACCAAAAAATCTTGCACGCGGCATAAATCCAGGGATATAAGTTCCGTCTGTTAAAGAATAATTGAAAGAAGCATTTTTTACGGAAGTTAGTAGCCGGATGGAAAAATACATGAATTCTTTGAGGTAGTTTTTGTTTTGTACAGAGTCAGTAGAATCTTTTACATTCGTATTCTTGTTATCTTTTGTTGTATTAGGTCTTACAGGAGTACGCGGAGTCATTTGCAGTCCGCGTTTTTTGTCTCTGCTTTCGTATGCTTTTTTGATAAAAGAGAATTTATTATACAATGTTGCAAATGCCAAACTGCCTGTAGCATTGATTCGCATGGAGTTTTCAATAGTATTTCCCAACGATTCAGTGGCGTTTGTTGATCCTTGGAAAGTATATTGTGCGGTATAATTGCCGTTAAGTCTGACCCAGTTCAAAGCGGGTATCTTACTTATAGGAGCATTATAATTTAGCCTTATATTTTGAGTGAATTGCATTGCTTTTCCCAAATCGGTTATACTCTGCCAAACGGAATCTTTCTTTTCTCTTGTATCTATTCTCCCTCTCGGTTCTTCTATTAGAGAGTTCATCGTTGAAGAATACTCGGCACGTAGTGAATTTGTAATGTCATACTTGAATCCGTATTCTCTGTTCCAGTAGAAGTTTTTATAGAAATAAGGTTCCATGATGACCAAGCCTTGACTTTTGCTTCTGTTCAGAGTTTCCTGATAGTCTCTTAACATGTCGCTTTTAAAGGTTATACTTTTCGGGATGTAATTCAGTGTAAAGTCTCTTAAAATTGCCCATGATTTACCTTTAAACAATGGCATTTTAACGAAAGGTTTCCAACCTTTGGTCTGTGCTTCGTATTGATAATTAAGTATTAGTCGGTTTTGCAGTTGTTGATTATGGTCTATATCAATATTTCTCCTGTAGATTTTTGAATAAGAATAAGACAAGGTGAAGTTTTCTACATCATAAAAATGACGATGCAGGGCAGAAGTCCCCATACGTTCTTTTCTCAAGTTCATAAGTGAGAAGTTTGTGATGGTTGTATAATCCTGAACCATGTGGCGTATGGAATCTCTTTCTTTCTCCGAGCGGTATGATAACAGATCGTTTTTTAATAAAACGTCAGGATCCAACGGATTATAGCGAGGGTTACTGACTGTTTTTGAATAATCGAAGTGGAAAGGTATGCGTAGTCCGAAGTTATCAGGGAAGAATTTTCCCAATTCCAAGTTCGTTGCCACGTCAAACGCACCGGTGTTATCCTGTGATATTGTTGATATTTTTTGTTCTATTGTCCCGAATCCCGCACTGCGATAAGATCCGCTTAGAGCCAAATCTCCCAAATCTGCTAAGTTTGTTCTCATGGACCCTCTGGCCGCCCAACCTGCTTTTTTGTTAAAGTCCGTCAGTCGAAGTTCATTAACCCAAACTTCCACACTTTTCGGTAACATGTCGTCTTCATCATGCGGGGATTGTTTTTTAGGATTTCTTATGCCGAGCATGAAAACTTTTACGTCAGCAATGTTAGGATTTCCCAAAACCGTGATTTTACGATTACCTTTGTATTCGGTATATTGGACGTTATTTGAATAATCAATATTTCCCGACCTGACAAGCATATTTCTTCTTTCCTTAACTTTGACAAGAGAATCCAGATTGATTTCTATTTCATTATCGGCAGGCCAAATAATATTTCTATCAATAGCGGATGTGTACCACGGAGTTAGTTTTATCGGCATTTCGTATTCATAATAATTGGAAACAAAATCCGCACCCAAACGAATGAATACCGAAACTTCACCGTCTTTATAAGAATCGTTTTCGTTCATCTGTTCTCCGTGTACGAACAGTTTCAGTTTCTTATACTGACGCATGTCATAGTCCATAGTTTTGTAGACGGCTCTGGCATCTCCGTCGCCTAAGTTTGCAACTTTAAGACTCATGGCTTGTTCATTCTGTTGTGTAGCCGAAGTTGTAGAGTACATCAATTCACGATCTATTCCCGGAGGCAGATTATAAGGTATCGGAGAACGTTTGCCGTTTTCTTCAATATTAACCGTTCCGACAGTGAATGTCGTGTTTTCATCATGAACGGACGGCGGATAAGCACCTACTGAAAGCAGGTTGTCATCATATTTACGCCATTCTGCACTGACAAGTTCCAATGTTCCGAAACGGAGAATTACAGGTTCGGTGAATCCTCTTAAAAAAGTTCTCATAAACCGTATGGATTGATACCCGTTAATCGTTCCTACTTTTCGGCTCGGCTCTCGGATAGGGATACGGAACTGATACCATTTGCAATCTGTTTTTTGTCCGTTGGGAAGGGATATGTTGCGTGCCGTTTGTATATCGGTGATATAGTTCTCACCTACGTTCATCCTGTCAGGACGCAGGTCTATTTCGTATTCGTAATAATTTTCGGCTTCGCTCAGAGTATTGTCCTGATTGATATCTTCCACATTCGGTAAGGAAGAACTTTGAGTGCTTTCTCCGCTATTGGTAACTGCGGAATTGCCTTCAGGATTGTTATATTTCTTATATCTGTCGGTTACTTTAACATTATTTCTGTCATAATCCGACGAGCGGAAGTAAGAATAATCATCAGCCGAAGGATCTTCAAATATTTTATTATAGGCTTCCGCATTCAGTTGTGATTGAATTTTATTAAGATATTCGGCAAAGAAAGTCTGTTCGTCAGAAGAGTTAAGACCGTCGTAACCTATGTCTTGATAAGGTCTGGAGTTATCCTCGTTGCTGAAAGCATTTACAACGGATTGCAATCGCGGGACTCTTCCCCATATAGTGGTATCTACATCAGTTACGACTGCGGTGGTCGGCAGTCCGTTTTCATAAGATTTTCTGCCGTCACGGAGAATATCCTCGCTTATATCTCCTAAATTGAAATATAACTTACCTCCTTCACTTTGATCGTTATCAATGAAAGGGTCCATTAGCCAAAATTCAATATATTCAATATTGGCAGCATCAAAGTCTGTAGCGTCTATCTTCCTCATAATACCGCCCCAACGAGTTTGAGGAGAAGCCAAAAGACCGTCTTCATTCAAACCTTTGCTCCATACAGAAACTGTATCATAGTTGTAAGGCCCTCTTTCACTCGGATAAAATGCTATGTCAAGTGTATGCAAATCCGTCGGAGTTCCTTCCACAATATCTTTGTTGGGATATATTTCACTTTGTCGAACCAATCTTGCATACGGTTGAGAAATGTCATCTTTGCTTATATTTGACGGTGCTGCTCCCGTATAGAAGTTATCATCAATTGAATACCATGCTATTTTTGCTCTGTTGAATCCGTAAGCCAGTCCTGAATTTTTGAAAGTCTCAGGGAACATTGAATTAGAAGTATTGAAATCCTGCGGAGTGGATGCCAAATGCCATGAATATACGCTTTTGAGATCATAAGAACGTTTTGACGTTTCAAAATCGTCAATGTAGGCAATACCGGATCTGCCTATAGCGGAGGAGTTGCCCGGTAGGAATGTCGCTACTTCTCCCTCAAAGACCAAATTACTTTGAGCCTTTGTGTCATAGAACGGCAACCAATTAAGAATTTTTGTTATAAACGGAACACTCTTGGTCAGGTGGATATCAAACCCTGCCAAAGTATTATTGATCGGTTCTTCTCCGTAATTAACTTTTGTAGTCAGAGGACTTTCATGAAGATTCATAATAGTAGCACCAAGTGAAAGTTCCGGAGATACGGTATAAGTTCCTCTGATACCCAACATTCGTTTGGTTACCATTGAGAAAGTTGTATTACTCTCCGTAGAAACGGTAATAGGCGTTCCCGAAGAAAGATATGCAGAATTGATTATGCGTACTCGTCCCATAGCGTAATCCACCGTATAATCAACTCCTTCCTGCAACTTTATTCCTCCTGCCATAACGGTTACGCTGCCTTGCGGCACATTTACCGCTCCTAAAGATATTTCTCCTCCCGAAGATGAAGAACGGTAACGGCCTTCTAAGTAGAATTTGTCCTTTTCCGTATATTGCATTGCCTGAGATTTGGTAAGAGTGTAAAGCGAGTCAAAGCAATACTTGTCTGCTAATTCATCGTTATTGAGTTTTGCTCTCAAATCTTTTCCGAAAGGTTCAACGGTAGGAAAGTAAATCAAGCCTCTTGCTGCATTTATTGTACCGGCTCCGATTTCAGTTCCGCTTACAAAATCGAAAACGCCGTCGGGAAGCATATTTTGTTGGTTGTCCATTCGGTCCAATCCGAATACTTGCAACAACGGTATTCCTTTGTAATCGCCTTCCGTGAAATAACCTGTCTGAACTCCGCTTTCTTCACTTAAATATAATATGTTTAAACGGAAATCCTCTTGAGCTATTTGTGAAGAGCCTATCCAATAGACGTTTTTCATCATAAGTTTCCACATAGGATTGCGAGTATTCAGAGTAGAAGATTTCAATAATTTTACGACCAACGTATTCGGGTCAGCAATACCGTCATCGCTGAATTCTCCTACTTGATATACTGTTGAATCTCCCACTATTTGGTACTGGAAAGCAACGGCAAGGACCTGATCATTGCTCAATCCCTGCGTCAAAGATATGAAACCTAATTTTTCATTGACCGTATATTCCGACGGATTCAGTTTTCTTGCACTTTCAACTTTCTCGAAATTCTGTCCCGAAACAAATCCCATACCCTGCAAATAAGAACTTACGCTGTTGATACTTCTCAAGGAATTCTTATCTACAACGTTCAACAAGTCATTCGACAAATAATTGTCGGGGATTTCGGTTCCGTTGGGATTGGTAATATAAGGCATTGTGCCGAAAGGATTCTTTTCACCCAGATCGGCAAAGGCCACAATGTTTCGGTTATTATTGACCGCACTGCCGACATTGGTTCGCCATACTTCTACCTTTTTTATTATTATGTTACTGTTCAAAACGGGAAAACTCTCCATTGACTTATTGTAGTTGTCATAAAAATATTGTGCAAGAAAGAAGTGTTTGTTGTCTTCGTATTCATCCGCTTTGAAGTTGAATTCCTGACTTTGAGCCCCGTTTTGTACGGTTATGGACTGGCTCTCACTTTTTTGTTGAGAAATAACAGCATCCAGCATCAAATTGCCGAATTTGAATTTTCCTCTTATTCCGAAAAGATTTTGTACTCCGGTAATCAATGATGTGGGTAGGGAAAAAGATATGTTACCAGCTTCCAACAATTGGACAATATCATCTTCCTTGCCCTCGTATTTCAATTTGAACAATTCTTTTTCAAAATCGAAAGTTGCACCTGTATTGTAATTCAAGTTAAAATTTATAGCCGTTCCTATCTGTGCCTGAACGTTCAATTGTATGTCTTCATCAAAATCAAAGGATGTTGTACTTCTTCTGTTTTCACTCAACGACATATTTTCGTTGCGGTTATTGACAATTGCAAATTTTAGATCCAATGCCCCTGACGGACGTATATTGATTTCCTGTCCGCCGAAAATCGTTTCAAACCAATCACTATTGACTCTCATAGCAGGAATTAACGATGACAAAGAGCCGTCCGATTTGGATGAAGACGCAGAAGAGGAAACCGTTTTATTCTTTGTTTGCCAGTATGAATCAATCATTTTGTCCATATCATATTGTTGATATTCCTCAAACGTTAAGGCACGTTGTTCCAATATGACATCACCTATTTTTTTTACAAGGATATACTCGTTTCGTTCTGCATCGTATTCGACGGTTTCCGTAATATTGGACGGATTCTTCAGATACAAAGGCGATTCCACGCTGTCTTTTAGAGGAAATTTCAAAGAATCGGGCTGATTGGCAGAAGTGAAAATGTCAAAAATATTATTGTCTGTCAAAGATGAAACGTTTCCGCAGTTACCTTCAACACTTATAATGCCGAACGTTGCGTAAAAAACAGTTATTATGACCAAGAGTTTTTTAATCATAAACAAATGAAAATTACATACGGCGTAGGGCCTCTTTGACAAGGACCTCCACGCTCATATTTCCGTCTTCCTTTAATAATTTGTCTAACGTTTTCTCTATAATAACCTTATTAAATCCTAATGTTTGCAACGCTAATAACGCTTCATTTCTGTTTTTATTGTCTAATGATGCGGAAATAGAGGATGTTTCCTGCGAAAATTCCCATTTCTTCAATTTATCGTGCAGATCTACTACTACTCTTTGTGAAGTTTTCGTGCCTATACCTTTTATCTTACTGATAGTAGCAGAATCTTCGCTTACAATTGCTTTGACAAGTTCATCAACACTCAAAGACGAAAGCATCATTCTGGCGGTATTTGCTCCGATTCCGCTCACACTGATTAATTGACGAAACAATTCTCTTTCTCTGCTCGTAGCAAAGCCGTAAAGAACTCGGGCATCTTCCCTGACAACGAAATGTGTATATATTTTACCTTCTTTTTTATCCTTAATTGCAGAATAAGAAGTTAATGAAATCTCAACAATATAGCCGACACCGTTACAATTGACTACAACGAATGACGGATTTATCTCTTCAAACTTACCGTTTAGGAATTCGTACATATCTTTTATTGATTAAACGTGCAAATTTACGATAAATTTTTATTATTGAATTTTTTTTTGCTCTAATAAAAAAAACAGCAAGAAAAATGTAATGCGGATAATGATGAAAGAAACACTATGATTTTCGGTAAAATCTTTGAGAAAATTCCGGAAATCTCAAAGATTTTCACCAAAATCATTAAAAAAAATTGATGTTTTTAAACAAGTGATTTTCATTTATATATATGGATATTTTAGAGCCTCATAAGAACGGTATGTCTTTTTTGAGAATAAAAAAACACATATTTTTTTTGTAACTAAACATAGAATTTTTAACTTTGCACCGTATATATACGTTTTTTGGATTTAAGAATAAAATCCTAAATGTTTAATTAATACTCAAACAAAATGAAAAAACAAATCGGTTTTTTGTTTGCTGCCATATTCTTTATGTTGGCAAGCAGTTTTGCACAAAACTCAGGATGCTCTCTTTCTCTCGGTTATACCCTCGGATTTGAGAGTTCGGAAACTGATGCGTATAATTGCCTCACAATTGTACAGGTATCGGGTTCTAATGTACACCGTCAGTCTTTGACTGACTCTAAAACAGGTACCGGTTGTAACAAATGTTACGAAGGTACTTATGCAGCGGAGTTCAAAGGCGGCAATGCAGTAGTTATATTACCTGCTTACAGCGGGTCGTATGACAAAACAAGATTCTCAATGTACTACCGTCAGAACGGTACTACCACACAGAATCTTGGTTCTGCGGGAACAATGGAAGTCGGTTACGTAACCAGCACTACCGACACCACCACGTTTTCATCATTGCAAGTCTTGGATGAGTACGCAGGAGCACACTGCGGAGACTTCCATCTTGCACAGGTTTCATGTTCGGATATTCCTGACGGAGCATATATTGCAATCCGTTACACCATGGCTTCCAGTGGTGTATCATGGTATTTGGACAACTTTAAATTTGAAGTTGAACCTGATTGCCCTAGGGTTACAGGTACGCTTGTATGTACAACTTCCGATCACAACTCTGCAACATTGTCTTTCACGGATGCTGAAGAACAGTCTTCATGGGTTCTTTATTGGAAGAAGGCTTCCGATGATCAATACACTACAGTTAATTTAACCGAAACGGAATACACAATTCCAGATTTGGATGAAAACACAGCCTACGAAGCATACGTAACAAGAGATTGCGGTGAATTTGCAGAATGGTCCAATGTTGTCGCATTCAAAACTACGGCTGTTGCTATTGAAGTTGATGATGAATTGACTATCACCTTTGATGAGGATGAAGATGCAAACAAATTCGTTTTCAACGATGGAGATGGCGGTTTCCACTTTACGGTAGGCGACAAAACGGCACAAAGTGGCAACTCAATGTATCTTGCCAACTCAAGCGATGAGTACTCCTATACAGAAGGAAATTGGGCAGCTGCAGAGTTGTTGGTAAAATTCGGCGATAAAGCAGAATACACACTTTCTTTTGATTACAAAATCAATGCAGGTACTTACTCTACCTATGACGAAAGATTGACAGTATTACTTTGCGACGGTACTACTGAAGTAGGTTCTACCAAACCTAACGGAGTAGAATTGTTGAGAGGACAAGGAAAATCCGATTGGACAAGTTTCACATACATTTTACCTAAAGGTGAAAACGGAGTTCAGGGAAAATCTTACAAAATAGTATTCTGGTATCAAGATGATGACTATACGGATTGTTCCAGCAACTGTATATTCCCTGCTGTTGACAATTTCCAAATCGTAGGTTCAGATTGTGCTGCTCCTACAGATTTAGTTTCAAGCAATGTATTGACTGAATCCATTGACATTTCTTGGACTCAGGCAGGGGAACTTGACGGATGGAAAGTTTATTACAAAGAGGTCGGCTCTGATGATGAATGGAATACTCTGGACGTCAGCGGAAGCGACCCTGAAACTACTATCGACGGATTGGAAGGTGATTCCTATTATAATATAAAGGTTGTAGGTCTTTGTGGTGATGAAGAAACTGCATCTACAAATACTATCACAGTCCATACTGCTTGTGTTGCTATAACTGATGAACCTTGGGAAACAGGTTTTGAAAGCGGTTATACATTGGATTGTTGGGAAATGGTATCACAGACAAACAGTTCTTACAGCGGAGATCCGTTCCCTAAGTTGCAGTCAAACAATTCTTCTGTTGCATACGAAGGCAACGGAAGTATAGAGTTCAAAACATACAATGCAGGTACGCAGATTGTGGCATTACCTTTATTTAATTACGATTTGACTTCAAAAAGAATAACTTTCAAATACAGAACTAACAATTCTTATTCATATTATAGTGTAGGTTCTTTCAAAGTAGGTTACGTAACAGACCTTAATGATCCTGAATCTTATGTAAATATTGAAGAGCTAAGTTCAACTTCTAACGGAGAATGGAAAGATGCTGAAGTTTATTTGACTTCTATTCCTGAAGGAGCAAGAATAGCATTGAGATATAAACAATCATCATACAACCGTGGTTATACTTCATGGTATGTTGATAATGTAAAAGTTTCAGATTTGCCTACTTGTATGCCTGTAACCAAGACTTCTGTTTCGGCTGTCAATGTAAGTGAGTCTTCTGCAACCATTACTTTCGAAGATCTTGACGAATCTCACTCTTCATGGATTGTATATTACAGACCTAACGGTTCTGATGCTGAATATACTGAAATTACTGCTACTTCAAACGAACAGGAAATTACTGGATTGTCAGCACAAACCAAATATGATGTTTATGTAGTTGTAGATTGCGGTGGTGAATTGTCAGATCCGAGCAACTTGTATTCATTTAAGACAGCCTGCGGTTCATTGACTGAAAATGACATTCCTTGGACGGCAACGTTTGATGACGAAACAAACAATGAAGCACCTGCTTGTTGGATTGAAACCCATCCTTATTACAGCACTTACAATAGTGAGAACCACAATTATCCTGCAATT
>JAFUYA010000022.1 GCA_017477025.1 Bacteroidales bacterium | reverse complement strand
CACACTGCTTTATCCGTAACGAATTGTACGGACAGAAGAGTTACGGATTCAGGAGCCGGCGGAACTGCTATAGCATGCGGACAAAAAACTTATTACCGTGCAATCGGAGTTGATAAAGATACGTTACCGATTCCTTCAATGTTGGAAATATGCAAAGATATGGGTAAAAAGACAGGTATCATTGTTTCATGCGATTTGAATCATGCTACTCCCGCTTCATACATCGCTCATGTAAAAGACAGAGATATGTACGAAGACATAGCAAAGTTCTATTTAAACGGTAAATGTGATATTTTTTTAGGTGGAGGCAGAAAACGATTTGATGACAGAAAAGACAAAAGAAATCTCATCAAAGAAATAAGACAACAAGGATATGAAGTAGTGTATAACGAAAACGAGCTGTTGAAAACAAAATCTGACAGAATTGCAGGATTCTTTGCCGAGAATCATCTTCCTCTTTACAAGGAAAGAGGAAAAATTATGCAAACGGCACTGAAAACAACTATAGATCGTTTCAAAAAAAATCCTAACGGCTTTTTTATAATGCTTGAAGGCTCACAAATTGACATGCAGGCTCATGAGAATCATTTCCCTGAAATGATTGATGAGGCTCTTGATTTTGATGCCTGTGTGGGGATTGCTCTTGATTTTGCAAGAAGAGATGGAAATACTCTTGTTGTCATAACTGCCGACCACGAGACTGGAGGCCTGACTCTTCCCGTTGCAGGAAAAGATATGGACACCTGCAAATGGACAACAACGGGACATACATCCGCTCCTATAATTATATATGCAGAGGGACCGGGTAGTGAAAATTTCCACGGAGTCATACAAAACGACAAACAATTTCATATCATGATGAATGCAATAAGAAGACGCTAACGAGCAATAAAAGAAAAATGCTGCAAAAAATTGCAGCATTTTTCTTTTATTGTGCATATTCGTCATTCGTATATGCGTTGCTTTGCAGTTGCAAATAAACAATTAAAAATATTTTTGTAAATTTGCACCGCTTAAAAACGGTAAATTATCCTACAATATGGCAATAAAACTTGAAGAATTCAGAAAACACGTAGCCCAAATTGAAGAAATAGACCCGATTGTCATTGAACCTAAAAGTGCAGAGGGAATATGGGTTACCGATGTTAATGATAAAAAGTATATAGATATGCTTTCCGGTATCTGTGTGGGAAACGCAGGGCATAAAAATTCGAAAGTCGTGCAGGCAATTCAAAAACAATGTGAAGATTATTTGCATGTAATGGTCTATGGTGAGTTTATACAAAAGCCGCAACTGGATTACGCTTTAAGAATTAAAGAATTTCTGCCTTCGGAACTGACACAGATTTTCTATGTCAATACAGGATGTGAGGCAATAGAGGGAGCAATAAAGGCAGCAAAGTTATACAATCACAGGAACAAGATAATAAGTTACACAAACTCTTACCACGGAGCGACGATAGGCTGTGTATCCATGCTCAGTGACGGGAAATTCAGACAGGATTTCCTTCCGCTGTTGCCGTGTTGTGATAATATAAGATTTAATTGTGAAGAAGATTTACAAAAAATAGACGAAGATACATGTTGTGTTGTAGCCGAAACGATAGCTGTAGGCGACGGAGTGCATTTACCTGAAAACGATTATTTGAAAAAACTGCGTAACAGATGCAATGAAGTAAGTGCGGTATTGATATTGGATGAAATCCAAACGGGTTTCGGACGTACGGGGACGATGTTTGCATTTGAACAGTTCGGATTTGTTCCCGATATTCTGTGTATGGCAAAAGCCATGGGAGGCGGACTTCCTATCGGTGCTTTTATAGGAAAGGAAGACATAATGCAAGGTTTGAACAACCATCATCCTCTTATCGGCCATGCAACCACTTACGGCGGCAACCCTGTATGCCTTGCCGCTGCACTGGCTCAACTGAACTGCATAGCGGATATACTTGATAAAGAAAGAACGCATGAGAATATTTTGACGGTAAAAGAAAAAGGTGAGATATACCGTCGGAAACTGAAACATAAACTTATAAACCGTGTAGAAGGAACGGGATTGTTCAACGCAATATATCTCAATGACGGTGTGGATTGGCAGAAAGTTTTGATTTCTTGTTTCAATAACGGAATAATCACGGGAACGCATCTGTTTAACCCTATGGCCATAAGCATAAAACCGCCTTTGATTATAACCGAAGAAGAGGTTGAGCAATCAATTTCAAGAATATTGAAAGCGTTTGATGAAGTATAGAACATATATTCACTTTTCATATTATTAAACAATAGGGATATGGGGCATTATTATGACGTCAATGTTGTAACCGATGCAGGCGAGGAAATAATACTTAATGTCTATGGCATGTCTGTTTGGGATGCGGAGTTTGAAGCACAGAAAATGGTAGAAAACGGGCAAGTCGGGACAATAAGTAATATTGTTGTCAGCAGCATTGCTCACGCATGGCCTGAAGATTGGGAGGAACAATAAGAAAAATAAGACTGCAAGCCGTATAACAGGGAATTTTGCCGAAATTTCTCCGTATTTCCGCCGTTCTGCACACTGTTTCTAAACACCGATTTTAAAATTATTTATTTCCGTATTATATTCACGGCCTTATTGTGATAATTGCCTTGTCTATTGTCCCGATAAGGTTTGTTTTTGTTTGTATCCGAACAAAATTTCACAGTCCTTATTTCATATAAATATCAAAAATATTATAAAAAATGTAAAAAATATTTTACTGTTTTTCAAAATTATTATACTTTTGCAAAATAAAACAACAGTCAAATAAACGAAACCTTGCGGTAGTATAAGGTAACCGCTCAATAAAATGACTAAAACATATCTATTGCCCAACAAAGTAAGAATTTATGGTTGGATTGTATTGATTATCACGGCAATATTGTTTATTCTTTGCCTAATTAGTGATCAGTTTATGGATATTGAATTTAAGATGCCCGCAATTTATGATGATTTATCGGGCATAAAAATCTTCAATTCTTCCGTTTCCTCCGACAGACATTGGTTTGTTATGGCCGATACCTCAATTTTTACAACAATTATTCCTTCTTTATTTATTATAGGGGCAATATTGGTGGTATTTTCTAAAGAAAAGGTTGAAGATGAATTGACTTGTAAAATCAGAGAGCAAAGTTTGGTATGGGCTATTGAAGTTGGATTTACTGTCTTATTAATTGCTTATCTGTTTTTCTATGGTATCAGTTTTCTTTTCATAAGACGTTTTGTGGTTGATTTGTTTTTGGTTTTGTTTTTCTGTAAATTCCGCTTTGAAATATACAGATTGAAAAAGGAGGTCGGAAAATGAAAAATAATTTGCGTGTGGAAAGAGCGATTTTGAATATATCGCAACAGGAGTTGGCAGACAGAGTCGGCGTAACACGTGCAACTATCAACGCAATTGAAAACGGCAAATATGCTCCGAGCGGTTTGGTATTGCTGAAAATTGCAAGTATTTGCGGAAAAAGTGCAGAAGATATATTCCAATTGGAAGAAAAGGATTGGGAATAAGACATTGCGGCAATAAAATCAATATTCGGTAAAACAAATTACGGGTTATTCAATACGATTAAAACAAATTGATATTGAATAACCCGTAAACACAACGGAGAATCTTAACTTTCCGTATTAAATGACAAATGTCTGTATCTGGAAATCCTAAAACTCCAATCTGAATCCTTCATTCTTTTTTTCATTGTAACGTTCCCTGTCGAAAGTGTAATGGACAGTTGCACGCGGATTTGATTTAGGTGTATAGTATTCCGCTGTTGTTGACACATCGATTGATTTTGCATCATTTACATCAGAAGGAACATTGCCAAATAATTGCTGTAATCCTTTTAATCCCAAATGTTTGGATTTTTTTGTTTAGAAATGTGTTCTGAAGACATATCTGAAAAATCCAATGAAAAATCTTCTTGTTGTGAAGTTTTTTGAAAGTTTCGAATTGTGAAGTCTTCTTGATGTTTTTCTCCATTTTCATCCACTCTTTTCAAAATACCCCACGATTGAATCTTACGAAAAAAATTTCTTCTGTCAAATTTGACTTGCAAAATGGCTTCATACAATCTTTGGAGTTCGCTCATGGTGAATTGTTCTCCCAAAAGTTCAAAGCAAATAGGTTCAAAATGAACTCTTTCTTTCAATTTATTTAGGGCAATTCTAAGAATATAGTCGTGATCAAAGGCAAGTGGTGGTATATCTTTCAACTTAAACCATTCAGCCTGCAAAGCATCGTCGCCACCTCTGACTTGTTGCATACGGACTAAAGCAAAAAACGCCACTGTTATGACTCTTTCTCTCGGATCACGTTCAACGTCAGAAAAACACATAAGTTGTTCCATTCGTTGTGCTTTAAATCCAGTTTCTTCTTCCAACTCTCGTCTTGCACATTGCTCAATAGTTTCATTCATCTCCATAAAACCGCCGGGAAATGCCCAACAATCTTTATAAGGAGCGTTTCTGCGTTTGACGAGTAAGATATTAAGTTCCTTACCGTCGAAAGCAAAGACGCAACAATCAGCCGTAACGGCAGGATGCGGGTATTTGTAACAATATCTCTTTTCTTCCATTTTGCTAATTGAAGTTTCAAAAACGCAAATTTACAAATAATTTTCCTACGGATAAATAACACAACCTTACCGTCTCAATTAATGCAATTCGCTTTAATTTTTACTGCGTTGATTTGACACAAAATTACAACGTTTCTTGGAAATACAATACTATTGCGTAAAAAATACGCAATAATATTTCAATTTATACTATTATTAGTTAAGACTTAACACATTAAGTTTAATAGTATTTCTTGATTTTCATGTAAGAATAACACAATTTTTCATATTCTTTCATCGGTTTTACCAAAAATTAACGAAAATTGACCCTTTATTTATATGGAATCCAAGATTAGTGCTTAAACGTGAGTATTCCATTTTGCAATCATTGAATTTATTTTTGTAATCATTAAAGAAATTTTTGTAATCATTAAGATTATTTTTGTCAGGACGGTTCAAAATATACTTTCAGACCGTTCAAAAGTATATTTTGAACCGTCCAAAATTTGGTTTTGGACCGTCTTGACAAAAATATTGTGTGAGATTACAAAAGTTTTTCCATTAATTACAAAATTAATATGTGTAATTTCTGAAATTTCAAGTCATTTTGTCAGTCCGTTTTGAATATAAAATGACAAAATTTCAGTAAGTAGTTATTTATTAGGTTATTATGTCATATTTTTATGAATTGTACGAAAATTGTCTTCCCTGTTTTTCAAAAGGAAAAAACACAAGATTATGGAAAATACATATAACAACACGGCAAACAGCAAGTATCCTAATCTGGAACGCTTTGCCATCAATCTAATTGAAAGAGCCAAGCAAAACAAACTTGACCCTGTCATCGGAAGAGATGAAGAAATCCGAAGGGTGTTGCAAATCCTGTCAAGGAGGACTAAAAACAATCCTGTACTTGTAGGAGAACCCGGCGTAGGTAAAACAGCCATCGCCGAAGGATTGGCACAAAGAATTTCCGCCAATGACGTTCCCGAGAATTTGAAACAAAAGAAGCTGTATTCTTTGGACATGGGGGCATTGGTTGCAGGAGCCAAGTACAAAGGTGAGTTTGAAGAAAGACTGAAAGGCGTAGTTAATGACGTAATTAAGTCAAACGGCGATGTGATATTATTCATTGATGAAATACATACCCTTGTCGGTGCAGGAGGCGGAGAAGGTGCTATGGACGCAGCCAACATTCTTAAACCAGCGTTAGCACGTGGCGATTTAAGAGCAATAGGTGCTACAACACTTGATGAATATCAGAAGTATTTTGAAAAAGACAAGGCCTTGGAACGTCGTTTCCAAATGGTAATGGTAGATGAACCGAGTGTGGAAGATACAATCAGCATATTGAGAGGACTGAAAGAGAAATACGAAGTACATCACCATGTGAGAATCAAGGATGCTGCCATTATAAGTGCGGCAGAAATGTCAAACAGATATATAACCAACAGATTTTTACCTGACAAGGCAATAGATTTGATTGATGAAGCGGCGGCAAAACTCCGTATGGAGATAGATTCTTCGCCCGAAGAGATTGACGAAGTGGAAAGAAAATTGCGTCAGTTGGAAATTGAAAGAGTGGCAATCAAAAAAGAACATGACAATGTCAAAGTTGAAACTCTTACAAAGGAGATTGACGAATTGAAAAAGCAAAAAGACACTCTTGTTTCCAAATGGAAAAACGAGAAAACTTTAGTTGATGCCATTCAGGACGAAGTTAAGAAGATTGAGAACTACAAAATTCAGGCTAATAATGCTGAACGTGAGGGCGATTACTCCAAAGTGGCGGAATTAAGGTACGGTAAGATTCCGCAGGCGGAAAAAGATTTGGCTGATTACAAACAAAAACTCTCCCAAATGCAAAACGGCGAGGCTATGATTACCGAAGAAGTGGATGAAAACCACATTGCAGAGGTTGTTTCCAGATGGACGGGTATTCCTGTGTCAAGAATGATGACTTCGGAGAAAGAAAAACTCTTGCATTTGGAAGATGAATTGAAAAAACGCGTAATCGGACAGGACGAAGCCATAGAAGCAATCAGCAATTGCATAAGAAGAAGTCGTTCGGGGCTTAATGATGAGAAGCGACCAATAGGTTCATTTGCTTTTCTTGGTTCAACAGGAGTAGGAAAAACGGAGTTAGCAAGGGCTTTGGCGGAATTGCTCTTTGACGATGAGAATTTGATGGTCAGAATTGATATGT
>JAFUYA010000021.1 GCA_017477025.1 Bacteroidales bacterium | reverse complement strand
TACGGTGGAAACGGGTGAAGATATTTTTATACCTTGTGAAGAAGATCCTGTAATGGTATTTGCTGAAAAATTATCTTCAGACGGAGGAAGATTCATCTATTGTCAGAATGAAGCCGAACTATTCGAGAATCTCAAAAATCTTGCAATTTACAGAAAATGGTCTCAGTATAATGCATATTCTGCAAATTTACAGACATACTTACAAGCAAACGGTCTTAATTCCACTTTGGCTGATCCTTCAGTAAGCGTAGGTATTTCTCTTTGTCAAGGAATAGTAGCACCGACAGGTAACATTATCATAACCTCCGCTCAAGGTGCAGGAACGACTCTTGTGCATTTTCCTCAAGTTATGATGGTTATTGCTATGGCTTCACAAATCTACACTACCTACAAACAAATTATTTCACAAATGCCTGAAACTTTACCTGAGTGGATTCTGTCTATCAAATCAGGTAAGTTGATTGAGGAAGAAATTAAAGAGTTATACATTTTTGTTGTTGATGAATAATATCCGAATAGTATGAATAATTTAACAAAGCGAGCAATAACGGGAACAGTATATGTTTTAAGTGTGATAGCAGCAATATTTATCCATCCTGCAATTACAGGAATTTATTTTCTTATAGTTTCTATCATAGGCCTGTGGGAGTTTCTCAATGTAGCAAAACTATCCGATTCAAAAACTTCTGATATTTTACCTATTTTGGCAGGTATGAGCGTCTATACACTCGTATGGTTCTCGGCAACAGGAAAAGAAGATATTTCTTTATCTTACGGTATAATAACCATACTTATTTTGCTTACAATATTTATCAAAGAATTGTACTCGAAACGTAAAGATCCTTTCACTTATATTGCATACTCTGTTTTGGGAATTATTTATGTTGTTGTTCCGTTAGCACTGACAAATGTTATCATAAACTTTAACGGACACTTCTCTCCTATGGTGTTAATGAGCATATTTATCTTCGCATGGTGTAATGACACCTTTGCGTATTTGACAGGTATGAAATTCGGCAAACATAAACTCTTTGAACGAATATCACCTAAAAAAACGTGGGAAGGATGGATTGGCGGATTTATTTTTACAATCATCGCAGCCGTTGTTGTCGCTTATTTTTCCAATGCAATACCTGTTGCAGATTTTATTGCGATTGCAGTCATAACTTCAATTATAGGCACATTCGGTGATTTAGTGGAAAGCATGTTTAAGCGACAGATGAATGTAAAGGATAGCGGCAATATTCTGCCCGGACATGGTGGTATATTGGATAGATTTGATATATTGTTATTAGTGTTGCCAGCTGCAATGTGCTATCTGATGATAAGATTTTAATAACAAATAAAAATAGCAAACAGTATGTATATTCACAAGGAAGGACATAAGATTTCATTTATAACTCTCATTTGTTTTGTAATTCTTACATGTATAATATTAACCTTTGCAAAAGGTTGGGTGAAATGGCCGTTGGAAATTATGGTACTCGCAATAAGTTTCTTCATTATAAGATTCTTCCGTATGCCTAAAAGAGAACTTCTGGACAATCCAAATAAAATTATTGCATCTGCAGACGGCACTATTGTTGTTGTTGAACAGATTTTTGAAAATGAATATTTGAAAACGGATTGTTTACAAATCTCTACGTTTATGTCGCCTAATAATATACACGTCAATCGCTACCCTATTTCGGGTCGTGTAGTTTATACAAAATATTATGACGGTAAGAAACTGTATGCACGCAATCCGAAATCCTCTTTTTTGAATGAAAGAACAAGTGTTTGCATTGAAAGAGAAGACGGTAAAAAAGTTTTGGTGCGTCAAATAGCCGGTGCTTTGGCAAGACGTATTGTCTGCTATGCCAAAGAAGGCGAAACGGTCAAACAAGGTGATGAATTGGGATTTATAAAATTCGGTTCAAGGGTTGATTTACTTATACCATTGGATAGTGAAGTCCATGTAGAGATCGAAGATAAGGTAAAAGGCGGACAAAGTATCATTGCAACAATATAGATTGTGCCGTATTGATTTTTGTAGATTACAAATGAATAACTCAAATATTTATACTGACGATTTAAATAAGGATTTGATGCTACGGGATTTTGAGTCGCAAGTGTTGTATGAAGACAATCATATAATAGTCATCAACAAAAAGAACTCACAAATTGTTCATGGGGACAAAACTAAGGATGAAAGTCTTGACAACATTGTCAAAGATTATCTGAAAGAAAAATATAATAAACCGGGAAACGTGTTCGTTGGTGTAGTTCACCGTTTGGACAGACCCGTAAGCGGAGCAGTTATCTTTGCAAAAACAAGCAAAGCCCTTTCGCGTCTGAATGAAATGATCAAAAATCATAAAATAAAAAAGACATATTGGGCTATTACTCGTAATGCTCCTCCCAAAGAATCCGATACATTAAAAAATTATATATTACGAAACGAAAAAAATAATAAATCTTATATAACTAAAGACGTCAATAGAGGTCTTTATGCAGAACTTTCTTACAAAGTAATTGCAAAAAGCAACTACTACAACCTGCTTGAAATTAACCTCGCCACAGGAAGACATCATCAAATCAGATTACAACTTGCCAATATCGGTTGCCCGATTAAAGGAGACTTGAAATACGGTTTCGGTAGAAGTAATCAAATTGCAAGTATTTCACTACATGCACGTAAATTGGAGTTTATTCATCCTGTGAGTCAAGTTCCTATCACTATCATTGCTCCTTGTCCAGATGATACATTATGGAAATATTTTGAAAACAAATGCGGCATGTAATATATTATAGCATATAAATATGAAAAAAATATTATTGCTTTGTACAACATTTTATCTGCTCTGCTTGTCTTCATCGGCACAAGAAACTGCAAGTTCTTTTTGGAAGAATTTAGATTCTCGTTTCGGATTATCATCTACAAAAAAATTTGACACAACATATTATAACATCGCAACGAAAGGCTGGATGATTAATTTGAATAATAACTTCGCAGGATTTCTTTTCAAAAGCCAATTGCAATCAAATTCTTATGGTGATATCAGAATGAATTTACACAGCACACTCAACTATCAGTTATCTTCTACTTTCGGTTATCGCAATCTTATCTTGGGATATTCTATTGCTAATATTGAAGGAAACGGACACGATTTTACTTTATCCTTATCTGCTAACACTTGGGGCATTGAATTTAGAAGATTAGAAACAGATGATTTTAAAGGAGATTTACAGACTTCATCCCTGAATGAAGATATGCAGATAACAAAAAGTGATGTCAAAATCAAAACCAAGTATCTCCGCTCATATTTTGTTTTTAACTCAAAGAAATATTCCACAACAGCTGCAATAGATGAACGATGTACGCAAAAAAGGCCTGCCGGCTCATTATTATTTTATACAAACTATGCAATAAATACTATAACTTTAATTAACAAACAAATAATTCAACGTTTTGGTTTTTCTGTTTTGGAATATTCCCAAGCAGAATTAGGTTTAGGATATGGATATAATTATCCTGTTATGCAGGGAAAGTTATTGTTCCATGCAACGCTAATACCGATGTTTGTTGCTTTAAACTCAAACTATATAACTGACACAACAATTAATGAGATTATTTCAAAAAACAAATATTTTTTTAATATAATGGGTAGGTTTACTATAAATTACCACTTCAATGATAATTTTGGAATTTGTCTATCTGCTTTTCTTAATTCTAACAAATTCACGGGAGAAAATAATTTGAAAATACATTTATACGACTATTTGATAAAATTGTCTTTATGTTTCAGATTTTAACGAAATAATCTATAGCAGTCATCAATACTATGAACATTACAATAGTTTTACTTTGTGTTTTTCTACCGTTTCTGATTATGTTTCTTACATACAAAAGCAGTATAATGAACAAGGTCGGTAGTATAATTATTGCATATATTATCGGCTGTATATTAGGTATTACAGGAATCATTCCTGACACCGAAGAAACACACTCTTTGCAAACAAATATAGCATCTGCAACTATTCCGATGGCTATTCCCTTGTTATTACTTTCATCCGATATACGTTCTTGGAGCAGACTTGCTCCAAAATTTATTAAATCAACCGTTTGCGGATTATTAGGGTGTGCCGTTGCAATATGTATAGGTTTCTTTGCATTCGGACAGAACAACAAAGAAATGTTTGCTAATATAGGGGGAATGCTCAGCGGACTTTATACAGGCGGAAACGCTAATTTAGCATCTTTGAAGGTCGCATTGGGAGTTGAGGATTCTGTCTATATTGTTACCAGTGCATATTCAACCATATTAAGTGCAATCTACCTTTTCTTCGTAATTATTGTTGGAAAACGCATACTGAAATTATTCATGCCGGACTTTAAGGAAGATCAAACAACGGATAATCATGTAATCAAAATAGAAAACTATAACCATCAGTTGTTCTACGGACTATTCCGTAAAGATAATACAAAGAATTTAATTCTAAGTTTATTGATATCTATTTTAATTGTTGCCGTAGGAGCAGGCATCGCAAAGTTATTTCCGAACAATATGTTTCAATCAGTCTTTATTTTATCAATAAGCCTTATATCTGTTCTATGTTCTCTAAATGGTAAAATAAGAGAATTGAAACGCACTTTTGAATTAGGAACATATTTTATACTCGTATTTTCTATAGCTGTATCATCTCAAGTTAGTTTGAATACTCTCACCCAAATTGATACAAATATATTTCTTTTCATTACAATGGTTACTCTTGGTTCATTACTATTCCATGTAATTTTAAATTCTTTACTTCGCATTGATACGGATACAACTTTGACAACCAGTATTTCATTAATTTGCTCTCCTCCATTTGCTCCTGTAATCGGAAGTGCCTTAAAGAATAAAGCTGTTATCGGACCCGGCATTGCAGTAGGCTTGTTCGGTTATGCAATAGGCACGTATTTCGGTTTCTTTATTGCAAAATTTCTATTAATAGTTTCATAAAAATATCTAAAAGAAATACATTCTTTAGATAAGATACTTTATATATATTTTCTCAATACGATTATATCTTTTCATACATTTATATTACTAATATATAAAGTATTATTCTTATCAGGAAAAGGATTTACGTTCTTTCTATTATAAATCATTTCTTATTTTATTTTGTATTTAAATAAAATAGTTATACCTTTGCAACACATAAGTAAGAACTCTGAATTGAGTAACTTATCATAATATAATCGTATTACATTAATATACACCTAACAATGAAGAATAAATACATAGATCTTATTGAACAAACTTTTGAGTTCCCTCAGGATGAGTTTTCCGTTGAAGAGGATGAACTCAATTTTCATAATGTTCCACTTATGGACATCATTAAGCAATACGGAACTCCCTTAAGGATAACTTATTTACCTAAGATTTCATTCCAAATTCAGAAAGGTAAGAGGTTATTTAATGTTGCACGTGCAAAAATAGACTATAAGGGTACTTATAACTATTGCTATTGTACTAAATCTTCCCACTTCGAATTCGTACTTAATGAAGTATTAAAAAATGAAGTCAATCTTGAAACTTCTTCCGCCTTTGATATCAATATCATTGAAGAACTGTTCAATCAAGGAAAGATTACCAAAGAACAATTCATAATCTGTAACGGTTTCAAAAGACCACAATATATCGAAAACATCGGGCGTCTTATTGATGATGGTTTCTGTAATATTATCCCGATTATTGACAATATAGAAGAGTTAGATGCAATGGATGACCACGTAAAAACAAAATGTAATGTCGGCATTCGTATTGCAACGGAGGAAGCACCTCAATTTGATTTCTATACATCCAGACTTGGTATTCGCTATAACGAAATACTTAATTTCTACAAGGCAAAAATACAAGGCAATAAGAAATTCAAATTAAAAATGCTTCATTTTTTCATTAATACCGGAATAAAAGACACCGCGTACTATTGGAGTGAATTAGGTAAATGTGTTAATGTTTATTGTGAATTAAAAAAAATTGCACCTGAGTTGGATAGTTTGAACATAGGTGGTGGTTTTCCTATTAAAAATTCTCTTAATTTTGATTATGACTATGAATACATGGCCGAGGAAATTCTGGCACAAATCAAAGATATTTGCAATAAGAACGATGTTGAAGAACCACACATCTTTACAGAATTCGGTTCTTTCACTGTTGGTGAAGCCGGGTGTATTCTTTACTCTATTATTGACCAAAAACGGCAGAATGATCGCGAGCTTTGGTATATGATTGATTCTTCTTTTATAACTACATTACCCGATACTTGGGGAATAGGACAGCGATTTATTCTCCTACCTGTCAATAAATGGAACAATGAATACGGTAGAGTATTTTTAGGCGGTCTTACTTGTGATTCTCAAGATTTCTACTCGGCAGAAACTCATTCCAATGCAATATATTTACCTAAGTTTCAAAATGGGGATAATGAACCGCTTTACATAGGATTCTTCCATACAGGAGCTTATCAAGAATCATTAGCAGGCTATGGTGGAATTCAACATTGTCTAATTCCACAGCCGAAGCATGTAATATTAGATAAGGATGAAAACGGAGATTGGACTACTAAATTATTTGCAAAAGAACAATCCCACAAATCAATGTTAAAAATATTAGGGTATTGATTTCTTCATATATTATTCGGACAGCTGAAATTTATATTATCATCAAATATAAAAAAAAGGATGGAAAACAAAATTTCTATCCTTTTTATTATACTAATAACCTCAATAGTATAGAATAATCTAAGATTAAGGTACTGTAAATTAAGAAAAGCATTATTCCATAAATGAATAAAGCCAATGAATATATAAAAAATTTATCTTGTATTTTGAATTAAATACTAAATACTGAATAGGAAATTCTACTTCAATTATTAGTTAAGAAAAAACAAGGATGTACCTCAATCCTCTAAATAAAAAAAATGAAATACATCCTCAATTACAGATAATACAAAAAATGTAGTCGCGGGCAGACTTGAACTGCCGACCCCTACATTATCAGTGTAGTGCTCTAACCAACTGAGCTACGCGACTATTTATAATAAAAAAGACAGAAAATAATCAATCTACACACTATTCATATCCATCCTTCTTCAAAACCTAACCCCGTAGCGTGCAAGATACCAAAAGCATCATGCTCTATCCCTCGTCTTACACTCTCCGTCTCTCCCCCTCTTCTCTCTATCTTCTATTCTCTAGAAAGGAGGTATTCCAGCCACACCTTCC
>JAFUYA010000005.1 GCA_017477025.1 Bacteroidales bacterium | reverse complement strand
TTTTTATGAAAAAAATATTTACTTTTTTAATTTTGATTACGGTTTCAGTATCCGTAACTCGGGCTTATGAGTTTGCGGCTAATGATACTGTTTATGAAACGTTCAACTACGGCGAGGCTTGTGAAATAGGTGATTCGGTAATCACTTATTCAGGTACTTTTAAGTTTAAAAAGCCGGGTACAGCAAATGATTATACGGTTTATATCATTACTTTTGAGCCGATAAATGCTGCATCCCAGTATTGTATCACTCCTATAAAAGGAGATACTTTATTGCATACCACAGTTGATACGGTGATTGATTTGATTGCATCAGGAGATGATATGGATTTTTACGAATGGTATGCACTTGAAAACGCAGACAAAAACAATCTTGTGGGAGATAAATCTCTTGATCATATAAAAGTCAGAGTTCATCCTAAGGATACAGCCGTCTATATCTTGAAAACGATGAAAGAAGAGGAAGCAAATATCGTTTATAATGGAGATTTTGAGGAAGGTAATAAAGGTTTTTGGAGCCAGTATTCATATACGACGGAGGCTCACGGAAGCGGCTATGCACAAGGCTTAGGTCCTGAAGGAAGATATGCTGGAGGGGCTAACCCTAATTATTACCACCAGAATTTTTGCGATTTTTCAGGTTCTACTCGTAAGAAAATGTTAATCGCTAACGGTAATGCAGGAACTGATAAAGTCGTTTATGCTGCAACTTTCGATGTTGAGCCTAATCAGAATTATATTGTGTCCTTTGAAGCTGCTAATGTTTCCAGTGCAAAAGAAGACGAGATACCTCAGTTCCAATTTTCCGTCAGCGGAGAGAAATTAGGCAGCGTTTTTAAAATATCTCAGACTAAGTGTGAATGGAAAGAGTATTACCAAATTTGGAATAGCGGCAGTCATACTAATGCTACGATTACTATTCTGAATCAAAACACAAAGGCTTCGGGTAATGATTTCGCCATTGATAATATAACGTACAGAAAGATGTGTACTGCATACGATACTATAAGAATTATCAATGATGTTACCTCGTATGATACGATTGATGTTGTGCTTTGTGAGGGCGAGTCTTATGATTTTAACGGTAAAATCTTGTCCGAACAGGGTGTTTATTATGATACACTGGTTACTTCCGTAGGATATGACAGCGTTATAATGCTTAATCTGACAGTTAATCCTGTATATGAGATACATTTAGATACTTCAATATGTGAAGGTGAGCATTTTATGTTTAATGATCAACTTATATCGGAACAGGGTATTTATAAAGTTGAACTGACAACGCAGGACGGTTGTGACAGCACGGTATTCATAGACGTAGTAGTAAATCCTGTTGTTTATAAACGTTTACAGGAAGAGATATATTCATGGCAGGATTATTTCTTTGACGGACAGAGAATATCGAAGTCGGGAGAATATACGGCAACTTTTGAATCGGAGGCCGGTTGTGACAGTATTGTTACTTTGTGGATAAAAGTTAATGATAAGGTCTATATCAATGAAGATATTTGTGAAGATGTCGGATACGTGTTCGGAGATAAAAAACTGACGGAGTCGGGAACATATAACGATACGTTAAAAGCTGCGAACGGAAATGACTCGGTTGTCGTGCTGACTTTAAACGTTTGGCCGGTATATACTGACACGATAAAAGCGGAAATGGGAGTGGGGCAGGTTTATGACAGACAAGGATTCTATGAAACAGAGAGCGGAACATACATACATCAGGCAACTACGGCTCACGGCTGTGACAGTTCCGTGGTATTAATACTGGACGTTTTTGATCCTATTGATATTTGGGTTCCGAATGCGTTTGTGCCGACTTCCGATGAAAATAATATTTTCTATATTTTCCCGTCTGATGAAGATGTTGTAATAGACAAGTTCCGTATATATAATCGCTGGGGTGCAATGGTGTTTGAAACTGATGATATAACTCAGGGGTGGGACGGTAAATACAAAGGAGCCGTTTGCAAACAAGGCATTTATGTATATGAAGTAACATATTACAGAAAAGGATGGAAAAGAAAAATGTATCAAAAGAAAGGAGAAATCTTTTTGCAACATTAATACGAATGTGCATTAAGTAATTTTCCAGATATTTGCAAAAAAAGTATATTTGTTGTTTCTTGACAAGTGAGGGGATATAATTAATAAAAAAGCTATTCTAAATGAAACGTATAATATCTGTATTGACACTTTGTTTTTCAGCGTTTTTTTCGGCAAACGCTACGGATTTGTTTGAACCGGATACTATAAGGGAGTATCTGAATGCCGGAGAAGCTTACTGGTGGGACACTAACGGTGACGGTGAAGTTGATACCGTTTATACATATTCAGGGGTATTTAAGGCAAAAACTAAAGAAGGAGGTAAGACTGTGGAGAAAATTCTCGTATTAACATTTACTCCCGGAGACGCAGGTCCGTTAGGTTGCGATGCAATGTTAAGATATAATAATGATTATGCACCTGATACGGTTTTTATAAATACAAAAGTTGATACCACTATAGAATTTACGTCAGGTAATGATGAGTTGGATTCTTATGAATGGGTTGCTTTGAATGCCAAACATAAGAATAGAATTGCCAATCCTTCATCTCCGACTACCACAATAACCGTTCCGCCGCAGGATACTGCAATCTATGTTCTGAAGACTACAAAAATCAGCAATAAAGACTATGAAATGGTATTCAACGGCGATTTTGAATACGGTAATATGGGATTTACAAGTGAATTTACCTATAAAGAGAGAAATGACGGTAGTTCTGCCGGTAGTTTCGGGTGGGGAGTTTATGCAATTGGAGTAACAACAGCAAACCATCCTAAGTATTATCGTCCCGGAGATTTTAACGGAGACGGTTGGGCTCATTATCCGATGACAGGAGCTCCGTATCTTTTTGCAGACGGACAGCAGAAAGCAGGCGGACAAGCGTTTTATTCTACTACATTTACCGTAGAACCACATCAAGATTATATCTTCCAAGCCAAATTTGCAAATCTTGACAGCGGAGGTTCATTTAATAATCCGGGGACTGACTATGCCATATTCAGATTTTTTGTTAATGGTAAGGCAGTAAGTGAATACGATACTTTGAAATCTACATGGGGAGAATGGCAAACATTGTATACTACCTTTAATACAGAAGATGACACTCTTGCAACTGTAACAGTTAAGAATTTTGGTATATCTCAGAATGGAAATGATTTTTGTTTGGATGACGTTTCTTTCCTTAAATTCTGTCAGACAGCAGATACGATAGTGGTAATAAATGATTACACCATACGAAACACTATTGAAGTTGAGATTTGTGATAATGAGACGTATGATTTCAACGGAAAAGTTTTGGATGAAGAAGGATATTACATAGATACTCTTAAAACAGCGGTAAATATAGACAGTATAATTACGTTGCATCTTATAGTAAATCCTACTTATGAAACATTTCTTGATACCACCGTGTGTGAAGACGTTCCTGTTGAATTTAACGGACGGACATATTATCAAACAGGAGATTACAAAGCAGAGTTAAAGACGGAAAGCGGTTGCGACAGCACAGTTTATCTGCACATGGTTGTAAACAAAAAGAGTTATAAGAATATAGAAGAAACAATATATTCGTGGGAGAACTATTATCTTGATGACAGCTTGATTACTGATGACGGAGTATATACTAAGATTTTGGTTAATCAGGCAGGTTGTGACAGCATAATCACACTGACTTTGCATTACAATGATAAGGTATATATAAGCAGGAATATTTGCGAAGGAGAGGAGTTTATGTTGGGTGACAGGGTTCTGACGAAAACCGGTGTTTATTCGGATACTCTGACTGCGGCAAACGGTAACGACTCCATAGTTATGGTTTCTTTGACGGTATATCCTAACTATAATGATACGATAAAAGCAAAGATAGGAGTAGGTCAGGTTTATGATAGAGGCGGTTTCTATGCCGATGAACCCGGAACATATGTTCAGCAGAATAATTCTATTTATGGTTGTGATTCTTCAATAGTTTTACTGCTTACTGTTGATTCTCCTGTGGATATATTTGCTCCGAATGCTTTTACTCCTGACGGAGATATTAACAATGTGTTTTATATCTATCCTGCAAGTGAAGATATTGTTATTGATAAGTTTCAGATTATCAACCGTTGGGGTGGAGTTGTCTTTGAAACTAATGATATAAAGCAAGGTTGGGACGGAAGATATAAAGGTAAGTTCTGTCAGCAGGGTCTGTATCTTTATACTGTTGAGTATTGGAGGACAGGAGAGAAAGGTAAGCGTTATCGTAAAACGGGTGAAGTTTTCTTAATGAATTAACATAACTGAAATATAAGATTTGATTACAATTACAGGCGGATAAAAAATTATCCGTCTTTTTTTATTTCGTTTTTTTAAGAAAATAGAAAGGCCGTACAGAGTATTCTTGTTTAAGAAAAATATTATGCGTATAATATTTAAAATCAGGAATATAAAGATTGCCCGAAAATTCTTAATGATTTTCATGAAAAAGTGTGTGATTTTTGTCGTTTTCTTAATGATTTTGACAGAAATCACACACTTTTTTTATAAATATAAATTCTTTATTCCACGTAAAGCAGAAATCCTTTCAAATATTCCCCTTCGGGATGGAATATACTTTGAGGATGATCGAAATTATGCGGCAAACGTCTGACTATTCTGACTTTTCTTTTGGCTAAAGTTGCACAGGAAAACAGCATTGTCAAAAAATCTTCTTTTGAAACTGCTTGTGAGCAGGAGAAAGTGAAAAGTAAGCCGCCGCTTTTTATTTTTTCCATTGCTTTTTTGTTGATGGTTCTATATCCTTTCAAAGCCTTATTCAAATCTTTTTGATGTTTTGCAAACGCAGGAGGGTCAAGAATTATCATATCATAAGTATCGGACGGAATGTTTTCAATGTAGGTTACAACGTCTTCGCACTTGGACTCATGGACTTTCGGTAATGAATTGATATGTTCGGCATATTCTTCATCTTCAAAACGAGTTATGCGTGTCTTGTTATTAAACCCGTTCATATCTACATTCATATTGCACAGCATCAAGGCTCCTTTGGAAATATCTATTGAATCCACTTTCTTTGCACCGCCTTTCAGTGCGGCAATACTGAATCCTCCCGAATAACAAAAGCAATTCAGTACGGTTTTGCCAAAACTCAACTCACTGACAAGTCTTCTGTTGGCTTGTTGGTCAATAAAAAAACCAGTCTTTTGTCCTTCTTTGAAATCAATTGCAAACGAACATCCGTTTTCCTTGGCAAAGAAATAAGTCATATCATTCAAGAAACCATCAGAAAGAAAGTTTCTTTTGTTATGATCCGTATTTATCCAAAGAAATTCATCTTTAGCACTGATACTTTCATTTTTCGGCAGGGTAGAGGATGATTTTGAATATATAAATTCCGTATCAGGAAGATTCTTAACTAATGCATTGACAATCATTTCACGCATCAGATACATACCCGCACTATGAAATTGGATAATAATTTTATTTGCATAAAAATCTGCTATCAACCCGGGAAGAAAATCGCCTTCCGCATTGATAAGACGAAAAATTGTATTGTTTTCATCATCAAATAATCCCATAGTCTTACGATAAATGATTGCAGATTTTATTCTATGGTTAAAAAAGTCTTGATTTATAGCCTGTTTTTCAAAAGAAAGAATTTTGACTGCAATACTCTCATCTTGATAATAACCTGTTGCCAAATATTCTCTTGAAGAAGAATAAATCTCTACAATATCACCCTCTTTAATATCTTTATCTTTTTTAGCGATTGCTCCGGAGAACAGCCAAGGATGACGTCTTGCCAAAGATTTTTCTTTATTAGGTAGGAGGAATATGGATTTCATGGTGCTAAATTGTTTAATTGTCTAAAAAATAAAGGACTTTAAAGACGTTAATACCCTTAAAGTCCTTATCAACTATATATTTGACAAAATGTTATTTCTTATGGTCTTCGTTAAACTGCTTAACTCTTTCGGCAAAAGTAGGAAGCATTTGGTGAGGTACCAAAGAAACACACGCTCTTAAGCCTTGCTGATCGGAACCTGTGATATCCAAACAAATTGCAGAGATTCCGTAATAGGTAAGTTCGTTCAAAGTCTGCTCTCCTGTCATTCCCGGATAATTAAAAGTGAAATAGAAACCGTCAGCAATAGGAACGTCTTGATCTTTATCATAAACAATTTCAAAACCGTTTTCAACTAATGCGTCTTTCATAAATTTGGCTTTCTTTTCATAATCACGAAGAGCCTCAACTAAGTTATACGTTCCGTCGTTGCATGCTTTCATGATGGCGGCAAGTCCGTATTGAACGCTGTGTGAAGTACCTGAAGAAAGAGCGTAAATACTACCGAATACGATTGCTCTGCCGAAGGTATCCTGTGCAAAATATGTCTTCATGTAGTCAGTATGCCAATCATACAATTCAGGAGAAATGACGATGACTGCTATTCTTTCGCCTGCGTATGAAAAAGCTTTACTTCCGCTTATCATCAATATATACTTCTTTGCCCATTTTGCAACGGTAGGTTGGAACGGTGCAACACCCGGTTGAGAAATATCTTTTCTGAAGTCCATTCCGAAATAAGCTAAATCTTCCATTACGACAACATCGTATTGATTTGCAAGTTCGGCAATAGTTTTCAACTCTTCCTGTGTAAAGCAGAACCACGCAGGATTATTAGGCGATGAATAGACTATACCTGCAATTTCACCGGTTTTTAAATAAGATTCAACTTTTGCACGCAATTTCTCACCGCGGTATTGATATACGTCAAACGTTTCAATACTTATTCCCATGATCTTGCATTGCTGTTTTTGAACAGGAAAACCAGGATCGATGAACAATAACTTGTTTTTCTTGGCGTCCATCTTAGTAACCGTCATAAATGAAGCGAAACTGCCCTGCATAGATCCCGTTACAGGTACGCATGAATTTTCCGGAACATCTACGTCAAGGAAATTCTTAACGAAACGTTTTGTTTCATGTTTTAATTCAGCCGTTCCGTAGATGTCAGGATATATGGCACTTACACCGTCTTTTAGAGCCTGAATCTGAGCATCTACTCCGACTTTTACGGTAGGTAGTCCGGGGATTCCCATCTCCATTCTGACAAACTTGAAGTCGAAACTTTTTTCTATATCGTCTATGATTTTCTTAACTTCGCGTATTGACGCTTTTCCTACACTTTTTATTTTGTTGTCGGCAATTATCTTATCAACTGCCTCTCTGTTTAATGGTACGTTATTCATTATTTTATGTAATTTTTATTTCGTTAAACTAATGTGTCGTATGAGTCAATCTTTTTTTAAGGATTTTTCCGTATTCTGTCAGTTTATCAATTTTGTTTTACAATCCGTTTGTCTGAGCTGTGCTGATTTGTTCGTATTTACTTGATTGTGCAGGATTTATTTGTTTCATAATAGCGATAACGTCAGTTTGTTCGTTAGCAGGTGCTCCTTTAAAAATATTGACTATTTCATCTGCTTTAGCTTCTATAAATTGTGTTACGCAAATCAGTCCGCTGCGTTCATCATTTACTTCTTTTAAATCTTTAAGAGCAAGATAAATGTTATTTCTTGCCTCTGTTTGGTTTTCTCCGCCGAGCATATCCAGTCCTAATCTGTGATATTTGTACCATACATCGTGAATTGCGGAGTATGTTGTGTTTGTATAATTTTCCGTCATCCAATACTTATTGGTATTTTTTTCGGCACGTTTCCATCCGTCATTAGGACTTCGTTGGGCAGCCGTAACAATATTCTGGCAAATTTGGAAATAATGCTCTCCACCTTGCGAAGCAAAGCTGTCACCATCCAAAGCAAGAAAGTAATTCAAGTAAAAAGCAATAGTAGATAAGAGGTTGGATGTGTAATTATTCTCATCAAACTCAATATTCTGCCCTTCGATAAACTTGAATTGAAAATCTTTCTCCTGAGTATTGAGCATAGTGGTCGTATATGTAGAACCATACACGGGACGTCTCAACTGAATGTAAATTTCTCCCTTGAAATCTTCCTGTGTAGGGCGTTCTTTGACATTGATTGTTATACTGCCTTCAATTTTCTCAATATCCTCATAGTGGAAATTTGTCCATTGTCTGTCGTTTACAAAACTTGTTAAAGCAGATTGTATTGTATTGTAAATTTCTTTGTCGGATCCTTGAATCTGTGAGGCACTTACGGACACTGTAACCTTAAATTCCTGAGCCTTAATGCCCAAGTGCAGCACACAAATCAATATACAAAACAACAACCGCTTCATTCGATCAGAAAAATTCTTTAATCAGATTAACAATATCCTTAGCAACCTCTCTCTTATCCTTTAACGGAAATTCTCTTACTTTATTGCTTTTGTCTATTATCGTAACTTTGTTTGTGCTTACTTCAAATCCTGCACCTTTATCTTTCAGGGAATTTAAAACAATAAAATCCAAATTCTTTTTCTTTAACTTCAATTTTGCGTTTTCCAATTCATTATCAGTTTCCAACGCAAAACCTACAAGTATTTGTGATGCAGATTTTCTGATTCCCAATTCTTTCAATATATCCTTTGTAGGTACGAGGTCAAGATGTAGATTATCTTCTTTTTTCTTCATCTTGCCATCATATTTTTCTCTCGGAGTGTAATCAGCAACGGCAGCCGCACATACGACAACGGAGGAATCTTTTGCAGATTGTAACGTTTCTGCATACATCTCCGATGCGGACTCAACATTTATTACATTCAGATTCTTATTATTCGGTATCTGTATGCTGACAGGGCCTAATACCAAATCAACATATACACCGCGTGAGGTAAATTCCTCAGCCAAAGCGATACCCATACGTCCCGATGAATTATTTGATATAAACCGAACGTCATCTATTCTTTCTCTTGTCGGGCCTGCAGTAATAGTTACTTTCTTTGCCGAAAAATCCAAGTTATTGTCCGAATCTGTTTGGTTGTAGGAAAAAAATTCTTCAACTCTTTGCACGATTATCTCAGGTTCTTCCATACGTCCTTTTCCCGAAGTGCCACAAGCCAAAAAACCTTCTTCACTATCAATAATTCTTACGCCGTCTTGTCTCAACAGATTCAGATTTCTCTGTACTGCTTTATTAAAATACATTGTTGAATTCATTGCAGGACACAGGAAAACAGGTTTATTAAACGCTGAAAGCGTAGTTGTAAGTGCATTATCTGCAATACCGTTTGCGTATTTTCCGATGACATCCGCCGAAGCAGGTGCAACAATCATGCAATCTCCCCAATCCGCCAATGCAATATGTTCAGTAGTAGATTCTTCCCACTCACCGAACATATCCTTATAGACCTTATTACCGCATAGTGTCTGCAGAGTCAAAGGGGTTACGAATTCAAGTGCATTACTTGTGGCAACAACTTTGACTTCAGCACCTTTCTTAATCAATAGTCTGATAAGCAACGGAACTTTATAAGCAGCTATACCGCCACTTATGCCTATAAGAATCTTTTTTTTGTCTATTGAAGACATATATGTGCAACTATATGGAACTATTCTCCTTTTAATTTTGTAGGAGTTGCTAACAGATTACCGTGTCCTAACGTTTCGTTTCTGTATGCCAATTGATCGTCCTGATATTCTTTAATAGCCATCAAATACGGTTTAGGCAACTGTTCGTAATATTTGGAAACTTCAATTTGCTCTTTATTTTCAAAAGTTTCTTCAGCACCGTTATCGTCCAACTTAAACGTTTCTATTTTATCGTGTAACTCCCTTTTTATCTCTGCAGAGATTTGGTCTGCTCTTTTTGACAACATTGCAACGGTTTCATAAACATTAGTAGTTACATTACTGAAATCGTTAAGATTTCTTGTCTTGATGCTGGTATCAGCTTTGATTTT
>JAFUYA010000020.1 GCA_017477025.1 Bacteroidales bacterium | reverse complement strand
TGTTGTTAATCGCAGTGCAAAGATACAAAATTGAAAGCAATTCACAACTTAAGAAATAGATAAACAACCAAAAAGCACGTTGTTAATCGCAGTGCAAAGATACAAAATTGAAAGCAATTCACAACGAATGACGGAAGCGGAGTTTTAACGTAAAAGTTGTTAATCGCAGTGCAAAGATACAAAATTGAAAGCAATTCACAACACAAATAAAACAAGTAAAAGAAATGACAGAGTTGTTAATCGCAGTGCAAAGATACAAAATTGAAAGCAATTCACAACCTTGAAAAGATTGATGTTGAAATTGCTAAAACTAAGGCAGAAAAGCAGTATATATATAAAATGGGACAATATTATGTTGCATTAACTTTGAAGGCAAATGCTGAAACATCTAATTTAAAAAAACAGGGTCAATTGCTCGATAAAGAAATAGCGAATTATGAGACAGTTTTGACCGCCAAGTTGAATGAAATGAATTGGTCTGCAGAAGAAAAGAAAGCAATTGCAGAATTTCAGACAGAGTTGGCAAATCAAATGAAGACATCAAATGCTATTAATGAAGTCAAAATGAAAGAATGGATGCGAAGACACGGATACGAAAATGGTGATAACGGTACTACATTAGGAAAGCGTAAAGGTGGTATCGCAAATGTGGGACATTTCTTATGGCAGGAACTAAATTCGATCACTGATGTTGGTGGAGCTTTAATAGGTAGTGGTGTTGGAAAAATTACAAATTCAAAATAATTTATTATTTTCGCAAAATGAAAGATAATTTAAATGATGAATTAGTAGGCTGTTTAAAGACTTTCCGTATAATGGTAATAATTTTCATCATAGTTGCTATTTTAGCAGGAATATTCAGCCTTTTGTAGCAAAATACGTTGATAGCCCGCTATCAATTATTATAAGTATTTGCGAATATATATAATAAGGCAACGTATTTATTTTATTATAATACACGACGAAGTTGTTAATCGCAGTGCAAAGATACAAAATTGAAAGCAATTCACAACCACATGACAATTTTTTAACGATAGTGAAGACTTGCCGAAGGAAAAAATGGATTTTTCACCAACACTGTTGTGGAATATATCGGCAAAAAGTGTAACAAAAGTGTAGCCCGGACTGCCTTACGTTACCTGTTGCAAAGAGATCTTATTATCATTCCTAAATCTGCACATATAGAACGTATGGAACAAAATCTGAATATTATGGATTTTGAACTGACTGATGAAGATATGGACAGAACTCTGCAATTGGATTCGGAACATTCCCTTGTTACAGGATCGCATCAAGATCCTGAGATTGCCAGATGGTTCATTGCTTTGGTGAAATAAATGTAATGCAAGAAACACTTCCAACAGATAAGAGGCAGTACGGTATTCAAGTATTCGGACAGTATTTCCTATTTTTCTTTTTGTGTAAGAATTTGAGGTAAATTTTGTATGCAACGGATTCTGTGCAGAAATACAGAATGGGGATATGCAACGGCAGAACCGACAGCAGTTATCAAATCCGTAAGTACAGTAAAGCCGTTTAGGTCCTCTTACTTTTTCTTGATATAACGGCACATCTGCCAACTACCTATATGGAAATCCTGCCCGTCTTTTTTGAATGTATATCCGAATTGCTCCGTTTGGTTAGGAAAACTCTCCAACCACATATCCTTAACCAAATAAACGGTGTCCATCCGTGCAACTTTATAAGCCAAAGACGGATTTCTGTTGTAGCCGTCATCATCTTGATGGGGTGTTGCCAATACATTATCGGGGTCGGCTACGGAACAAATGTAAGCATTCCACCATTCAGCAATAATTCCGCACGGTTGCAAAGGTTTAAGTTCCGCTGCGTTCCTCTCCATAGGCTTCAATGTTTTAGGAAAATGAGTTATCATAGTTACAACAGGACTTACCGCCCCTGTGAAAACCACAAAATACAGTGCAAAGCGGAGATTCTTTATTTTCTTTTCTTCATTCAGTCGGTCGAATATTAAAAGAATACACATGGAAAGTGAAATATAGCAGGCAACATAATACCACCGTCCCATTCCGTTCATAAGTACCCAGTTTGAAAGCAAATGTATGCCGTAGAATGCACAAAAATCAAGGAAGAAAAACACAATCCACTTTTCTTTTATGAGTATTCCGAAATACTTGTTGCGTATAAGAAACCATATTAAAGTACCTGAAAACAGCAAGCACAGATAAGTATGTGCGGACACAAACCATTCTCCCGTTTGAAACAGGAGAACTTCTTTATATCTTAAGCAGAGAATATTCAGAGCCTGCATGATATTTTCCCAATTATTGATTTTGTTGCAATCAGGACAATATCCCGTATTGAAAGAGTAAAGAAATTTCAGAATAAAATAAGAAAAGATACCTCCTGTTACAGCAAAGAGAATAACATTTCCGTGAGGCAGTCTCCTGCCGTTATAAATCAGCAGTGTAACCAACAGAATGGCTATTGAGAACAGAGCATTGTACAAAACCCAGACGGCAATTATCATCGTTATAACTGTACATACCATCATCCATTTTGCTTTCGGGCTTGTTTTGTCCGCATCCCACAGTTTGTTTATCAGATAAAAGGCAATTGCCATCACAGCATATTCCAGTCCTATATAAAAACGCGTGATGTCAATGAATCTTTGAAACGGCAGAAACCACAAAACAGCCAAAAGAATCTTCAAATTTTTGTTACGTATCAATGACGAAAGAAAACAAACCCCGACAAACAATATGATATACGTTGAAATGGAAACAGCAGTTACAGCCCTGAAATGAAACAGTTTGATAAAAACCTGGGATAACATGGGAACGACGGCTCCTCCGCGTGATTGGTTCCAAAAAAATAAATCATGCGGAAAATCATAGTAGTGAGCCATCATGACAATCAACGCATCGTCGGAGTTGAGTAAAGGATAACGCAGATAAGAGTAAAAGCAAAAAGAAACAACGGCAATAATACCGATGCAAATCCAATGGTAGTTTTCAGAGATTATCCTTTTCATATACTGTTTTTAAAATATTGATTATTAATTAACTGTCTTTTCGTAAAAAATCAGCGTGATTTTGAAAGTTTTTAGTGAGAAAACTGCAGTTTTTTTAATGATTTTGTCAGAAATCACGCACTTTTTTTCAGGCAAATCACTACATTGATTTTTTATGTTACAAAATGCAACGGCTGATTGCAAAAAAATACGTCTTTTCAGAAAGGATAACCGATTCCGAACTGCACTGCAATGTCGCGGAATTTGAAATCATCTAAAACAAATCTGTCTTCCAAATCGCGACTCGGGTCCCAAAGTTTCAAAGCAAAGTCAAGTCTGAAAATAAATACGGAGAGATTTAAACGAATACCCAAACCGCCTCCGGCTGCAATCTCTTTGTAAAAGTTTTCGCTTATTTTGCCTCCTTCCGTTCCTTGTTGCTCTTTCATCGTCCAGATATTGCCAAGATCCAAAAAGGCTGCACCCTCCAAAACGCTTATCATAGGAAAACGGTACTCGAAATTAGCTCCGAGAGCAATGTCGCCTGCACGGTCATATTTGTTAGAACTTGTTTGTTTGCTGCTGCCGGGGCCTAAACTTCTCAATTGCCATGCTCGCAATCCGTTGGCACCGCCGCCGAAAAAGGATTTCTCATAAGGAAGAGCCTCGGCGTTGGCATAAGATATGCCGACACCGCCGTATATCCTGTATACAAATGATGTTGTTTGCGTCAAATAATTGTAATGTGTGAAAGAAAAGTCCGTTCTGACGTATTGTGAAAACGGGATTTTGAAAATAGTATAGTGATCTTCGTCATTCTTGCTTTGATTGAAAACAATGGAATACAAATCCAAAACATTGCCTGCAGTTTCAATGTTCCACGAGAAGTAATTGAAGTTTTGGCGGGAATTAGTAGTCATTCCATTATAATTGTACGAGAATCTCATCGCCATAACAAAGTGATCGCTCATTTGGTACTGTATTCTTTTATCCATACTTTTGATAAAATCTTCATAACGTTTGCTGGTAATGTCCATATTAACGTAGTTGATTTCCAACGGTATGAAAGCAAAATATTTTTTCTCGGTAGTGTTCCATGAATATCCGTAGTTCAGATTGAATATTGAACGTTCATAGTAGGAACGTTTTTGAATATTATAACCCGTTTTGATTGTAGTGTGCGGGTGAAATTTCATGGAGTAAAGCGATGTGGAAAACGGAGCAAGAAATCTCGGAAACTCCAGTCCGAAATCCAGTCCGGCCTCAAAAGCATTGAATAAATCCCATCCTGTCCGCGTATTATCTTTCTTGAATATGTTACTGTTGATTTCGGCAGCAAGTTTGAGGTTTGTTGTAAAAATTTCCGCACCGTGAAATAAGTTTTTATCCGTGTAAGATAAGTTTCCGGCCATTCCGAAATTAGAAGAAGAGGTGTTATTGATAGGTTCGTTACTTGCGGAATAATTGAGTTCAAAGGAAGAAGCCAAACTGACGGGTTTGTTTCTTGTCAGACGTATGTAGCAAGCCAAATCGTTAGTGTCTTTTTCCCCCTTTGTGATGTCTTCATAGGAAATATCGATATATTTGAAGTTACGCAGTTGCGAAAGTGAAGAATATGTATTCTGACTTGCTTCAGGAGAATATAAGTTCTTGTTTTGCATAAGGATACTCCTCATTATTGTTCGTTCCTTGATGATAGGTTTCTCGGTATTGTTGATAAAATACAACGGAGTAGGTTTGTAGCCTTTTTGTTGTTTGTGATAGAAAAGGACGGTATCAATATTAGGTATGTAATCAGGAGATTGAGGAGATATATAATTCGGGTAAAGGTAGATTTTTGTAATTTTGTAAGGTTTATGTCTAACGATATTGACGGAATCGGTCGCACCGACGGAAGGATTTTTGATCAGCATGATAATCTTTGTTTTTTCAATTCCTCCAGTTGTGTCAACACGAAAAACTATATATTTTTGATTGAAGGTGTAATAGCCTTTTGAAAGCATTTTTGAGGCTATATCCGATCGAAGTTCGGTAAGTTTGTCTTCATCATACCAATCTCCTTTTTTTATCGGGTTATCTTTTGCAAGAACCTTTACGGTATGTTCCAATTTCGGGTCCTCAACTTGTACTATAAAAGTGTCGATAACTGCACGTGAAGGTATCAGTATATTATAGCAAACTTTACGGCGACGTTTGTAATTTCTCCAAGGAGCATAAGGCTTTCGGACTTCTTTGAGTGAGGTTGTAACGTCAGCATCAAAGCAACCGTGTGATTTAAGATAAGTTTTGATATTTCTGACGGAAAGATCCGTCAAATCATCATTGATTTCGACAGGTTTATCTCCGATAGTACGGAAAATGTTTCTTTCAAAAAAATTGCAAACACTGTCATCTACGGGACGAGACAAGGAATAAACGTACATTCCTGCTTTAAAGCCCAAGAATTTGTGATTCGGGTCTTGTTGTATATAATTCACAATATCTCCGCTTGATATGGTTTTGTTGTCAATGGAGATCTTGTTCTTGCTGAGTAAGTATCCGTTCTTTGTTAAATGCTTGTTAGGAGAGCAGGCTGCAAACACTGCAACAATAACAATACAATACAATATCTTGGATACTTTGTGCATCATACAAAAATTCGTCTTTCTATTATTCATACTAAACATTGAACACCATACTGCATATTTTGTCCGTTGCACCCGTGTTTTCTCTGACATAATTACCGGATATGGCAGCTAATCTTTTATATTCGGTTTGTTCTCCGAGCAGTTTTTTGATCCACATCTGCAGATCTTTTTTGTCATGTATCTCTTTGGCAGCACCTGATTCGATGAGGTCTTGTGCTTCTTTGAATTTCTTATTATTAGGACCGAAGCAGACCGGTTTATCAAAAACGGCAGCCTCCAATATGTTGTGAATACCTGCACCGAAACCGCCTCCGATGTAAGCAATATCGCAAAGAGAATACAAGTACATCAACATGCCTATGTTATCAATAATGAGAACATCGTGTTTTGTGCAGTTGTCTTCGTTGAGTGAAGAAAAAGGGATGCTGTCAGGAAATTGATTCAAAAGGGAATTAATATGCCCTTTGTCAATTAAGTGAGGAGCAATGATGATTTTAATATCACGGATTTCTTCAGAAACCTGTCTGATTATTTTCTCGTCTTCCGGCCATGAACTACCGGCAAGGAAAAGTTTCTTTCCGTCTTTAAACCGTTCTATAACAGGGAAACACTTCTTTTCTTCGGACATGGAGAGAACCCTGTCGAAACGAGTATCCCCGCAGATGATATGGTTCGGATAATTGATGTTACCAAGTAAATTTGCAGTGTTTTGATCTTGGACAAAAAAGAAATCAAATGACTGCAACTGTTTTCTGAACCATGAAGAATACGATGCAAACAAATAATGAGAATTGCGTAGGATAAGACTGACGGAATAAAGTTTTCTGTCTTTCAATTCGTTGATATAGTTCCACCAAAATTCGTATTTGATGAAAAAAGTTATTTCAGGATCAGCCGTTTTGACAAATCTTTTTGCGTTGTTAAGGGAGTCAAACGGCAAATAGCATATACAATCTGCATATTTGTAGTCCTTTCTCACCTCATAACCTGACGGAGAAAAAAATGTAAGCAGAATTTGATATTCTTTCTTATTGTTCTTAACATATTCAATCAGATTACGTGCTTGTTCAAACTCTCCTAATGATGCACAATGAAACCAAATTGTTTTTTTGTTTTTATCAAGTAAGGAAAGTTTTTGCCAAGTTTGTTTCTGTCCTTTGCACATAGTTCTGACTTTGGAACTGAACAAAGAAGCAATCTTGCAACTCAAAATAAATAGGTGAATAAACAGTTGATACAAATACTTCATAGCAAATATCAGAATTTTCCGTCTTATAAGTAAGGTGTTAATAATAATATATTTTATCGGAAGAACGGCCGAAGAAAGGAAACATCCAACCGACTTTTAGTGTAAGCATGTGGTCCTGATACCTTTTATCATCACCACTCTGTAAGTCTGCTTGGTAAGATCTTGTCATTTTTGTGAAAGCAGTTTTCCAATCAAGACCTGCAAACCAGTTAGCATAAGATTTTTTACTGATATGTCGGTAGCCGACAAACAATCCTATCATCGGACCTCTCATTTGACGATCATACAGATATTTATAATCCCCTTCCAATTGCAGAACCTTACTCTGTGTAGCTTCATAGATAATCTGGTGTTGCAGAAAGCCCAAAGATACACTTGTTTCTATACCACTATTTGGATTTGCCTGAGAAACAGGGAATATTTTTCCGGCACTGACACTCAAAGACAAGTTTCTATTGTAAGCAATCACGCCTGCATCCGTTCCGTCCGTTCCTACAATTATAGGTTTTGCACCTGTAGTATATAGAGCTGCTAAATACTCTTTCATTTTCTTAACATTATTGGATCCGAACTGAAAACCGAAATCCAATGTGAAAATCCAATTATTCAAGGTTTTCCATCCTAAATCGGCATTCACGTTGAAGAATGAAGAATACCTGTTACCCATTTCACCGAACGGGAAAGTCCAACCTGCACTTGCAGAAAAAAACGGAGTTGATATATTGGTATCTTGTCCTGTTATTTTGCTGGCATTGCGGTCTGCGGATTTTATATTTTGTGCTGTAACTGCTAATGGTAATAATACAGCGATAATTACTAATACCTTTTTCATTTCTTTATGAATTTTTCAATACTTAACGGGTAATTATTGTTATTCAGGCGAAGAATGTAGGAACCTGCGGATAATTGTCCTATGTTTATCTTTTCCGTGCAGGACTTTACTCTTCCTGTTATTTTTACAATACCTTCCATATCCGTGATTGTATAGGTCAGATGTTGCGGACAATTGCCAAATATCTGAATAGTGATCTCATTTTCTGCAATTGTGGGATAAATTTTATAGGATATATTCGTTGTGTTTTTGATTTCATTGTCGGATGTGTTGATCGGCACCAATTCTACATTTTGTTCTTCAAGAGAATTTGTTACGTTTATATTGTATGTTTTAGAATAATAACCGTCCTTAGAAAAGGTAACAGAATAAGTACCGTCGAGAATAGGACGGAAATAATAACCGTAGTCGTTACTGAAAACTTGAGAAGAATCTTTGTCGTATTGTTCCATCTCAACTTTCACATCTGCCAGCGTTTTTGACGTAATGCTGTCAGTAATTATGCCGTTAAATCCCAAATTGCAATAATCAAAAAATACAAATAAGGAGTTCTTCAATTTGTGCCAATAATTATCAAGCGTATTTTCGGGGACTATATAATCCATACTGACTTCTAATGTTACTTCTCTGCAATGAGCGAAATAAGTACTCCAGTCCTGTCGGGATCCGTGTATGACATACCAATCTCCTCCTTCAACAATTCCATTTGAAGAAACATCCGTAAAATATTTTCCGCTCTCATCGTTCAATTCAGTAATAAAATCATTGCCGAGAGTCTTAAACCAGTCGTCATCAGCGTGTTTATTTCGTTCTGAAATATAACTGTCCCACGGGTAATTGAATACTTCACTGCCTGTATGCAAATTACAGGATAGATTGAACTTTTCTTTCATCTGATATTCAATGAATGCTTCTGTCTCAACCTGCCTGTTTTCTCCGTCAGTATTTCTTCCGTTGCGAATATCGGGATAATTACGATTTAGATCTACATAGTTGGCATTGTATCTGACTGCGGCATACGGTTTGTTATTTCCTCCGACCCAAGTTCCGTCAGGATTGGCGAAGGGACAAATGTACACGACAGGAAAGTGAGGAAGATTTACTGTATTATCAGGATTTGTCACCAAAGAATCTATCAGCCGTAGAAGCATTATTGCTCCCGTAAGTTCGTTTCCGTGCATTGCGGCGGAGTAAAAAAACTTAGGTTTATTGATTTCTCCATTCGGAGAAGATGAAATCTTTAAGCAAAGCAATAATCTGCCATTTACGGAAAACCCTATTGTATCTAATCTGCAAATGTCCTTGTGAGTCTCCGATATTTCCTGCATGTACTGAATATAAGACTCGTATGACGGATATGAATCATGATTCCGAGCATATAATGTCGGAAGACAACACAGAAGAATTATCGATAAAAGCAGTTTTTTCATAAAAAAATTGCAATTTAAGTCGCAAAGATACAAAAAAATCAGTGTTTTCAGGGGAATTGTTTAAAAATAATGAAATTTTGTGTGAAAAATCTAAACTAAAAATGCGAGACATCAGACTATTAAATCCGATTGTCCCGCAGTTTTAACTAAAATCAAGGTTTGAATCCGTAAAATAAGTTACCAGACTCGTTTTATTTTCAGACTTTAGAATCTGACACCTATAGTTGCTTGTATCAAATGTTTCTTGGTATCTATTTTTGCAGGGTTGTTATCTGCATACCAAGTATTGTCTGTTAGATTGTAGATGTCATAAGAGTAATACTTCGCATCAGAGCATTTACCGTATGCATATCCCAAATCAAAACTGAAGATTTTTCCTTTATATCCCAAGCCACAGGTTATATAATTCCAACCTGCATTGTTTATATCTTTACTGTCATACGGATTGCCGAAGTAAGCATATCCCAAACGACCGCGAAGTCTTCCGCTTTTGATTTCACCGCCTAAACGAATGGTGCTGGCACTACCGAAAACATTGTCAATAGTTGAGTTAAGGGTATTTTCCATCCAAGGATTGTCGTCCAAAGTAAGCGACATGCCACTATAATCTGCGTATTCATAGTCCATACTGATTGTTCCTTGTACTCTATCCGTAGATTCTCCTAAAATAAAGGCGATACTACCCATAAATCTCCAAGGACTTTGCATGTTATAAGAGAAAGTATTAAACCAACCTCCGGAAGACCATCTTTCAGAAATATTTTGGTAATAATCATCATCAACACTGTACCAAGTAGGAGTATGAACAGCCAGACCCAAACGCAACCATTCAACAGGGCGTGCAATAGCACCGAACTTCAAGTTTATACCGGAAGCGGATAATCTTTGTTCTTGAGCGTAGGTATAGCCGTTAGTCGTTGAGGTAACATCCGTCCTTTCCTCTGCAAATGTGTTTTTGCAAGTATAATCTCCGAACGGAATACCCATGGTAACACCTAAATAAAGCCAATTCTCATAATTAGTACTCAAAGACATTGAAAACTCATTCAAATAACCGCTCTCCCTGACTGTGCGTATTTGACGGAAATTTCCTTCATCGTAGAAAGAAGAAATCGTATTGGTATTTGTGTCATAATCAATAACACCTGATTGATACCAGTCATCTTTCAATAAAGAATTTACATCATCACTGTAGGAATCAATCAATCGTTGTTCTACATTGTCCCAAACAAAAGAAGAGGACATATTATCACGGATTATTTGCGTACGATTGTTAAAGTTCATAAGGCGGTTTATACCGAAAGCGAGTTGAACATGTCTGAAAGAACTTTTTGCACCGTTGTTAAAATCGAATACCATCCCTAAATTTCCGTAATTGAATGTAGGGTGTGAATCTTTCGCTTTCATTGCCTCAAATGTAGTCTTTGAGGAAACGGCATCCAGTCCCAAAGAAAAAGTAATCTCATTAGAACGATACAATCCCAAACCTGCAGGATTATAATGAGCGGACATAATATCTCCTCCCAAAGCTCCTATTGCACCGGCTTTGCCGATGTAAGCCGCCGTTCCATTCATACCGTATTGACTGTAGTACAAAGGAAATGTTTCACTTTGTGCATTAACGCCTAAATATGTTAAGGCTCCGATTGCTAAAATTAGAATTTTTTTCATTTTATTTTTCATTTACTATTCTTTCTTGTCTGATAACGTCATTTTCTTGGCAAATATTGTAAAGAAATATGCACTTGTTAAGATTTTTACGTACTGCCGTAATGTAACTTTACTGTCTGTGAATCATTTTCAACAAATTTTGTGCCGTTTTTCCCTTACAGATAGAACGTATGTATATTTTCAAGGATATGATTATAGGTATATCGGGCAATTTGTTTTCAAAGATTGAGAAATCTGAATGTTTTTGCATAAGTCGGATGATGAGGTAAAATACCTGTGTTAAAGGTAAATTCAAGTTTTATGGAAAAACTTCTTTGAAATGTAAATTCTATTTTTCTTTTTTATTTACATTGGAAAGACGCTATGATATATAAATTAAATTTTTTCATCTGTTTTTTTGAAATTACATCTCATTGTAAAGAGATAATCTATTTGCACCGGTAAAAACAATTCGTTTGGATTGTCAGCTGAAACAAAATACTTATTTATAGGTATTGAGGAGTATTGTTCGAATATATAATTTTGCACTCCGATAATTATAAATAAAACATTTACAATGACAAAGAGAATATTTTTATTGAGCCTTTTAGTATTTGCGGCTCTTAATATAACAGCACAAACAAACGGCACTCTGGTTTTCGGAGGCGTTAAAAGTAAGCAAACGGACAAACACTTACCTGATGCAGTAATAACGGTAAAAGGAACTCAAATTAACGTACATTGCGATGCTACGGGACATTTTGAGATTCACGATTTAAAGGAAGGGAAATATACTTTGACGGCTTCCCTTGTTAATTATACACCGCAAGATAAAGAAATAACCATTCAAAAAGGCAATTCCACACATGTGGAGTTCTTCTTGGATAAAAATTCCGTTAATTTGGATCAAGTGGTAGTTACGGGTACGCGAACGGAACATTTTGTAAAGGACGTTCCGATCCGTACCGAAGTTTTGACCTCGGAATCCATGACTCAAAAGAACGCACAAAACGTTTTTGAAGCGTTGGAAGCCGTTCCCGGAGTCAGAGTAGAACAACAATGTCAAGCGTGTAATTTCTCAATGGTGAGAATGCAGGGACTTGGAGCCGAACATACACAGATATTGTTGGACGGTCAGCCTGTGTATTCGGGATTGGCAGGAGTGTATGGTTTGCAACAGATGGGGACAACGGATATTGACCGTTTAGAGATTGTAAAAGGAGCGGGAAGTGCATTGTACGGCAGTAGTGCTGTAGCAGGTGTGATAAATATTATCAGTAAAGAACCTTCATTTGAGCCTGGTTTAAGTGCTGATCTACAAATGGGTAATTACGGCTACAAGAATCTTAATCTTGCCGGGTCAATGCGATACAAAAGTGTAGGATTGAGTCTGTTTGCTCAAAGAAATGAAGCTTCTGCCATTGACGAAACTCAAGACGGAACGACAAGAAGCGAAGTCAAACATAAAGACGGGATATCCGACAGGGTAAATAGTACGGTTACCAATATGGGAGCAAGTATTTATTTTTTCAATCCTTTTACTGATGATGATAAATTGATATTTCATGTCAAATCAACAGATGAAGTACGGTACGGTGGTGTTATGACAGATGATTTGTATTTGAATCCATTTTCTTCGGGTACTGAAAACATCCGCACAAATCGAATATCTTCTGATATGATTTATACATTGCCACTTTCTTATCGCAGTGAATTCTCTCTCAGTGCGGCATACGTGTATCACAAACGCAACGCAACCAATGATACCTTTTTGAATAGTTACAGAGATTCTCACAAAACGGCGGAAAATCCTGAAGGTGAAAGTCCTGATGTTGAGATGATGCGACCGTATCTTGCAACGGAAAACACTTTTACGGCGTCTGCAACTTTTTCTTCCAAATTCGCTCGCCATAACATACTTGCAGGAATGCAGGGCTACTTTACTCATTTGGATGAAACAGGACTATATTGTATTGACGATGAAACCAACGCTTATTATGGACAGGCTTACACATCTACGGGTAATAAACATGCAAAAGAATTCGGATTCTTTATTCAAGATGAATGGACTATCTTTCATAAATTAGTAGCCGTACCCGGTATTCGTTTGGATTTGCATTCTTCCGATGAAAAATATTCTGCAGATAAAACTATTTATGAAGGAGCCTTTCCTAAAACAAAGTTTAATGAAACATCGGTTAATCCTCGTATTGCATTGAAGTATGAGATAAACGAACAATTCATTATTCGTGCCAATGTCGGAACGGGATTCAGAGCTCCTTACGGATTTTCGGAGGATTTGCATCTTTGCAGTGGTTCTCCTCGTGTGTGGAAATCGTCTGATTTGAAAGGGGAGAGGAGCATTAGTTACAATCTTTCTGCGGATTATTATGCTAAAAAGTTTCAGTTGAGTATCAATTTGTTCAGAACGGATTTGAAAGACAAGATTCAATTCGTTCCTGCCGATGATAACGTGAAACTTTTGGGATATACATATCAATGGGAGAATATTGACGATGCTTATGTGCAGGGTTTGGAGATAGGATTCAGAACGAACTTTATAAGAAATGTAGATTTTGAAATGGATTGGACGTTTAATCAAGGAAAATTCAAACATGAAAGAAAAGAATGGTCAGATCCTAACGATGAGAATGTGCAGGAGTTTCCTAATCGTTTGAATTATGCCAAACAAAGCAAATATATATCACGTTTTCCGTCCCTTACAGGAGATTTTACCATCAGTTACACTCCTGGAACATGGACATTCTCCGTTACAAGTTCGCTTCAAGGCAGTATGTACATAGATTACAACTCGGACGATGACGGTAACAACTCCAAAATCAAAAAAACAGATCCGTTTATGTTATTTAATTGTCGTATTGCGAAAAAATTGGGTGATAAATTCACTGTTTATGCAGGCGGAAGGAATATCTTTGGTTATATTCAAGATGAAAAACATACCGATGACGCTGCTTTTATGTATGCACCCGTATTTGGTGCGACTTGGTATGCAGGAGTCAGTATGAAATTATAGAAGTATTACATCTAAATTGTTACTTTACTGTAGTTCAAGTGTAAAGATTTTCAATATTACAGCATATCAATTGTATATTTTTTGTATCTTGTTTTAAAAAGGCCGTCTCTTTAAGAATAAAAAGACGGCCTTTTTTAATAGTCATAGTATGTTCAAAAAAACTGTAATAGTTGGGAGATTTTTGTTTTTTGTATTTACATTGCGGAATACTCTTTTTCTTTCTTACGTTGTTTGATGCGTTCAGCCATTCGTAAAATCTCTTCTTCTTCATATTCGGAGTTTTCAATTTGCTTATCTAATTCTTGTAATCTCACCTCTTCTTCTATTTTCTTTAATCTCTTTTCTGCCTTTGCCTCATCAAGAAAGTCTAAATCTATCTTATCATGTAAGATAAGCATAAGTTCTATAATTTCTTTTTCATTCATTTGATCTATATTATACTGTTTATCCCCCATTTTTACTACTATATTTTGACAACTATCAGTTTCCATATAGTGTTTATCTAAATTTTCTTTTTCCGTTTCTACTACCACTTCCGCATCTGCTACGGCGTTATTCTTGTTAGAATTCTCAGTCATAAGGATTTGTTTAAAACTAATTTTTTTATCAAAATTAAAATACATGTTTTCCCCAGCAGCAGACAATAAGTATTTTAATTTACTAATCTTATCTGTATTAGAAATATTACTTTCTACATTCTCTCCATTATTCAGAGTTTTAGACCTTATGTAAGTAATATCACGTTCTATTTTCAAATTTTGTTTGATACTTTCAAGCATATCTTTATCCTTATGTTTGATATCCGTTGTTTTTAAAAGATAGTCGCAATACACTCTATTAATTACGTCTATATAACAATCTATAAACTTTTTGTAGAAAACTGTTTCCCATTCATTTGTTTTGTAGTTTTTGACCTTGCAACAAAAGTTTTTTTTCATTTCTGAGTCTTTATTGGGTACGTCAAAAATACTTATAAATCCTTCTTTAGTCTGTCTTGTTTGCTCCATAAGATGTTTAATCAATTTATCGTATTGTTCTTCCGTCAGTACCGTATTTGGACCAATGTCCTCTATTTCATATCTAAACATAGATATTATACTTTCATTGCTGATTCCCAAGAACTCTGACACATTACAGATAGCTCTGTCTTCTTTTTCTTCAACGTTGGAATATCTCATATCAAATTCATCGTCTGCTTCTTCTTCCGTTTCTATTATTCTCGGACGGTGTATATCTTCTGCCTCCAAATTATAATCTCTTTTATCGTCCCAATCATCTTTACCTTCAAAATGTCTTTGCCATTGTCTATTTACTGACGGAAGACCAAAACGATTATACAAACCCACATTGTCTAAAAATATTGTTTTATCTTTGTTCTCTGCAATTCTTAATCCTCTTCCGACTTGTTGTAAGTACATGGAAAGAGAAGTTGTAGGACGTGCTAATTGTATGCATTCAACGTCAGGGCAGTCAAATCCTTCGCTGAATATATTGACATTACAAATGATGGTTATTTCTCTTTTGCGGAATTGTTCAACATATTCTTCCCTTTCTTCCTTAGGAGTATTACTGTCTATTGCAATACACACAAAGCCTGTGTCATTAAATTCATTGCAAAGATGTTCATTATGTTTTTGATTGATTGTATATACTATAGTTTTCTTGCCTTTTGCATATTTCAACCAAGTTTTTACTACTCCAGCTCTAATCTGTCTATTGTCTAATGCTTTTGACATTGCATTCTCTGAATAGTCTCCGGTATTTAATATTCTTAAATTATCTATTTCTAACTGCAGTTTGGAAGTCGGTTCTATTGAATAGTATTCATATTCGCTTAACCACCCCTCTTTGATGAATTTATTGACGGATTTTGTTCTTAAAAGAATATTGAAGGAATCGGTAAAAGGTTGATGATTCAAACGATAAGGAGTGGCCGTTACTCCTAGTAAATACGCATCAGGGAAAGTTGCTCTTATTTTTGTATAATCATTTGCGAGAAAATGGTGTGCTTCATCACATATAATAAAATCAAATTCATTATCTTTCCACCGTTGCAATCTTCTATCTCGTGCAAGAGAATGAACCATTGCTACCTGAATATGATAGAATTCATCTTCACTTCTGCCTCCTGCTATCACACCATGTGCCAATCCTATTTTTGTGTATAGCGTTTTTTGAACTTGTTCAATCAGTTCTTTTCTATGGACAAGTATAAGAAATTTACACAAAGGCTTCCTGTCGTCAAAATGATAATCCCAAATATCTTTGATAATTGAACAGAAAAGAATAGTTTTGCCTGTACCTGTTGGCATTTGCATCATAATAGATTTCATTCCTTTTTGCCAAGTTTCAAAAATTCTCTTTTTCATATCCACTTGATACGGACGTAAGTTGGCATTATGTTGTATGATTCCATCAAAATTGATCATAGGAACTTTATTGTGTTTTTGATTGGGTATACAATCTATTTAATAATCTCTGTAATTTTGCTAAAGAAAATTTACCATTCTTGTTTTGAAGGCACGACAATTTACCATCCTCGGTCATTTTTTGTAGCGTTTCTTTGGCAAAATATAGTTATAAGAAAATGGCTGGCCAGCATGTTCTGCAGCTAACATTCTATTGTTGAAAAACATTTTTAATAGTGGTAAATTATCCGCGGAAGTCACATGTTTGCGACTTTTAGGTTTTTTCAAATTGTTATTGACTTCTTCTACCTTGGAATAGTCATATTTTCCCATTTCCTTTTCAAAAACTCAAGACTTTTTGCTCGCATTATATTTATCTAAGTGTTTTAGTCTACAATATTCTAACAAAGCGTTTGCAAAAATTTCTGCCGTAATTATAGTATATCTGTCCTCCAATAGAATACGTTTTAGTTCTTCTTCGCCCAAACAAGCTTTATTAGTATCTCCAAAGCACACGGTTTTATTTTTGTTTAATGAATGTACATATTCGGGAATTATAGGTTCTGTTTCTTCGTATTCATCTTTGGGATAAAATTCTACACCCTCAAAAAACCAGCCCTCGCCATTAGAAAACTTATAAAACCCCTCTTTGTAATAATCAAATACATATACGTTATCAAAAGACGAGGCAAGAATACTCTTTTTATAATCGTTTGCAATTTCTCTTGCTTCTTCTAAATTTTTAGGTTCGCTTAAATAATGTCCCCGTCTGTACTCAACAAACATACGAATTTTTTGTTCTAAATCTTTTGTCATAGTCGTATTTTATGTTATTTATTCAACTACAAAAGGAGTATGAATATTATGCATACTCCTATAAATATATTTACCAGTTGGAATACCTGTCGTCAAACTTGTTGAAACTGTTTTCTTCATAGTCTGTTCCAAAATTGTTATCAAAAGCATCGGGATACCCGTCGTCAAACTTATTAAAACCGTTGTCTTCATAATCTGCTCCGAAGCCATCATCAAAGGCATCGGGATACTTCTTGTCTAACGGTGTATGGTCGGTTGCTTCCTTTGTCATTTTAGACATTTCTTTTGCACCCATGAAAAACAAAAAATCTAATAGTCCCATAATTTTTCTCCTTTTCTTTTTATTACCAAGCAATACTCCTCTCTGTACGAATATTGCTTGGTGCGAAGTTAAACATTTTTCTGTTCTATTCGCTGTATTCTGCTGTTTTTTTCAAAAAAGCAAATACATCAACCTGATTATAGATTTCTGTGAGAATTGAATATCTCACTAATAAACCAAGCAATCCCTCCTGCTGTTAATGCAATCTCTAACATTTTCTTTTCTCCTATTTTTGTTTGTTAATAACTGTATTTTCTCTTGTAAAAAGTAATTTTACTTTTGCAAAAGTATAATATCACTTTGTCATTTTGTGTCATATAAATCAAAAGATCGCTCTTTTTTATTATGCAGTTTAAAACAATGTTTCTTTTACTTGATTGGTAGTTACTTTATTCAAGGATATTAAGTTGTTAAAAGTAATGTTGTTTCTTGCAGTTGAATAAAACGTATTGTTGGAAATCAAAGCATATTGCCATACGGCTTCTTGCGTTTCGTCCGTTGTCTGCATTGCGGAGTTGATACGTTTTATCCATTCCAATACTGCCGTTTGTTTCCTTTTGACGTTCTCACTTGAGAGCATACTATGGGCTTTAGTTTCAACAATGGTAATCATTGTTTGTCCGTTATCTCCCGTACTTTTTACGATAAAGTCAGGGTGGTATTGTGCCAGCAATCCGTCTTCGTTGATATAAGGAATATAAGCAAAGCGATGACGTGTTTCATCTATCTTTATAAAACTCTTTACCTCACTTTGTTTATCGCAATATCCGATAAAATCCCGTTCCAAACCGCCTTTGTTGGACGGATATTTCAAACAAGGATAAATGCTTTTGTTCACTTCAACGCTGTATTCTTTACGAATTGTGATAGATTTGACGGAAGAAAACCAAATCTTTTTTATTTCCGCTTGTTCCGTTATTTGATTGATAAGAATGTCGTTTATCTTTTTGGAAAATTTCTCTCTTATAAACGTTGTTACCACTCCGTTATTGACAAGTAACATCTTCCAATTATTGTCTTCAAAAGGATTAAACTCTTTGTTGAATAAACGATGGCGGATGTATTCATCAATGTAGGCAACAATCAAGGCATTATTTATTTGTAAGGCAGGAAGAAAGCGTCTATTGATTTTCTTATTATAATATAGTATGGTATCAAGAATTTTTTGCAGATATTCGTTATAAGTTTCTGCCGAGAAAAGATTGGCATTGACATTGTATTTTGTTAAAGATGTTTTGCTATGTACGTTTTGAGAAATGAAGTTTTCTCCATCCTTTGCGAGCAAATGTTTGAGTGTTTCAAGAGAATACAAATCAAAGACGGGTAATTTGTTTATGTCAATCTCTAATGGCACTATTTCTTCCTGCTCCTCTTGTAATACAAACGGGAAGTATAAATCATAGTCGTAATAATCACTTTTAAGTTCCACGCTTTCCAAAGAACCTTTTACGTCCGAAGAAATTATATTGTCCTTCATTTGCGTTGCCAATCCGTTACGTAACAATTCATCATAAAAAGATATGAAAGCGGGATGTTCAACTATAAAGAGCATATCAATAAAAGATTTCGGAGCATTGCCAGTAAAGACCAAGTTGCGATTTTCTTTCTTTTCTTCTTCAAAATCTCTGCCTCTGAACATCAAACGCAAGCCTCTTCCTATAGTTTGCTCCAATAATATAGCCGAAGAGGTGGAACGCAAAGGAACTATGACGCATATATTATTGACATCAAAGCCTTCACGCAACATTAAAACAGAAACAATAACTCTTGGCTTTGAATACCTATCTACGTTAAATAGTCTGTCTTTTAATTCCAACCACTCGTTTTTATCCACTTCGCCCTGTCGGTTGCTGTCTATACGCAAAACATCCTCTTCATTAAGACCTTTATCCATAAGATAATCGCAGACTAACGGCGATACATTGGTGTCTTCGCACATTATTAGCATCTTTGGTTGTTTGTAATTCTCTTCTCCTTTGGCTAAAGAACGGAATGCTTCGTCCAATATGTTCAAATGGGCAAGACCAGCGTTAATCATCAAACGCTGTCCCTCACTTAAAGAAACTACATTGCCCGCATCATCTCTTTCTGCTTTGTAATCCAAATTCTCAATGTTGGTTATTTCTTCTCTTTTATCAATATTTAGAAGTTTTACCAAGCCTTGTTTTATTGCATTATTCAAATCAAAATTCGTAACTATATGAGGAAAATATACCTTCTTCTCTCTGGCTCCCGTTCCTTTGGAAACATATGGAGTGGCGGAAAAGTCAAGTTGTATTCTTGCCTTTTTCTTGTTTTTCATTATGTAGTTAATACCTTGCTGCCATATAACATCATTGTCTTTTGTTGAGTTGTTATTGATATGGTGAGCCTCGTCATTGATTATCATCAAAGAATCTAATTCTGCCAAATACTCCAAACTCTCTCCTCGCAAGTAGTTATTATCCAAAACATCAAGACTATTGCCGCTACTTGTTCCTGGTTTTGCAGGTAACATCTCATTGACTATTCTTTTGTAGTAGTCTTTTTCTTCCAAATATTCATCATCAACGACTTCCGCTGTTTTACTTTTATCTATAAACAAATGCCAATTGGTTATAGCGATAATACCACCTGAGGTTATATTGCTTATCTCATCTTTTTGTTTGACATTGTTTTGCAAAAAAGAATACACTTCATCTCTGTAATAAGGAGGAATGAATAATTCCTCGTTCAAATGAAAATCATTTAAAAGAAAATCTCTTTCTCCTGTCTTTTCGTTTTTTCTACCAAGAAAAGCATCTAATAATCTGTCATAAACAATCAATCCAGGAGCAATTACAAGAAAATTACTTGTAAAAATATGGTTGCTTTCTTCATCGGTTATGTTTCTTGCATTTAAAATCTGCCAAAGAAACAATGCATGCATTACCCATGTTTTGCCTGTACCTGTTGCCATTTTGATACAGTACTTGTAATAGGAAAACTTTTCTTCTTTCAATTCCTTCATATCAATAAAAGGCAATAAATCAGGTGCTACTTTTTCGTAGATATCATAAAGTGTCTTTGCTTTAACTACTTCATGCAGAAATATAACGTTAAGTATTGCCTGTTTTTGTCCTGTATGAAAATTCTTTTCTCTCGTATCGCAATAACTTTCGTCAAACCAAAACTTCAACAACTCCGCAGTAACGGACGTAACTTTTTGATACATTTCTCCGCTCTCAAAACTTTCTTTTGCAAGTTCGGTTACAACCTTTGCCAATTTCAACCCGTTCATAGTTTTTTATTTTTCTTTTATATTTCTTTGACAACTATACTTTCAAAACCGAAAATATCCACCGCCTTAACGCAAACTTTTCTCTTGTCTTATTTTTCTGTTCATAGTAGTTTATAATTTATAGATTAGTTACTATATCAAACATCATCATCTACCTTATAAGGATTCCAATCTAAGTAATAAGTATTCCAATTGTTATCAGATGTTTTAGGATTAGTATGATTTATACAATCTTGTATCTTTTGTTGTAATTCCGGATTTTCTTCGTCATTTTTCTTTGCCTGAGTGTAATAGTCGTTGGCTCTTTCATAATAACCTTCTAAGTAAAACTTATCCCCTATTTCTATTAATTTTTGAACGGGAATATCCTGTGTTTCCTGTTCTTTCGGAGTGAATGATGTAGTATATGTACCTTGTTTAGAAAACCTTTTCCAATACGACTTTTGAGGATCAGGAACGGTTTGTATTTCTTTTTTCTTTTTATCGCTTTTCTTTCCTTTTATTGCAGGATTGTTTGTTTTGTTATATACACAACCTTTACTTTTCTCTTTCGATTGTTTTTTTTCGTTATAATTATTGAAAGACTCTACATCTGTAGTTATTACTACTCTTTTTATTGTAGAAAAATACTTGGTCTGACTCGTGTTAGTCTTTTCCCATAAATATTTGACATCGGCAATATCGTCTTTAGTTAGATTCTGTTTGCATATTTCTATTTCGTCTTTACAAGCAATGTTTCCTTGCTCTGCCGTTACAAAGCATAGAAAAGCTTCCTTGTACTTTTTTTTCTTCAAGAGTTTCTTACCTTTTGAATGCTCTGCTAATATATGATATATATCCATAACATTTTATGTTTTTACCTGCAAAAATACCGTACTATTTTGTCATTATGTGTCATAGATTTATATTTCTTTGACAACTACACTTTCAAAGCCGAAAACATCTACTGCTTTGACACAAACTTTTCTTTTGTCTTTTTGTTGTACTTTTATTTTTGTCTTATACACACAATGCAAAGGGTCGTTATCATTGGCAGTGTTTTCCCTGTAATCCTGCCACATTGAACGGAACGTTACGCCGTCATAATCAGGATCAATACTCCAATATTCTATCAATGCCAAAGGATCTTGTTGCATCGTTTGTTGCAACTTGGCTTTATCCTTTTCATCTACGTTTATCATATCCGGTGAAAGCAATACATAGTTATCCAACTCCACCGTCAATTCATCCGTCTTGTCATCGTACTTTTCCGTTTTCAAAGGTTTGATTGTAAGATACTGCAACGACAAAAACCTTATGCTGTCCCTTGTAACACTTTTCTTTGTAGAGAGTTTATCCAACAAGTCAGGCGGAACAATCAAGACATCTAATCCTTTTTGTTCTTTGTCCGTCAAAGCTTCCTGTATGTCAAACGAGAAATTCCAACCCAACAAAACAACTTTCTTCCAACCTCCGCCCATTACTGTTTCTTTGGCTTCCAATGCACGTTTGATTGTTGTTGCGGTTGTCAGACGGTTAGGAGAATCCACTATTACAAGCGTTTTGCTTTCCTTAATATATCCCATATTCCTTGCACTGACATCTTCTACAGCAAAAGGCAACGCACCGTACAACCCTAACACCACTTGCGACAAATCACCTATACGTTTGAACTGTTTGCTTTGATGAAAACTCTCTTTTTGATAAGACCCTATAGACTGATAAAGGAAAGGTTTGACATCATTATCAATAAAACGCTTTCTCATTACCAACGTTGCAGGTTTGCCTATATCACTTGTAATCCAACGCCTGCCTAATTTCTCTGCCACGCTTGCCGTTGTTCCGCTTCCTCCGAAGAAATCACATACCAAATCACCTTCATTACTACTCGCCTTTATTATTCTTTCCAATAGTTTTTCTGGCTTTTGAGTAGAATAACCAACTATTTCATTAACAATTCTTCCTACTGTAGATACATCAATCCACCAATCTTCTAAAATTTTACCTTGCTCCTCTAATTCTTTTAATTTGATACTATTCTCTTCAGAATTTCTAAATCCTAAACCTCCCTTTCCATGTAAGCCCGATTTATGTGCAATACGTTGTACGTTGAATATTCTATTTTCTGACTTTTGATACAGATAAATAACATCATGCTTACGTGAAAAGTTTTGAAAACTTCTTTGTGGACCTGAATAGCACCATACAATTTCATTAACAAAATTTTCTTTACCGAATATATCGTCAAGTAAAATTTTTACATAATGACCGACATGCCAATCAATATGTACATAAATGCTTCCGTGGTCTGAAAGTAATTCACGCATAAGAACCAAACGCGGATACATCATCTCCAAGTAGGAAACCGTACCGTCTTTCCATGTATCTGCATATGCAAACTGTTCTATTACGGTAGGCTTCTGTGAAATATCTGCATTAGGCAGTGTAACTTTTGTTCTGTAGTCTGCTTTGCTGTCAAATGGCGGGTCAATATATATCAAATCCACCTTACCGCGTAATGAAGGCAGTCCCGTTTCTTTATCTCCTGCCAACAGGGCTTGCATAGCCAAAAGATTATCTCCGTATATCAAACGGTTAGTCCAACTGCCTGCATCAGACGTATCGGGTATATTTCCTCTGAATAGTCCGTTATTGTCTTTGGCTGGTAAAACTATTTCATTTGTCTGTAATAACACTTTGGTATTGGAAGACAATCTTTCCAACATATCCTGTGCTTCTTTCTTGCCCTCTCTTACTATACGGGGCAGTTCTTCTATCAAACTTTTCACTTATAAATGTTCGTTTTATTTTTAGCATTGTACTTTTATTTGAATTACGGTTTGCAAATCCCCACAATATAAAAAGCATGAACTTACTTTTTATATTCCGAGGTATTTGCCGTAACCTTAAGTCAAAAGTTCTGTCCACGCTAAACGCACGAACATTTACCAAACTTTTTACTCAAAATGACTTATTCTTCTAAATCGGCAAATTTTTCGGAATATTTCGAAATAAAAATAGCAAACGCTATACTGTTAATATTTTATTTATTCCTATGTAATTTCTCTCATTAATAATATAATTATATTTTTCTTATTAGTGCTATAATACTTACAACTAATGCTAAAATACTTATAATAATACTAATTCTGGATTGCATTATAGCTTTCTTACTTGTTGCAATAGATGTAATTTTTTCTTCCCTATCTAACTCTTTATCTTTTTTTATCTGTTTTTCTTCTCTTTCTTTATCATGATAATACTGAATAAAACCTCCTGTGTTACAAATATGTTTCCCCTTGTCTGTAATTTTTATTTGAGATCTTGTAACATCTTCTAACAAACCTTCTATTTTTAAATTTGTTATTAGTTTTAATGCTTCTTTTTCTTCTATATTTAACCGTTGTTCTATATAATCTATTAGTAAAATATTATCATACGCAAATAATAATATTCTTTCAGATTTTTTTAATTCATCTTGCGTTAATTTATGCATAACTTATTATTTTATCTCTTTTATTTTTAAACTATAACCTGGACTATTTTCATCCAGCATAACATCATATTCTTTAATCCCTTTTTGTTTTGCAATTTTACTCAAATATGTCTTATACCATGGCTGTATATCCTGTCCATAATAAATAGCTTTTAACGTACCGAAATCTGAAAGTTTTTCATAGTGATCCTTTCTATAATCTTTATTCATACTGAATAATCTCCATTCTCTTTCTATGGAATAATATTCTGCATCTTTATAAAGGTATGTTTTTATATAAGCGAAATCATCTAAAAATTCAAATTTATATGAACTATGTTTATCAAACCATGATTCAAACATCTTTACCCAATTGACTAATGGTGTAATATCATATCTATAGTCTGAGTATATAACAGGTAGAATAATATTTAATGTATCAGTATTGTTCTTATCAAAATTTTTAAAATCATATTCTAAGGCAAAACCTCTATAACCATCAGTATAATGATCCCACATATATAAAGAATCTATTCTTTCTGTAAAACACGCAAACTGAATATGTGTATTTTTCATTGCATTTTGACAAAACTTGCTATTTTTTTTTGTATATAAATCTATAGCATTAGATAACTCATCAGTAATTATTATTCCTTTTTGTTTGTAAAAATTTCTTATCATATCTTGTACTTTAGAATTATCTACAAAAATCCAAGAATCAAATTTGTCCACAAATTTCATCGGATTGCACATTACAATGGTATTCTCTTCAAATGATTGTAAACTATATGAATTACATGCTCTGAATCTATAAAGTTTAGTAGGAATGTGTTCATTAACGAATTTTATCATATTGTTAAAAGGTATGTCAATTGGCATACCTCTTGAACAAAAGGTATTTTCTAATAAGTGTTTGAATTCTTCTTTAAATTGCTTCATTATTTTTCTGCAAAATTACAAATTTTTCTTCAGATACAAATAAACTACACTTTATTTCAAGTATATATTATCGTTCAATGTTTTTAACTTTGGCTTCTTCCAGTAATAAATAGTCGCTGGCTTTGGCGGAGGTTACAACTTTTTGACCTGTCTTTGCCTCCAATTCTTTACGGGCGTTCTTTGCTATCTCTCCTCCCTGCTCTGCAATCTTTTTATGCTCCGAAATTGTTTGAGGATTGTTTGCTTTGGATATTTCGGTAGTGGAAAGTTCGGCAAGCATATTCAATACTAATTCTTTATTAGTCATATTATCCCGCAGATTTTCTTTCTTCAAACCTTTAAAGTCCTTATATTCTTTTGTAGTAAAACCGCTCCAAGTCTTTGTGATAATATCCGTAAGTGTTGCATATTGCTGCCCCGTAACTCCGCCACGTTCCCATTCTTGTGTCAAATCTTTGCGAATTTCTATGGATTTCAAACGTTGGTTTATCCATTTATCGCTATAACCTAACCGTTTGTAATCACGCATTGCTTGGTCAATGGATTTCTCTGGGTCTTGCAGTTGGTCAATCCTATCACTTGCAACCTGCGACATCCAAACCTTGAACGGCTCTGCTTTCGGAGAAGGAATAGATTGGATAAGACGGAATAACTGTTCGGTATCAGCAACATCGGTCTTATATTTCTTGCCGTCCGATGATGTTAATTTCAGTTGGTTACAATTTGTAACCGACTTATTTCCCTCTTTGGTCAGTCTGTTTTTCAGAACTTTCCAATAATTTCTTGCTCCTTGATAGTCATTATCCGTAAGGACGGCGACAACATCAACAATAGAAAAATACCATTTCTCTTTCTCTCCGTCCCAAACAGTGCGGACTTTCTTGCTTTCAAATAATTGTAATGCTTCTTGCTGCGACATAATTTTCCGTAAGTTTTTACAAAGGTACAACAATTTTTTGGTTACATCATAATTCGTTCGGAGTATCTGCAATAATGTATTGCTTTTGGCGTTCTATATAAAAGAATTTGCACTATGTTTAATAAATATTCAGGACAGACAACGCAAGAATTAAAGCAACTGTTGCGAAAAAAAAAGAAAGCAGAAGGTCGCTTTTATAACTTTTTTGCAATTTTGTGTATCTTTTTCATTGTTTCATTGGTTATTGTAGGTATTTTCTGTGGGTTGTTGATAATGTTTGCCGTCGGAATAGCGGAGTTGGTCATACTTCTGATACTTTCGTTGTGTGTTCCTGATACAATAGGTGTGGAGGTCGAGTTAGAGAACAGGAGTTATCCAAAGACTCAGTTTAATGTAAATTATGCCGATGATGATATTGATAAATTACTCAAAGATATGGAGCAAAAGCGGCAAGAACGTGAGCAAAAAGAACAGGCAAAAAATCAAAAAGCATTGGGAAATATTGCCGGTTTGTATTTAATGGACAAAATATTTGGCGGACATCTTTTCGGTAAATAGATGTTTCTAATGAAAAGATTTGTCAAATAAAACTTTTGTCATAACGCATGCAAGCTGATTAGAAACTATCATTATTGCAGTTGTAGGGATTGTTAATCACTGAGATTTTAGAGAAACAACAAAAACATTTGAAAGATTAGTATGCTGAACGAAAATAAGATAAAAGGAATACAAAAGGCGTCTGCTTTATTGCAGACGCCTTTTGTTTATAAGACTTATAACTTCTTATATGAGTTCATTCCGTCTTCAAACATTGATATTATCATTCCGATAATTAAAAATACTGCTATCATAATCCGTTCTCCTTTTTTATTATTACTATTCCCATTTAATCTTTCTTATCAAAAGTAAAGTTTCACATGATTTTTTGTGATAAATCAATTTACTTTTGCAAAAGTACGATGCAATATTGTCATTTTGTGTCATAGATTTATTTTATTTTTGCAAAAAATTAGTAAAAAAGAATTATGGCAACGGATATTTTCAAGAAATACGTTTGGATTCTGACAACGATAAATCGTTACAAAAAGATAAGTCTTAAAGAGTTGGCAACTCTTTATCAAGACAACATACAGATAAGCGACGGTGAAAAGTTAAATATGCGAACGTTTCATCGTTGGAGAGACAAGATTTACGAAATATTCAACATTGAAATTCTTTGCAAAAAGAATCTTTATTACATAGATGATTCACTCGGTATAAAAGACGGAAATATGCAGTCTTGGTTGTTGAATACCGTTGCAACTAACAACATTATTGCGGAAAATCAAAATCTTAAAAATAGAATTGTCGTTGAGGATTATCAGAATAGTGAGAAATTTCTGCCGATTATTCTCTATGCAATGCAGGATAATACGTGCCTTATGCTGAAATATCAAAAATTCAACACGCAAAATGATGATACCGTCTTGATAGAGCCTTACGGTATAAAGACTTTTCATAATCGTTGGTATTTATTAGCAAGGAAGACCGGCGATAAACTGCGTACATACGCATTAGACCGTATAAAAAGTTTGGAATACACGGATGAGAAGTTTGCTTTTCCCGAAGATTTCTCTATTGAAGAGTATTTTATGGAATTTTACGGAGTTTATGCCGATAGAAGCGTTCAACCGCAGACCATTAAACTGAAAGTTTATGGTAAAGATGTTAATTATATAAGTACATTGCCGTTGCATTTCTCGCAAAAAGAAATAGAAACGGCAAAAGATTATTCCGTATTCACCTTGTATCTTGCTCCTACATACGATTTCATTCAACAGATACTCTCTTTCGGTTCGGGAATAGAGGTTCTATCTCCGCAAAGTTTGAAAAACGAGATAATAAATCATTTGAAAAACAGCCTGAAACGATATACAAAAGAAATATAATACTGTTTTCTTTTGCATTAAACCGTCAGGTTTCTTAATGTTCTCATCAGACGGTTGTCTTTAAATAAAGTTTTATGTCCCAGTTGGTAATATTTTCTACCTACGGGGACATAAAAACAAAGTAAAAACTATCAGTCAATCTTTTTTAGGGTGTATTTCTTTGTTCCCAATCCGATTTCTTCCGCGTAGTCAAGGATATGGGTACCTTTTTGTTTCTCAATTCTTTCAATAAGAGGTTTAGTATTATTGTCTGCAGTTACTTCCATATTGTAAATTATATCTACACACGCTTTATCCAATGCAACAGGGTCGGTAGATGCCAGAATACCGTAGTCTTTTATCAGAGGTTCTGCAGGATGAGCGTTGCAGTCGCAGTCAATAGACATATTGTTCATAACGGCAATATAGATAATTTTGCCGTTGAACTTGTCAGCAACGGCTTTTGCAGCTTCTGCCATTGATTCAGTAAAGTCATCCTGCTCTGCAATGTGTTTTTCCCACAGTTCTTCCATCTTTTCCCAAGTACCTGCAGAATGGATATACGCTTTACCGTTAGTAGATGCAATACCTATGGATTGATTCTTCAAAACTCCTCCGAAGCCGGCCATTTGATGCCCTTTGAAATGAGCAAGATTAATTATGAAGTCATAATTATTAATGTGTGATCCGACGATATCATATTTCAGATGTTTGCCGTCCGTAACAGGAAGTTTTATCTCGCCGTCCTCATCCATAATATCAACATCGGCAATCTTATCCCAGCCGTGTTGAGTTATTGTTTTGTGATGCAGTTCGGAAGTATGGCGTGTTCCTGTATATGCTGTATTGCATTCAATAATTTTTGCATTAAGTTGCTTAATCAAAGGTTCAATCAAGTCTGTTGAAAGCGTATGTTTTCCTTCTCCGTCACCGGTTGAGATCTTTATGCCTACTTTTCCTTCAGCCTTGATGCCTAATGTTTCATATATTTTGATAAGACTTTGGGCTGAAATCTCATTTGTCATATATACTACTGCTTCATTTTCCGTTGCAGTCTCGGTTGATGTTTCCGTTGCCTTATCATTCCCGCACGCAATAAAAAGAGATACGGTGGCGATGATGCCGAATAATTTTAAAAATACTTTTTTCATTTTTTCTATTTTTTATTTGAATCTTACACGAATTAACAAAATATAAGAATTTTCTATTCTTGCAAGCAGCCTTTTTGATATTTCCGTTCCGCTTGTTAATTAAAGTTCCGCAACCATACGTAAAAAATTGCCAACTGCTTTGAACTGCTGAAACAGATAAAGAATCCTTTGCATTTCCGTGTTGCAAATATACATATTTTTCTGAAACTCTGACTGTTTCGTATATCTTTTTTCCGTATCTGCAATATTATTCATCGGGGAATAATGGTTTCTTTATTTTATAAAACACTTTTATTTAGGAGAAATATATATTTTTTCGGGAATTTTTAATAATGACGGTATTATAAACGGCAAGAATTCGATAACGTATGCTTTGCTTCCCATCATAAGAAGTATATATAAAAACTACTGTTTTACAATAAAGGGGGGCAAAGTTGCGTTATTAAATTCAGTTTTACTAACGGATAAAAATTAGTTATAATGCAGGATTTTTTACAGGAAAGACGAACTGTCAGAAAATATAAAAATGAACGCATACCGCAACAGACATTGGATTATATCTTAAAAGCAGGTATGCGTGCTTCTAATTGCGGCAATATGCAGTTATATTCTTTTATTATAACCAAAGACGAAGAAAAGAAAAAGCAGTATGCACCTTTGCATTTCAATCAACCTATGATTACTCAAGCAGATGTCGTTATTACGGTGTGTGCTGATATCAACCGTTTCAACCATTGGTGTGAAATAAACAATGCAGATAAGAGTCTTAACAATTTTCTTTTCCTTAATATCGCAACTATTGACGCAACTATTGCAGCACAGGCAATTACTACTGCTGCCGAAAGCAAAGGGTTGGGCGTTTGTTGGGTCGGGACGGTCAATTATATGGCTGATCAGATAGCCGAGTTTCTTCATTTGCCGGATGGAGTGGTTCCCGTTGCTTGTCTGACAATAGGTGTGCCTGATGAGAATCCTGACCTCACGGAACGGTTGCCGTTGGACGCTGTCGTACATAGTGAAACGTACAAAGATTACAGCGATCAGGATATTCGCAATATGTATGAGGCAATAGAGGAAAATCCTGTCAATAGAGGTTATGTGAAAGAAAATAATAAAGAAAATCTTGCCCAAGTTTTCAGCGAAGTTCGTTATGGAAAAGCGGGTAATGAGGAATTTTCCGAGCGTTACATGAAGTTTGTAAAAAGCACATTCTTAAAGCAATAGGCAGATGTTACAGGTTTGCGAAAAAAAGTGCGTGATTTCTGCCGAAATCATTGAGAATTTCGCAAGATTCTTAATGATTTTGTAAGAAATCACGCACTTTTTTTCTTTGAATAAAATCATTATGAAAAAGACTTTCGGAAAGAGTTTTAAAATAGAAGTTACAGGTTCCTCACACGGGGAGTTTGTCGGAGGAATTATTACTAATTGTCCGAAAGGATTGCTTATTGATTATGCCCTTATTGAACATGATTTGGAAAGACGCAAACCCGGACGTTTCGGCACACAACGTACGGAAGACGATAAGGTAGTTTTTCTAAGCGGTATTAAGGACGGAATCACCGACGGGAATAGTATCGAGTTCAAAATACTCAATCATAATGTCAGAAAAGAAGATTATGACAAATTCAGAGATTTCTTCCGTCCTTCGCATGCCGATTATCCCTATTATATGAAATACGGGGAGGACAATCTGAGATACAAAGATGCGGCATCGGCAAGAATGTTTCTTCCGATTGTAGTAGCAGGGAGCATTGCAAAGATTTTTCTGCGAAAAGAGGGTATATCTTTTAACGCATACGTGTCGGAAATAGGCGGAATAGATTGTATTTATGATTATGATCATGTAGAGGAGTTGTTGGAAGAGGTTTCCCGACAGCAGGATACTATAGGCGGGAAAGTAAGGTGTGAGATTGTCGGGGTCAAAGCAGGATTAGGAGAGGAAATATTTGATAAGATTTCATCAAACCTTGCTTTTGCAATGATGACCGTGCCGTCGGCAGTAAATTTTTCTTTAGGTGATATTCCCGACAGAGACACTCTTTACGGAAGTGAAGATATAGATGAATGGAATGATGATTTTTCTACAAAAACCAATCACTGCGGAGGTGTAAATGCAGGTCTTACCAACGGAATGCCGATAGTTTTCACCGTAGGTTTTCATGCAGTACATACTTTAAAAAAAGAAATGACGCTGATAAGCAGGAACGGAGAATTGAAACAAGTACGGATAGGAGGCAGGCATGATATTTGTCAGGTATTGCGTACTCCTGTCATAATAGAAAGCCTTGCGGCAATGGTGATTACGGATTTTATTACAGCAAATAAAAAACAGACAATATGAAATATATAAAGTACTTTATTTTTACGGCAGTTATAGGATTTTTTGTTTCCTGTACAACGGACACTGATTCCTATTTTTTGAAAGGAAGACTGGAAAATTGCGACAGTTGTGAATTGTATCTTATGGAGATGGAGAATAGCGGAGTAAGGGCTTTGGACACACTCAAAGCAGATTCGGACGGTAAATTTTCTTCAAAAGAAAAACTTGAAGAGGAATCTATTTTTATTCTTCAGAGTAAAAACGATTACATTATGTTGTGTCCTAAGACAGGAGAGAAAATAGTAATCAACGGAGATTATGAGAATCTTGCAACGACTTATTCAATAACTGGTAGTGAGGAATCTTCCAAATTAAAACTGTTGAATGACAAACAGGTTATGACTCGTATTGCTTTGAAGAATATGAGCGAACAACTGCAAATGACGGATATAAATAATATAGATTCCGTACGGAAAGAGATTCAAAATAAGTATAATCTGCTCAGAAATAACCAACGTGAATTTCTTATTTCGTATATTAACTCCAACGAAGGCAGTCTTACTTGTTTGGTTGCTCTTTACAGAAATATGGAAAATGTGCCGTTAATTGATTATAGGAAAGATTTTGATGTGTATAAAAAAGTACTCAAAGGATTGAAGTCTGAATATCCTGACAACAGAAATACTAAAGATTTGGAGCGGTTTGTAAAAGAAATAGAAAGTATTCAACAAAATGACACCGTGAAGTGATGACAAGGGACAAAATATATTTCTTATCCGACTTTCATTTAGGATTAGGAACTTGGGAAGAGGAAAGAGCAAAAGAAGACAAAATATTACGTTTCTTAAATCTTATAGAGAAAGATGCCGAGCGTATAGTATTGTTGGGAGATATTTTTGATTTCTGGTGGGAATATAAACAAGTAGTACCTAAAGGTTTTGTAAGATTTCAGGCAAAAATAGCAGATCTTACCTCAAAGGGGATTACAGTCGATTATTTTATAGGAAATCATGACCTGTGGCAGAAAAACTATTTCTCAAAAGAGTTGGGAGTTAATATATATCGCAGAAAATATCAGGAATTTGTATTTAACGGGAAGACTTTTGTAATCGGGCACGGAGACGGATTGGACAGTAAGGATTACGGTTATAAAATTATGGATGCAATATTCTCATGCAGGAGACTATGGTGGCTTTTTACTTCTTTACCAACATCTTTTTCCTTCGGTTTTGCCAAACTTTGGAGCAGAAAAAACCGCAGTCGCCACAGGAAATATGATACACATGACATGAAAGACAAAGAACCGATGTATTTGTTTTGTAAAGAGTTTATTAAAAACAGACATGCGGATTATTTCATATTCGGACACAGACATATAAAAAATGTTTTTTATTTGGATAACGGAGCAAAGTATATAAATACCGGTTCATGGATAGACGATTCTCCTTATGTAGTCTGGGATTCAAAGGAGTTACAACTGAAAAGTTTTGAATCGCAATAAACGAATGTAATTTTTTAAAGATCTTTGTACTTCTTGCGTGCTTGTGAAATATACAGCGATGAAGGATAATCAATGATTATCTTTTCATAATACTCTTTTGCTTTGGCAGGGTTACCGAATTGCTCCTCGTTTATTTGAGCTAAAAGCATTAATGCATCATCCGCCGTAAGGTCGTAAGGATATTTCAAAATTATTTCCCGTAACAAACTGTCTGCCTTATGGTAATTGTTTTCTTTTATTGCTATTTGGGCTTTTTTGTACAATACTTCATCAAATAAAGGATGCGAAACGAACCAATTTTCTATAGAATCCAAATATAAAACAGCCTCTTCTGTTTTATTCTGATACAAAAGAAAATCAGCTTTAGAGAACCATGACAAACCTTTGTAAGAACTGTCTTGATCAATATTCTCTTTAATCAACAAAGATAACTCCATTGCATCATTGGCAATAAGTTTGGTTGTGGAAGAACGCAAGGCATCAGCCTGACTTTCGGCCCATTCAAAATCTCCGTTAAAATATGATAAGCGGGCATTACGGAATTTGGCCTCGCTTCCTATGACTTCATTCTTGAAATCTTTATCTACTTGACTATACGTTAAACTTGCCTGCCAAATATCTCCGTTAATAAGATAAATATCCGCCCTTGTCAGTTTGCATTCCGCTTTTACAAGGCCGGAAACCTGACGCATATTTATTATTGAGTCCAATACGTCCACAGCCTGTTGAGGTCGTTGTAAATGATAGGCAAGTAGGTTTGCATATTGTTGCATTACGACAGCAGATTGCGGAGTATATCCTGTTTTACTGAATACTTGTTCGTATTCTTTGAGCAAATTATTCGTCTCTTTTTCTGTATGGTGGAGTTTTTCCGTAAATTGTCTGTACAAACACGTCAAACGATTCTGTAGTATTTGATGACGGTACATTGTGTCATTATCCTGTTTTATCAAGTAGTCGAAACCTTGCAGTGCATACTTGTATTGGGTATTATTCATTGCCGTTAAGGCAAAATCATAGACTTGAGATCCGTCAGATTTGTTGAAACGCTTATCTATTGCCTTTGCCTGAATCAGTGCTGACTCATAATCGTTCTCTTTCATCATTAGCCAATAGTACAACAGATTGATTTCTTTCTTTTGAGGATGCTTTTTGACCTGCTCAAGTACCCGTTCGGCAAAGATCTCAAAGAGTTTATCATCCTTATCTCTGTTAAATAAGTTATTAATATTGACTTCAATCTGGCTTAACATGTTAGGATTATTGTCAAGAAGCAAAAGATACTCATCGGCAATCTTATCGTTCATGCCGAGTAATTGATAAAAATAAGTAAGTTCGTACGTGTATTTCGTTTCATCATTGAAAGTTTTGCGACCTTGCATATAGACTTTTGCCGCCCATTCATAAAGACGTTGAGCAGAGAAATAATTGGCCGTTTGTATGATTTCGCTGTTGTTTGCAGTCAGATTCTTCAGTACGTTGTTGTATTCTTTCTCGCCTTTTATCTTATTGTAGTTATTGATATAAAACGTTCCCAAATCTATTGCGTACTTGCGGTTGTCTTTATTTTGTTTGACAGCCTTTTTTATTAGTTTTTCCTGTTTTTTGGTATCACCCGTTCTGGTATATGCATCATTAAGTAATCTGTAATACTCTTCTCTCAAATTTCTATCAACAATATCTTCAAGCAACGGAATAGCTTGGGAGTATTTTTCTTCATCCATGTATTGTTTTGCCAATTCATAGTTCATCCTTTCCTTATTTTGTCCCTGTTGAGCATAACAAGAAAAAGAAAAAAGAAGACAAAAGAAAGAAAACAGCAGTATGTACGGATACTTTTTCATACAATTTTTACTTGCGTTTGATAGTCAGACGCATAATGATAGGGAAATGATCGCTTATTCCACCTTCGTATTTCATACCTTTATAAGTTGAAAACGGACGATCATAATTCTTGCGTCTATCTTTAGAAACTAAAAAATCAGGCTTATAAACGAACGTTTCGTTGAATGTATTGTTGAAAACCAGTCTTTGTTTTATTTTGTCTGACACTAAAAATTGGTCAAAGGAGAATATATTTCCGTTGAAAACGTATGACCCCGTTTTATCCTTGTTATTGCTCATCAAGTTGAATAGTATCTGCGGATTATTCTCGTTAATATATTCCTGGTTGAATCCTTTTAATATGCTTTCGTCCCAAGGATTATCGTTCATATCTCCCATAACGATAAAATTCTCTTCACCGTTTTTTATCCTCTTTTCAATATCTGAATAGATGTTGGCAAAAATTTTTTGTCGCAACTCTTTCTTTATGTTATTTTCTCTTCTTGACGGGGCATGAACTACATACAAATTGACTTCAATCTGTCCCAACACCCCTTTGACATAAAGAACATCACGCGTGCGATCTTCTTCTTTTGTACTGACAGGGGACATCGGAAAACTCTCTTTTATCTTGAATTTCTTGGGATCATACAACAATGCTACGTCAATACCTCTTATATCCTTGGACGGGTAGTGTATATATCTGTAACCTGTTTTACGCAAAGGGGTATCTTTGGTTAAGGCATTCAATACTTGATTATTCTCTATTTCGCATAATCCTATCAATGCAGGCATCTGATTTGCGTCAATGGATATATAAGTCTTTGCCAGGGCGTTTAATTTTGTTTTGTATTTCCCGAACGTCCAGTGTTTCTTGCCTCCGACGGTATAATCATCGTCAAGAGTCAGTGAATCGTCAAGCGGATAAAACAAATTCTCTACGTTATGAAAGACGATGATTTCCTCTTGTGTTTGAGCCAATGACGGGACCAAACACAACAAAACGCCCAATTGTTTTAATCGGGATAGTTTATTATAATTTGACTTGTGATACAAAGTCCCTGACATCCGGTTATTTATGCAGAAATTTAAATAAGGTTACTTAAAATTCCATAAATCTTTCGCTTTGGCTTAATATCAAATAGCGGATGACTCCGTTGAAAATTTTAAGTAACCTTATCAGATTTTTCTATTCAATTATTCAGGTTTGTAGAAAGGCATTCTTACAACTTTTGCCTCAACAAGTTTATTTCTTATTTCAATAAAGATTTGTGTATCTTTTTTTGAAAAAGCCGTTTGCACTTGTGCTGTTCCTATATTCTTACCCGTTGAAGGTGAAGGCGAACCTGAACGAACTTCTCCTATACAATTTCCGTCTGCATCGCAAACTTTGTAACCGTTTCTCGGAATTCCTTTACCTACCATCTCAAATCCGATAACTTTTTTCTTAACGCCGTTGGCTTTTTGTTCCTCAAGGAATTTACGATCTATAAAGTCGTTGCCGTCAACAAACTTCGTAAGCCAGTTAAGTCCTGCTTCAATAGGAGAGGTTTCGTCATCAATCTCATGACCATACAAGCAGAATCCCATTTCCAAGCGAAGAGTATCTCTGCATCCCAATCCTGCAGGCATTATTCCGAATTCCTTTCCTGCTTCAAAGACGTCATTCCAAATTTTGTCGGCATCTTTCTTGTCAAAATAAATTTCGCAACCGCCTGCTCCGGTATAACCTGTCGTAGATAACAAGACGTCAGTTCCGTTCAATTTAAGGAACTTGAAAGTATAATATTCCATATCCAAAATAGGAGTGTCGGTCAATTTTTGCATAACCTTCATTGCATTAGGTCCTTGAACGGCTAATTGTCCGTAGTGTTCGCTTTCGTTAGTAAAATCTTTACCTAATTCCAATCCCATTTGTTGAGCTATTTTACTCATCCACTCCCAGTCTTTTTCAATATTGGCAGCGTTAGGAACCATAAAATATTCCTCTTCACTGATACGATACACTAACATATCATCAACGATACCGCCTTTTCCGTTAGGAAGGACGGTATAAAGGACTTTACCGTCAAATAGTGTGTTGATGTCATTTGAAGTGCAGTACTGCATGAAATCATGAGCCTTTTTGCCTTTTGCTCTGAACTCACCCATATGAGAAACGTCAAAAACTCCGACGTTTTTTCTTACATTGTGATGTTCTTCTACTAATCCGGTGTAAGAAATAGGCATGTTGTAGCCTGCAAATTCAGCCATCTTTGCACCGAGTGCAATGTGTTTTTCCGTAAATGGTGTAGTTTTCATTTTATTTCTTTATATTTTAATTATTAAATATATTTTACTTAAGGCATATTTCAGATAACGAAAACTTCGTTTCCATTATTGTATGCGTTTTAAATTTTCTTTTTAGACGTATTATGCGTGAGCTTGTCCTTTTTCTTCCTCTCTGCGACTCGTTTTGTGAAAACGGGCAACACTATTAAGCCTGCTATGATATACGGATAATAAGTAAACAGACGCCAAAGCAATGCCAAAATACCTTCAAATCCTTCTTTTAAGAAACCATTAAGGAATAAAGGAAATGCAAATTCGGCAACACCGCTGCTTCCAGGGGTAGGAGAGATGCATAGAACGATCCACATTACCAATTGTCGAACATAGATAACAGCGTGATTGGTTGCAGTCCCGCAAAATGCGGCTAAAATGCAGTTAAGTACCAAAAATCTGCAAGACCATGAAGCGACAGTTACCCCATATACCTTAATCCAATAGAGAAATGATTTGTGTCTGAATTCCTGTGCGGAGGTCAGTACGTCATCTCCCATTTTATTGAACTTATGTTGCCAGCGTTTGAAAAGTTTTCTATTACCCAATCCGTACAGCAAAGACTTGAATTTGTGCGGATAAAAGAAAATAGCCGTTAATATGAAAAGGGTCAGAAGAAGCATGAAAGAGTAACCGATTATAAAAACATGTATTTCAGAAACTTTCAATCCGAATAATGAGAATTTGAATTTGGTTGCAAAACTTGCCTCAATACCGCATATGAGTACCATGACAGGTGTGATGAGTATATAGAATAGTTCATCCAACAATGTTGCAATCATTACCATAGCCGTACTTCTTCCCGCACCGAGTCCTTCCAGAGGCAGAATAAATAAGGCTACCGCAGAACCTCCTACACTTGTCGGAGTAACGGTGGAGGAAAATTCCCAAAGCATTATGATATGAAAGGCCTGTTTCCACGACAATCTGTTGTCTGATAACATACGAATACGAATCATATACGTTATCTCCCTGCCACATTCAAACATTACGGCAAGGAACAGACACACAAATGTATAGGAAGAAAACATGTTTGCAAGATCGGAAAACAAAGAAGCATTCCTTGAGTATTCCCGTGCAATCATATAAAAACCCACTCCCAGACCTATAAGTATGGGGATGATTACCTTATTGAAGCGAAATATTCCCAGTGGATTTTCCTTCATCAGTTACTGTTGGTATCCGATTTTAAATATTCTTTTTAGTTCCAGTTATATTTACCCAAAACGGTATAAGGACAAGGTAAGTTTTCTTTGATATTGTAGTCATAAACCGCACGTTCCAAATATCCTAACAATATCCAATAATCTTCTCCCTTGCACCATGCACGCAGATCAAAAGATATTGTTCCAGGACCTATTGAAACCCATACAACGGGAGCAGGATCCTTTAATGTCATTTCATGTTTGTATGCGATGTCTATAAGATCCTTTTCTATCTTATCAATGACAACTTTCTTATCTCCTGCAACCTGCAATGTAACATTTACTCTTCTTTTGTCCATTGTGGAAAAGTTTGTAACATTGCCGCCCGATAGAGTGCCGTTAGGTAAGGTTATTAACTTGTTATCCCATGTACGTACGGTAGTCGAAAATATTTTGATGCTTTCTACGAAACCTTCAATTCCTTGAGTTGATATATAATCTCCGAGTTTGAACGGGCGGAAGACCAATATAATAATTCCTCCTGCTACGTTTTGAATTGTTCCGCTCAAAGCCATACCTACCGCTAAACCTGCAGCACCTAACAAAGCAATGAAAGAACTCATCGGAATGCCTACGTAACCTATAACGGCAATGATAAGCATTATCTTCAAAGCAATGGAAACAATTGACGTGATAACGGGTCTTAACGTTTCATCCAAACTTTGTTTTTCAAAGGCTTTGGATAATTTCTTGCGGATAAATTTGATGATTTTAAAGCCTACATACAAGATAATAAGGCCTATTACAATCTTCTTAACGGCATCTAATCCGTTTTGTGTAAACCAATTAATTACGGAATTGACCATATTGTTAGGGTCGCCCGCTGCTGTTGCTTGTAAAAATAACATACTCTTTATTGTTTTGTATTAGTAATAATTTGCTGAAAATAATATTAAACGCTGCCAAAATGCACTGCAAAGTTACAACTTTTATGCTTAACGAGCAACAATTCATTTAATTTTTGCAGAATTAAGACATAAAGGCAAACAGAGAACTTATTATTGAGAAGATGTTATCTTGAAATTACAACCGCATATCCGTATTCGCGGAATACTGCATCGGATTTCGTTTTCCATAAAACAAAAATAAGACAAACCTTTCGGCTTGTCTTGTGGTCCCTCTTGGGCTCGAACCAAGGACCCTCTGATTATGAGTCAGATGCTCTAACCAACTGAGCTAAGGGACCGCTCATTACGGAAATGATACCAAACTCCGTTTAAGCGGTTGCAAAATTACATCAATTTATATTAATGACCAAAAATTTAATTATTTTTTTTGTAATATTTTTTATTAAAAATTAATTATCAATAAATTATATGTATCATGGGTTACAGAGAAACCATTGCAATTATTACATTTGAACAAGGGGTTGTTTTCGAAAAATAAAAAAGAAATGCTAAAAACGAGTTACATAAAGAGCAATTGTATTGGAAACTGATACTTGTCCTCGTTTTTTATGCATGTTCTACGAGTTCTAAATGCAAATAAGATGCTAGATACGAAGCAAATGGTTCCTCAAAATTTTGGAACTATTTCTCAATGCATTTCGATTCACAAAAAAGTGCAACATATTAAAACTATTTTCAGCATGGTAAGTTTTGCAGTCAACTCGTCCTTGAACTCACCAGACAAAAATCCCGCATATTCTCTCGGAGGTTGAGGATTTGCAAGTTACTATTACAGTTTGCACCCTGTACTGCTACCTGATGTTCAGAAAGTAGTCTTGGGGCAAGTCCAAGTTCATGCTCTTTCTAAAAATGAATGAGAGAGTATTCATTTCTTATTATCTCTTGCCATGATTATTCTTTTTTATTATTCTTCTTTCTGAAGTTCTACGACTGGCCATCCATAGTCCTGGTAGAACTTTACGTTCAGACCATGCTTCTTCACATAGTAACGTAGCTGACTTTTGCGTACTTCTTCGCGAATGCGTTCGTTGGAGTGAATAGCTTCATACACGTCATAATAGCTACCGAATATCTTGTGGCTGCTGGCTACGTTATCTGCACCGTTGGAAGTTTGTTCAAAGGAGGAGACAGACCAGCGGTTTCCATCCTGCTTCAGCGTCATCTTGCCAGCATGATTGCCACCTGAAACGCATTTTAGCGTGTCGCCTACCTGTCGATACCAATACACCCAAAAGTCGCCCATGAAGAGTTCATCCTCCTCATGCACCATCATCAGCGTAGGCACACAGATGGCATCATCTGTTTTGGCATAATGCTTGCCAATTTCTTGCACAAGGTAGTCACTGATGACCTGACGAACGGCTTGCTCCTTGCGGTTAATGGCTATATGTCGCAGACAATCCTCCTTGTGACCGTCAAAGTCAGCTATCAGCCACTCGCCATCCACCTTCTCCATCGAAAGTTTGTGTTCTTCCACGTCCGTTTTCTCGTCAAACGAGCCGTTTTCCCATTTCTGTCTTACATTGATGGTGGCAACCGCATGGGTTTTGTCCATCAGTTCTACGCTTTTAACTTCATAATCGGCTATCGTACCACCATTGCCTGTCACAAAGTAGTAGAGCCACTCATGATCCATCGACTCAAACTCCGGCAGGAGGTTGAACATTGTGTCGAGTACCGTATAGAAATCTGTCGTCATAAACGGCTTCGAATCTTCTTTTAACTCGTGGTCGGGAATGTATGTGCATAACTCCATTGCTCGTTCACGCAATGTCGTTTCGCTGTCGCCACATGCAATAAACAGCATGGCAGCAAAGATAATTGTCAGTAGGTTTTTCGTTATTCGTTGCATGGTCTTTCTTTAAATTATTTATTCCTAAATTCCGTCGTATCGCTTTAGTCTAACTATCTTTATAAGTTTTTGAGTAATTTTTTATTGTTCATGATTTTGCCACGTAAGACGTTTCTCTTATTTTAGCGTTGCAAATAAAAACAAGCAAAATCTCCAATGGCGAAGCAAAGATAGATATAAAATTTGAGAAAATCACTCATTTTGGAAAATTTTTTCGAGTAAGAGAACGTTTCCAGTTTTATGAGTCCAGTTATCGACAAAGAGCTAGTGTTTAGATGTACGTAATACGGATATCAATGCAACGAGATTGCGGGTTCTCAGTCAAATGTCCAATTCCGTGGAGACGACTTGTGCCAGAGGACGTGCCGAGCCACTTGATGCCCCATCTAAAGCATTATCCAACTCTGCGTCCATGATGCTCTGACACAATACAGAAAGGCATGTCAGAACTGACCATTGCAAACACAACTTATACTTCTGACTCTGTCAAGAGCTATGGCTTCAATACAGACACGGAATTAAACAGCCAGCTCGTAACAGCCTTCATGAGTACAGACTATATCAAGGCAGAACGTTGTGCGACTTTAATTCTAGGATTTCTTAATCCGTGAATTTGTTATTTGATTTAACTGTTTTACTGTGGTTAGTAGCCGATGGTAAATCTTTCTTGGTGCTGGTTTTCTTGCTCCAACTCATCTACCATTGCCATTGCGTAATCCTGAACAGAGATATGCGAATTGCCTTGTGCATCAACAATCAAATCATCTTTACCCAAACGAAACTGACCTGTACGTTTGCCGTCATTATCAAACGCTCCGGCAGGAGAAAAGAATGTCCAGTCAATTTCTTTTTCGTTCATCAAAGTGTTAAGATAGAAATCACCTAAAGGACGTACGCCTCCCATAATCTCTTGCGGGATAGCACCTGAATCAGCAACACGAAGATTTGGAGTACAATACAAAGTATCTGCACCGCCTACGATTAAAAGACGCTTAACTCCACTATTCTTTGCTGCAAGAAGGATTTTCGGATAATTTTCTTCAATAAGCATTGCAATGTTTGGATTGGTCCAGCCTGGATTGTATGCACTTATTACGGCGTCTTTCCCTTTCATTAAATTTGTAAGTGATTGCGTATCTGCAACATCACCTTTCACTACCATTACATTGGCGTTTGTCTGCAATTTCTCTGGATTTCTTACCAATGCCGTTACATTGTGTCCTCTTGAAACCAATTCCTGCAAGATTGCAGAACCAACAAATCCCGTTGCTCCGATTAATAAAACATTTTTTGCCATAATTTTGTCTCCTATATTTTAATTTGTTATTACTACCTTTTTTTGCAATCCGAAAAAATTGTTTTTCATCAGATTTGCAATTGCAAAATTACAGCGGTTTTCTCATCTGTCAATTGTAAAAAAACGCAAAAGAATTGTAAAATAACTTCTTATCCCTATTATCATCGAAATTGCATAGGCGTTTTGCCCGTTTGTTTTTTGAACCAATTAGAAAAGTTTGACGTATCGTCAAACCCCAATTCAAACGCTATCTCCTTTGCAGACAAAGTACTATATTTTAAAAGCCTTTTTGCCTCTAATAAAAGTCTATTATCAATGTATTTTTTCAATGTCAGATTGCACGCCGATTTCACTTCATTTGCCAAACGGTTTTCACTCACTCCCAATTGTCCGACATAGAAATCAATATTTCTATTAGAAGTAAAATTCTTTTCTACTAAGTTGAAAAATTGCTTAGTAATATTTGTAGCAAACGGTCTGGTGCTTTCATTCAATTTTCTTTCACAAATAAGCAACAATGTACGCAAAAGACTTTGACAAATAGTTGATTGGTAATTATCATCTTTCTTTTGTAATTCATTTTCCAGCAAATAAAAAATTTGGTTTGTGAGATTTTCATCAATTTTTACTATCCTTGACGGATTGTTTAGCGACAAAAATTCGGAAGAGTAAAGGAAAGAGGAATCATTTTCGCTAATTGCGAAAAAATTGTATGTGAAAAGAATCATTTTGCCGTGATATGAATCTGAAAAATCAAATTCTTTGACTTGATTGGGAAGAATAGCAAAAATATCTCCTTGCTGACGTATAACGTCTTTGAAATCTATCTTAAATTTGCCTTGTCCCGACTCAATAAAAATCAACTCAAAGAAACTTGTGCGATGTGCTACGGGTACAATTCGTGTATCGTGCTTGCTTTTTCCAAGAGTTTTTATCTCAATCTCCGATTCTGACGGTCTAAAATCATATGTTTTCATTCCTTTTTGCAGTTATCAGCCCACAAAGTTACACATAAATTCTACCAAAAAGCAAATAAAATCCGCCATTTTGCAAGTGCTTTCCTGCCACACCACATATTAACACAGAAAATACCCCCTCTTTTCAGTAAAAATACCGGGTCTTTTTACTAAAAATACCCCCTTTTTTCTGGACTCTTTCCGCAAGTGGCAAAATTCTTTTATAGTAAGGCGGAATTATTATCATTTTCGGCAGGATTTATTTGGGATAAGTGATATTTTATATTATATCAGATAATTGCAAAATAAAAATTAATTTTCTTGAGATTAATGTTTGGTAATTTACGAATAGTTTGTGATTTTGCAAACTGAAATATTAATATTATAATTCGTAAAAAGAGATGAAGAAACTAACGGAAGATGAACTTAACTTATTGTCTGTCATTTGTAAAGCAATGGGACACAAAAACAGAATGGATATTCTGAATTTTCTTGCTACACAAACGGAATGTTATTTCGGAGATATTCACGAAGAATTGCCCATTGCCAAGGCTACGGTGTCGCAACACTTAAAAGAATTGAAAAATGCAGGTCTTATTCAGGGAACTATTTTCCTTCCGAAAGTGAAATATTGCATCAACAGGGAGAATTGGCGAAAGGCTCAGCAACTTTTCAATGATTTTTTCAACTCTTTAACCGAAGAAAACGGCAAAACAACGTGCTGTGATTAATAATTAAGGAAAGAAAATGTCTTTTGATTGCAATAAAATTGAAAGATATTTTTTTAAGAGTAAAGTTCGTTAATTTATGAATAATTTATAAATTTACGAACAATTAAAACAGTAAAATAAAAAAAGAAATGAAACATTTGAAAGATATTTGAGTGTATGGGTATTGCTCTGTATTACGGCAGGAATACTAATCGGAAAATTCTTACCGCAAATTCCGGGATTTTTAAGCCGCTTGGAATATGCCAATGTGTCCGTTCCCGTTGCTGTTTTGATATGGCTGATGATTTATCCTATGATGTTGAAAATTGATTTCAGAAGTGTTGTAGATGTAGGTAAAAATCCAAAAGGTATTGTCATAACATGTGCTACCAATTGGTTGATAAAGCCTTTTACTATGTATCTTTTGTCCTATATTTTCTTTTTTGTTTGCTTCAAAATGTGGATTACTGAAGATTTGGCAAGGGAATATCTTTGCGGAGCGGTACTTCTGGGTGCTGCCCCCTGCACTGCAATGGTTTTTGTGTGGAGTTACCTCACCAAAGGCGATGCTGCTTACACTCTGGTGCAGGTTGCTGTCAATGATTTGATAATCTTGGTCGCTTATGTGCCTGTTACTGCTTTTCTTTTAGGTATCGGCGGAGTGCAAATACCGTATGACACTTTGTTTTTATCTGTTGTGTTGTTTGTTGTCATACCT
>JAFUYA010000019.1 GCA_017477025.1 Bacteroidales bacterium | reverse complement strand
ATAAGATTTAATAAATGGCAATACGGTTTGGCTGGATTAGCTTCGTTATCTTTTGATGCTTTAGTAACTATCGGTGCATTCTCTTTATTTAACAAGATATTACCTTTCACTTTAGAGGTAGATCAAAACTTTGTTGCGGTAGTATTGACAGTTATAGGTTATTCTATTAACGATACGGTTATAGTATTTGACCGTGTTCGTGAGAATGTTAAATTATTCCCTAAAGAAGATTATGGCAAGCAGATGAATGACGCAATGAATCAAACATTGAGTAGAACGTTCAATACGTTAGGCACTACATTGTTGACGCTATTGATTATCTTCTTGTTTGGAGGAGAGGGATTACGAGGATTCTCATTCTCAATGTTCATAGGAATTGCTGCAGGATGTTTTGCTTCATTGTGCGTTGCATGTCCGACTGCTTACTATTTGATAACAAGGTCTAATAGGAAAAAGGCTGAACAAAGTAAATAAGATAATAATATTTATACTACGGTCATTTATATAATGGGAAGTTTAGTACTCATAATATTATTCGGGTTGATAGTATCTTTCTTAACAAAATCTAAGAAAGATACTATCATACACTCTAATGATAATAAAAAGAGTTTTGAAGATCCTTTGTCAAAATCTTTCAAAGGCTCTGATGAAAGAAATAATATTAGATTTGAGTATGAAACCTCAAGTTCTGTATCAGATAAATCAGTCTTGAAGTCAGAACAATCTGATGAGAAGAGAGTAAAGAATGTAGCAGAGGATTCAAATTCCAAGATTAAAAAATTTAATTTGAAGCAAGCAGTTATTTATTCTACCATTTTAGATAGACCTTATTGATTTAGATAGAAAAAATTAATTAAACACTATATGAGTATGCTTAAGAGAATATTAATTACGCTGGGGCTGTTAATCACGGCCAATTTGGTAATCGCTCAAGGTATCCTTACGGGTACGATTACTGATGCAAAAACAGGAGAACCCTTGCCGTTTGTTAATGTTGTTGTATCTCAGAATGGGCAACAAATGGGAGGAGCCGCTACGGATATGAACGGTGATTTCCAGATACGAAACCTGACTCCGGGAACGTACGATATGCAAGCGTCATCTATGGGTTACAAATCTGTTAAGGTAACAGGTATTAAAGTTTCTGCTTCCGGTTACTCAAGAGAAGGTGATTTGAAATTGGAACCTACCTCTGAGATGTTGGATGTTGTAGAAATTAAAGAAAGAGCCGTTCCTCTATTGGAAACAGGTTCTGCTGAATCTGGAAAACGTATAACGGCAGAAGAAATTGAAAGAATGTCTGCTAACTCGGTTGATGGTATTATCGCATCTGTAGGTGGTGTATCTGATAACGGAGATGGTAGTGCCGGTAGTGCGAGAGGTGAAAGCAATATGCAGAACTATGTCAATGGTGCGAAGAAACAAGGTTCTGTAAATGTGCCAAAGAAAGCTATTTTGGAGGTTCAAGTCATACTTGGAGGTACACCTGCAAGTATTGGAGAGGCAATAGGAGGTTCTACCATGATTACATTGAGACCTCCTCAAAACAAGTTTGAAGGAATGGTGTCATACAGGACATCCGAACCTTTTGATACTAGAGGGTATCATAGAGGAGAGTTTTATCTAACAGGTCCTCTCGTTACAAAGAAGAGTGAAAGTGGTGCTGAGAAGACGATATTAGGTTTTCGTTTAAGTGGATTTGATTCGTATGTTCACGATCCATACAGAAGACCTAGTGACAGATATTATTTTATGGCCAAGGATGATGTTCGTAAGCAGATAGAACAGGCTCCATTGGTATTGGATCCATCCACAGGTTCTATTCAGTATGCAGCATCTTATTTAACTGCAGATGCATTTAAGAGAGTTGGTCGCAAACCGAATTTGTGGTCTAACACTATTTATGTAGAAGGCGGGTTAGATTTTCGACCTACTAATACTACTGCTTTAAAAGTTAATGGAGAGTACATATATAGTATAGGTAAGAACGGCTCTTTGGCTTCAATGTTGTTGAATAATGACAATAACAGCGAAAGTAAGAGTAATAGTTTCCAAGTTATGGCAAATCTTACTCAGAAATTATCTTCTGATGAGGGTAGCGGTAAAATAAAGGATGTTATATTTGACATTTTAGGTTCTTACCAGAGACAATATTCTGAATCTTATAATAAAAATTTTAAGGAAGATTTCTTCAGATACGGTCATATAGGAACGTTCCGTACATATAAAAGACCTACTTATGCACTCACCAAGATGGATGTGGACGGAGACGGATTTGAAGAGTACGTTTACGAGCAAAATGGTTGGTTAGATTATCAGGTTGATTTTACTCCGTCAGAAGACAATCCTGGATTGGCTGCATATACATCTCAGTTATATAATGATCCGATGTTTGCTGATTACAGATCTTCCTTAATAAATTATGTTAATATTGGAAGTTTGGGAGGATTGGTTAATGGTGGAACTCCAAGCGGAATCTATGGAATGTATACTAATGTCGGTGTTCCTGCGACCTCATATTCTAAATCAGAGCAACAATCTATATACGCAGCTGCTAAAGTTACGGCTACTATAGGTAAGCATTCTTTAGAATTGGGATTCCAATATGACCAACAGATATACCGTTCGTATTCTTTGTCTGCAGCAGGATTATGGACGTTGATGAAACAGGAAGCTAATCAACACATATTATATAGAAATCTTGATAGTGCTATTGTTGATTATTCAGGAATATATCCTGTTGTATCATATGACAGACAGTATGACGGAGGATCTCAAACATATTTTGATAAAAGAATCCGTGAAAAGTTATATGGAAATATTTATTCAACAGATTATATAGATATAGATTCATATGATCCGTCAATGTTCTCTATAGATATGTTTTCTGCCGATGAATTATACAATCAAGGTAATGCTTATGTTTCTTTCCTTGGATATGATTACACAGGAAAAAAACTTTCAGGAAAAACTTCTTTACAGGATTACTTTGACGGAGTTAATGGAAGAAGAGATTTAGGAGCTTGGCAGCCTATCTATATGGCAGGTTATATTCAAGATCAGTTTTATTTTAGAGATTTGATATTCAATATAGGAGTTCGTGTAGACCGTTTTGACGGTAATCAAATGGGATTGAAGGATCCTTATTTGTTGTACAGTTCATATACTGTTGCAGATTTGGAGGCTAATGGCAGAACTGATATACCTGCCGGTGTTCCTAAGGATGCTGTTGTATATGTTAATACATTGAATAGTTCTATGTCTGATAATTATTTGGGTGTCCAAATTACAGGTTATCGTTCAGGTGAAGGCTCTGCTTCAACTTGGTATACAGCAAACGGAGAGATTGTTTCAGACCCAAGTAAAGTTATGGGTGCTTCAGGACAACCGTTGCCGTTTAGAAAAGGTTTATTGTTGGATACAGGTCTTCCGGAAAAAATTAGTACGGATGCATTCAAGGATTATGAACCTCAAGTTGTTGCTATGCCACGTATTGCATTTTCATTCCCTGTTTCTGATAAATCGGAATTTAAAGCTTCTTATGATGTGATCGCTCGTCGTCCTGGTTCTGGTAACTGGATGGCAAGTTATGCAAGTTATTTGTTTATGGAAAAGATGGATGGGGCAGCATTGCCTAATCCTAATTTGAAACCAGAGAAGATTACTAACTATGAATTAGGTTTTCAACAGGTTCTTTCTCAAAGTTCAGCTTTGACAATTTCTGCATACTATAAACAAACGCGTGACCTTATTAATTTAGTTCAATATACAGGAGCAGACCCTACGACAATGTACTATTCTTACGATAATCAGGATTTCAGAACAACAAAAGGTGTGACTATACAATATGATTTGAGAAGAATGAAGAATGTGAGAATAAATGCAAACTATACTTTACAGTATGCAGAAGGTACTACGGGACTTCCTAGTTCAACTTTGGTTTCTTTGATTAGAGCAGGTTATCCTAATGTTAAGATGATGTTCCCTATTGGGGATGATAGACGTCATGCATTCAAATTAGGTTTGGACTTCCGCTATGAAGGTGGAGACAAATACAATGGTCCTGTTACACAAAGAGTTGTTACTGGTAAAGACGGTGAGGCACGTGTTAAAAATATTAAATGGTTACAGAATTTCGGTGTTAATATTACCGGACTTGCTGAATCAGGAGCACCTTATACTAAATATTTCAGTCAAACTCAACAAACAATTGTCGGGAGTTATAGAGGAGCTCGTCTTCCATGGATATTCCGTATAGATATGACTGTAAATAAAGCATTCTTATTTAAGGTAGGTAAAAGAAATACAATGTTGGATGTATTCTGTTCTATATATAATGTTCTTGATACTAAGAATATTACTGGAGTATTCGGTGTAACCGGAGATCCTGATGATAACGGATACTTGACTGATCCAGAAACGCAAGTTTCTATTAGAACTCAGTTGGATGAGAAAGCATACAGAACATTCTATATGATGTATTTGGATAATGGTTCATACAACTATTCATCTCCGAGAAGATTTGAAATAGGAGTTTCCTATCAGTTCTAATCTAATAAGTAGTGATTAATAAAGAAATACATTTAAGAGTTATGAGACATATTGTTTGTAAATTATCGTTATTGATGCTTTGTTTATGCTTAGTCAGCATATCAGCAGATGCACTTCCTTACAAAGGTAAAGTTGTAAGAAAAGCAGTGACAAAAGATGGTGACTTGGAGCGTTGTAGAAGAGCTCAAGGATCTGCAGAGTTAAGTATAAACAATGTACGTGCTCGTATCAATCAGGGAGGTAATATGTGGTATGACGGTTCAAGTGCTCACTATTATGTCCCTAAAGATGGTACAAGTACAGCCATGTATTGTGCTGCATTGTGGATTGGTGGTCAGGATGAGAATCAGCAGTTGAGAGTTGCTGCATTAAAGTTCGGTCAAAGCGGAGATGATTTCTGGCCGGGACCTTTGACTGTTGATGGTAATGCATCAGTTAATAAACCTATTTGTGATGAGTGGGATAAACTTTACCGTATAACGAAGGCTGAAGTACAAGCCTTCATCAATTCTTTTGAATTGGATTCAGAAGGAAAACCTATACCAGGAACTTATGATCCTTCAACATTGACGGATGTTATTAAGAATTGGCCGGGAAACGGTAACACGTCTTTACATCAGTCTAAGTTCTTAGCTCCTTTCTATGATCAAAATAAGGATGGAGTATATGATTATAATGACGGTGATTATCCTTATTATGACTTCTCAGGAGTTTTATGTCCTGCTACAATAAAGGCAAATTTACCTGCAGGTAGTAAATATACACCGACTCCAACCATGGAGTCAGATACCACCAACCCTAATTACGGAACGGGTGGTAAGATAGCAGCATACGGTGGTCTGCTTGTGGATCAAGTTTTGAAAGGAGACGAAACTTTGTGGTGGATATTCAACGATAAGGGAGCCGCTCATACAGAATCAGGTTCCGAAAATCCTATTGGACTGGAAATTCGTGCTCAAGCGTTTGCTTTCACAATGAATAATGAAATCAATAATATGACTTTCTATTCCTATGAGATCATTAATCGTTCCACATTCACTTTGACTAATACGTATTTCAGTCAATGGGTTGATCCCGATTTAGGATATGCTTATGATGACTTTGTAGGTTGTGATGTTGAGAGAGGTTTAGGTTATGCATATAATGGTAAACAGACAGACGGTCCTGGTCAGGGTGCTTATTTAGATAATCCGCCTGCTATAGGGATAGATTTCTTCCAAGGTCCTTATATGGATCCTGATGGAAGAGATAATCCTAAAGTTGATATAGATGCCTTTATGTCTGATGCAGAATACGCTCCGCAAATAGATCAATATCGTGATTCTAACGGAGTGATAAATCCGATACTTTTGACTGACAATGCACATAAGTTTAAACGTGCATGGTATCCTAAATCAAAAGATTCTGTTGATGCATGTGCTATCAATGGTGTAAACTTTGGAAACGGTATTGTTGATGACGAGCGTTTTGGTATGAGACGTTTTGTGTACTACAACAATTCAAGTGCGTCTAATGGAGAACCAGAAAAAGCTTCCGACTATTACAACTATCTACGTGGTATTTGGAAGGATAATACAAAGATGCAATTCGGTGGAGATGGGTATAGTGCTGCTTCAGGAATGGAAGTTGGTGTTTATTCAGACTTTATGTTCCCAGGAACCTCTGATATTTGGGGTTGGGGTGTAAGACAGACTGGACGTGAAGACGAGTATAAAGGAAAACTTTGGTCTGAGGTGAGTGCAGGCAATTCTCCTGGTGACAGACGTTTCATGCAGTCTGCAGGTCCTTTTACTTTAAAACCTGGTGCAATTAACTATATAACTGTAGGTATTCCTTTCGCTAAAGCTGTTAATGGAGGTCCGGAGGCTTCCGTTGAATTGCTTAGAACAATAGATGATAAATGTCAGGCATTGTTTGATAATTGTTTCAATGTATTGGAAGGACCTGATGCTCCTGATATAGTTGTTCAAGAATTGGATAGAGAGATTATTCTTTACTTGACTAATGAGACAGGAAACAACGTTAATGAGTCCTTTAGAGCTTTGGATGAAACGATTCCAAGAGAATGGACGGAAACCGTTATCAACGGATCTGATACTACTCTTGTTTCTCATGATTATGACAGATACTACAAGTTTGAAGGTTACCAGATATTCCAGCTAGCAGATGCTACGGTTTCTGTTGCCGATATTTATGATGACAGTAAAGCTCGTTTAGTTGCACAGTGTGATATAGAGAATTACGAGAATGATGCAGCCATTGCAAATTTAGTTAATGTTACTATAACCAACGGATATCCTAATTCTCAGACTATGGTATCAGGAGAGAATAAGGGAATAAGACACTCTTTCACTATTACCGAAGATAAGTTTGCTACTACAACTGATAAGAGAATTGTAAATAATAAGAAATATTACTACATTGCTATTGCTTACGCTTATAATAACTACAAGACATACAACGTTGAAGATGCAACAAAGATTGACGGACAAAAAGAACCTTATTTGGCTTCAAGAAAGAAAGGTGATGGTAGTAGTATAGAGCCTGTTATGGCAATTCCTCACAAAATAGAGTCAGAGCAAAACGGAACATTGGTTCAATGTGCTTACGGTGTTTCTCCTGAAGTTATTAGAATAGAAGGTAACGGAAATGGTGGAATGGTGCTTAATATAAAACCGGAATCCGTTGACGAAATGTTTGCTAACGGAGAGGATATTATAAAGACTCCTAACTATCAAGAGAATTACGGACCTGTTAATATTAAGGTGGTAGATCCATTGAATGTTAAGGCTGGAGAATACTATTTGAGACTTATCCCGAATGCGTCTTATCCTAATGTTATAGATAGTTGTATGTGGGAATTATCAAGTAAAGATCCGTCTAAACCGTTATTTACAGAGAATGGAGAGGATGTTTATACTGTTTCCTCAGACCGTGCTATAGGTGAGATTAATGAACAGATTATTTTCGGATTGGGTATTTCCGTATCTTTATCAAATGTTAAATCTGTTGCAAATGAGATAAATGTTTCTACATCACCTACGAGTTTGATAAATAATGTAGTTAGATCCGGTGCATACTTGGCTTCATCCATAGATTATGCAGATGTTAGTAAGGCTTGGTTATACGGTTTTGCGGATAATGACGCTTTACCTGCAACAAACTGGATAAGAAGTGGAGCTTCGATCCCTGCAGGAACAGATGCAAATCTTATATCAGATCCTAATGCAGATTATTATTGTTTAACGGATGCGACGAATAAGGCAAAAGTTGCTTTGGATGCGGGTGGATTATTTGAAAATTGTGTGTATGGTACATGGGCACCTTATAAATTGACATCATTTTCTGCTGCACATCCGGCATTCACTAAACGTTATTTGATGACAGCCGAGGATTCTTATAGCACGGATATGGAAGATCCGCTAGTTATGAATTCCTTATTGTACAATGATTTGAATAATTTAGCTTCTGTAGATATAGTATTCACAAACGATACTTCTAAATGGACAAGATGTCCTGTTATAGAAATGGGAACAGATACTACCATGACGGAAGGCGGAGCTAAGAAATTTACTCTTAGAAAGCATATATCTGTTGATTTGCATGGTAATGATACTATAGATGAACAACATCCTGAAGGAATGGGTTGGTTCCCTGGTTATGCAATCAATTTGGAAACAGGAGAAAGACTGAATATAATCTTTGGTGAGAATTCTTCATTGGGTCAATACAATGGTAGAGATATGATGTGGAATCCTTCTTACTACGGGGTTGGTAACGGCTCTGGTTATGGTGGTATGCATTATGTTTATATCATTGGTACATCTAAATTCGTGATGAATCAGACGTTAAAATCAAGAGTTGAAGTAAATCCTCGTCGTTATGATAAAGGAGAGTGGGCTTACTCAATTTTGAAGAAATTATCTGATATTAATGGTATAACAGGAAAAGATTTAATCCTTGATGAAGCTGAATCTTTGTTTGCTTCTATTATGTGGGTTGGAATGCCTGCTCCTCAAACACAGATTTTTGCTCAAGGTGTTAATGAATCAATAGATAAAAAATCTCCAGAGTTCGTTATTCCTACGGATGCAACTGTCAAGTTGAGAGTAAGAAAGCCTTATAGTTTGTATTGGGCATCTAATAATTATGATGATAAGTATAAACCTGCTGATGCAGACTTGTTGAATAATAATTATCCGATGTATGAATTTACAATAAATGAGACTTTGGCAACACAAAGAGGAGTAAAGGCTATTGCAGAGAGTGCATTGGATAACATTATGGTTGTACCTAATCCTTATTTTGCATTTGATTTATACGAAAAAGATCAGATAGAGAACTTAGTTAAAATAACAAATCTTCCACCAGACTGTTATATTACCATATATTCGGTTGATGGAACGGTTGTTCGTAAGCTGAGAGGTCCGTCTATTTCTTTGGTTTCCGGAGGCGGAACACCGTTGACAAGTGTTGATTGGGATTTGAAAAACGAAAGAGGACTTCAAATATCCGGTGGTGTATATCTAATTCATATAAAGGCTGATGGTATTGGTGAAAAACTAATTAAATGGTTCGGTGCTTTGCGTCCTGTAGACTTAAACTCTTTCCAATAATGGACAGCCAAACAAATTTAGTGTACAACTTAAAATAGAGGATAAAAGTTATGAATAAAATACATAAGATAGTTAGTTTGGTCATATTATTGGCTATATTAGTTCCTAATATGACACTGAAAGCAGGAAATGATGACAGACGAGGTACGGCAGGAGCAGGGCAACTTTTGATAAATCCTTGGGCCAGAAGTGCCGGATGGTCAAGTGTTAATACTGCAAACGGTATGGGTTTGGACGCTTTGTTTACAAACCCTGCCGGTTTGGGACATGCTGCCGGAACTGAATTTTATTTCAATTATTCCCATTATTTGAATAATTCAGATATAGGTATTATGTCTGCCGGTTTAGCTCAGAATTTAGGAGATTACGGTGTTTTAGGTTTGACTGTTAATTCCATGAGTTTTGGAACAATAACCAGAACAGCAATACCTTTCCCTGAGGGGAACGGAACGTTCAAACCGTCGTTGATGAATATAGGTGTTTCATTTGCTAAGGCATTCTCTTCGAGTATATATGCCGGAGTTACATTGAAAGTTGTCAATGAAGGTATTGATAACGTTACTGCTACGGGAGTCGGATTTGATGCAGGTATACAGTATGTTACAGGAGCAGATTATGAGATTAAGTTCGGTATTGCATTGAAAAACTGGGGACCTTCGATGAGTTTCTCAGGAGACGGATTATCCATAAGAACTCAACCACAGGATGCATCATATCTGATGACAACCGAGCAACGCTCATTGTCATGGGAATTACCTTCAAGTTTGAATATAGGTGCTTCTTATGATTTCTTATTTTCTGAAAAGGAGCATCGTTTGACAGTTGCTGGTAATTATGAATCCATGGCATTTGCAAAAGACCTTTATACAGGAGGTTTGGAATATGCGTTTAAGAACTTGTTTATGGTACGTTGTGGTTATACCTATCAAGGCGGTACTACAAAAGACGTGTATCTTGACGTAGATAAGACAAATTTTACGAGTGGATTTACTGCAGGAGCAACTGTTAATGCAACGATTGTTAAAGCAAAAGGAAATAAGAGAAGCAAGGATTTGTCTATTGACTATGCTTATAGGACAACCGTTATCATGGGAGGAATCCACACTGTCGGAATAAAATTGTCGTTGTAGAGTACAGTTTTGATTAGATAGTTTAGAATTAAAATTTTTCAAAATGGATAGAAGACTTGATTAAAAAGAGTCTTCTATTCATTTAGTTTGCAGAAAGTATAATTGTAAAAAGTTATATAAAATGTCAGAAATAAAGTATTATTCAGCAGAAGGCTTAAAAAAACTAAAGGATGAATTGCATCATTTGATAGCTGTTGAGCGACCTGCAGTATCGGCTGCAATTGCTGAGGCCAGAGAGAAAGGAGATTTGAGTGAAAATGCGGAATACGATGCGGCAAAGGAAGCTCAAGCTCATTTGGAGGCTAAAATTGTGCAGATGCAAGATATGGTAGCAAATGCAAGATTGTTGGATGAAAGCAAAATAGATACATCAAAAGTACTTCTTCTTTCAAAGGTAGAGTTTGAGAATATGGCAATAAAGAAGAAGATGACTTATGAGATAGTTCCTGAAAGTGAGGCTGATTTAAAAAAAGGAAAAATATCCGTTACATCTCCGATTGCAGCAGGTTTGTTAGGAAAACAGGTTGGAGACATTGCCGAAGTTACTGTACCCGCAGGTGTAATGAAATTGAAGATAACTAAAATATCACGTTAATATTATGGCATCTGTTTTTTCAAAAATTATTGCAGGAGAGATTCCTTCGTATAAAGTTGCAGAAAATGATAAGTTCTATGCCTTTTTAGATATCTCTCCGTTACAAAAGGGACATACATTAGTTGTCCCCAAAAAAGAGGAAGATTATATATTTGATATCAGTGATGAAGATATCAGTGATTATATCTGCTTTGCAAAGAAAATTGCAATTGCAATAAAGAAAGCCTATCCATGTGTCAAGGTTGGAATGGCTGTTATTGGATTAGAAGTTCGGCACGCTCATATACATTTGGTTCCTATGCAGAAAGAAGGAGATTTGAATTTTGCTAATCCTAAGCTGAAATTTACAGAGCAGGAGTTTAAAGAGATAGCATCAAATATTGCAAAAAATATGTAAATTAATCAGGTGATGTTGTGTAGAACGAAACGGCTTATCTTAAGTCGTTTCGTTTTGTTTTACATGATTAGGTGTATATCTGAATATTTACTAATTATAAAGGTAGTGTATTTAAGTGATATTGTAGTATGTACTTTTTATTTATGTTTAGTTACATTGGTTTATCTATTTCAGAATTAGTCAGAACAATGCTCCGCCTTATTACAGAATAACACTTTTTAAGCAATGGCAATACCTATTTTATGTAAAATATTTTTGTAGTAGTGTCAAAAAAAGTGATATCTCCGCAGTTCTTGATAACAAGGTAATAAATAGATGGGACAAAATAGCAGTCAATGTTAATACGAAAAATAAATTGAAGGATACATATCATTCAAAGACATAAACAATAGAAACTTGTTTTTAATCATCGAATGACCATGAAAAATATACTTAAGATTTGTACAATAAATCCTACTATGTATTTCTTACTAACCGTATGAAGACGGTTCTAATGTATTTCAAATATATAATAAATAAAGGATCAAAAATACATTTGAATGGCTGCAGGCGAACATGATATTACCGAATGCCAGCGTATGCGTATTCAATTTTGTATATCCTCAAGGCGAATTAAATAAAAAAAGAAGCATTAAATTTCTTTCTTTTTTGCAGCAACAATGACGCAACTCAAATGTATAATAAGTCAGATACCTCGCAAGTTAATAGTTTTCACAGATTATCAAATTGGATATTTGTCAAGGCCCGTTATGATGGAGATGAAAATCTTATACTTATACAATAACATACTAATAAACAAATACAGTCGCATAACTCCACCGTACGGATTTTCTTTATATCATTCCCACTTGTTTCCTGCTTAAAATCCGTTGCCGTTGATTCTATACAACTTTTCTTCCGTGCCAAGCGACATCTTGAGAAAAATGTCGGGTTATAGTAAATGTTGCGGTAATTGTTTTCTTCGTATAATGAGAATTTGTTTTGCCGATAGTAAATAAATTCGTAATTTTGCACATTGTTAAAGCCAGTAAAAAAAGATGAAAAAGCAGGATTTATATTTTATTTCGGGTGTTGTCGTATTTGTGGCAATATTTGTGTTTGTTACTCCCGTTAAGGAATGGTTTTTATCTTGGAGTGCATCAAAGGATTGGAGAAGTTTTGTTATGGCATTCTTGAAATTCGGAATTCTTTCCACTATGGGCGAATGTATCGGTCTTAGAATCTCACAAGGAGTTTATAATAAACAAGGTTTCGGCATTCTTCCGAGATTCTTGGTTTGGGGAATTTTGGGAACATGTATTTCGATCGCGATGATGATATTCTCTTCGGGAGTTTTCGCATTCTTAAACGTGTGCGGACTTAAAGGGCTTAACCCTGCAAATGTTACGGATTGTTTCGGAATCAACTTATTATACGCATTCTGCGTGTCCGTATTTATGAATACTTTCTTTGCTCCCGTATTTATGACAGTGCATAAAGTAACGGATACTCACATTCTTAACACCGGCGGAACATTAAAAGGCTTTTTCTCCCCTATTCCTTTCGGAAATATAATAAAAAATTTGAATTGGGACGTACAATGGAACTTTGTTTTCAAAAAAACTATACCTTTCTTCTGGTATCCTGCTCACACTATAACGTTCTTACTTCCTCCTCAATATAGAGTATTATTTGCAGCCTTATTAGGTGTAGCCTTAGGAGTAATTTTGTCAATTGCAAACTTAAAGAAGAGTCGGTAAGTGCCTACGATTATTTGCACTGGCATGCTTATGGTTTTAATATAATAATTTCTATAATAGTTACAAATGGAATATAAAGCAGTAAAAGGAACACGCGATTTTTTGCCCATACAAATGCAAAAACGCAACTATATTTTTAATACAATAATTTCTGTTTATAAATCACACGGATTTTTGCAAATTGAAACGCCCGCAATGGAAAACTTATCCACATTAATGGGTAAGTATGGTGAAGAAGGCGACAAGTTACTTTTTAAAATTCTTGATTCAGGTATTTTTTTACGGCAAGAGAAATTTTCTTCTTTTGAAAATACCATAACCGAAGGGCATATCAACAAAGCAGCATCTATGATCTGCGAAAAGGGATTGAGATATGATTTAACCGTTCCGTTTGCTCGTTTTGTTGTCAATCACCAAAATGATATTGTCTTTCCGTTTAAGCGTTACCAAATTCAACCTGTGTGGCGTGCAGACAAACCTCAGAAAGGTAGATACAGAGAATTTTATCAATGTGATGCAGACATAATTGGCTCAAATTCATTATTAAACGAAGTAGAATTGATAGAAATAATATCCGAAGTTTTTTCACGTTTAAAACTTAACGTTACAATTAAACTGAATAACAGAAAAATTCTTTCTGCAATAGCGTCTGTAATCGGACATCAAGACAAGATAACAGAAATAACCGTTGCAATAGACAAATTGGATAAAATAGGTTTGGAAGGTGTAACAAAGGAATTATTAGATGACGGATTTACAACCGAAGATATTGAAAAACTTACTCCTATTCTGCAAATCAAAGGTACAAATGAAGAAAAGATAACACTTTTATCTGAATTTCTTGCAACCGATGAGCAAGGAAAAAAAGGTATTGAAGAATTGCAATTTGTTTTAGATAAGTGTCGTATTGCTCAAATCAATAATGTGGAATTTGATATTACACTTGCACGCGGTCTTAACTATTATACAGGTGCTATTATGGAGGTTAAGGCTAACGATGTCGCAATGGGCAGTATTACTGGTGGAGGTCGTTACGATAACTTGACAGGAATATTTGGTTTAAAGGACGTTTCCGGAGTTGGTATATCATTCGGTGCCGACCGTATCTATGATTGTTTGGAAGAGTTAGGACTTTTCCCAGAAGAAGTAAAGACGGCAACCGATGTTTTGTTTATTAACTTTGGCGAAAAAGAAAGTGAGAGATGTCTTTCATTGGCTAAACAACTTCGTTTGGCAGGAATGTCTTGTGAAATCTATCCTGATTCAGCTAAGATGCAAAAACAAATGAAGTATGCTAACAATCGTAATATTCCTTTTGTATGCCTTTTGGGCGAAACGGAATTTCAAAACAATACAATTGTAATCAAAAATATGCTTTCTGGCGAACAACAAACTATTGAACAAAAAGAAATAGTTGAATGGTTTAAAAAGTAAGGTGTTTTATAGTTTATGAAAATGCAACAGGCAAAACCCTTTGTTAAATGGGCTGGTGGTAAAACTCAGTTATTGCATGAAGTTGAGAAATTATTACCCGATTGGATTTCTTTATCAAAAAAAGTTACATATGTTGAACCTTTTATAGGTGGAGGGGCTGTTCTGTTTTGGCTTTTACAAAAATATCCGAATATAAAACGAGCTATTATCAATGATATTAATAAAGACTTAATTGGTGTTTATAAGACAATTAAACAAAATCCTGAAGAATTGATTTCTTTACTATATTCCATACAACAAGACTATATCTCAAAAAATGAAAATGATAGAAAAGACTATTTTTTGCAACAAAGAGATAGGTTTAACTCAAAAGACAATGACATAGTTTTTAATTCTGCTTTATTCATATTTCTGAACAGAACTTGTTTTAATGGATTATATCGTGTCAATAGCAAAGGACAATTTAATGTCCCTCACGGTAAATACGCTAATCCTAAAATTTGCGATAAAGAAAATATATTTGCCTGTCATGAAATATTGAGAAAGGTTGAAATTTCGGATGGAGATTTTGAAAAAACAATACAATATGCAGGGAAAGATACAATTTATTATCTTGATCCTCCGTATAAACCTATTAGTTTAACATCTTCATTCACGGCATACTCAAAAGAAAGTTTTGATGACAAGGATCAGATCCGTTTAAGTAAATTCTGTGATAGTATTTCCGAAAAAGGCAGTGTGTTTATACTAAGTAATTCGGATGTAAATTCACATGAGCAAAAGAATCTATTCTTCGACGATTTGTATTCTTCATATCAAATTTACAGAGTATCAGCTACACGTATGATAAGTGCAAATGCTTCTAACAGAGGAACATTAAACGAACTTATGGTTAGTAATAATGTAAATAATTTATCGTATAAATATAAATAAAACACAACACGGATTATGATTTCAGGCGGTGTCGGAGGTGGAAACACAAAAACAGGACTTATTTTCGAAGGAAAAGTAGATTTGGCTACATTCCTTAACGGACAAAATGGATATGAAGTAAAAGAAACTTATGTTTATTACAATAAAGAGTTAGTTGCTCGTTTATTTAAGAAACATAAACTTTATAAATTTTTAGAATCCGAGAAGGTTGATTGGAAAAAACATATTTCCAAGAAACTTTTGCCTGACGATTGCATATATGTGATTGTCAATAATACTGTCTTTATTATTGAAGTTAAGCATCAGCAGGTTGCTGGTAGTGTTGATGAAAAACTTCAGACTTGTGATTTTAAGAAAAAGCAATATATGAAACTTTTTTCTGAATTAAATTATAAAGTTGAATATATTTATATTCTTGATGATTGGTTCAAAGATACACAATATAAAGATGTGTTGGATTACATCATAAGTGTAGGTTGTCGTTACTATTTTAAATATATTCCTTTGTATGAATTAGGTCTTCCTGTACCGCAAGATGAGTAGTATTCCAGCATTTTTCAAATCTAATGACGGAAATTTCACTTTATTACAAGGTGATAGTTTGCAATTATTAAAAAACTTTGACTTTAAGTTTGATATGATTTTTGCAGATCCTCCGTATTTTCTTTCAAATGACGGAATTACTTGTCAAAACGGGCATGTTACAAGTGTTAATAAAGGTGATTGGGATAAAGGAGGCTCAATTGAACATATAAATTCTTTTAACCAAGAATGGATTTCTCTATGTCGGGAGAAATTACAGGAGAATGGCACAATTTGGATTAGTGGAACGTATCATAATATTTTTTCTGTTGCTAATGTTTTAACGGAATTGAAATTTAAGATCTTAAATGTAGTTACTTGGGCGAAAACAAATCCTCCCCCGAATATATCCTGTCGTTATTTTACTTATTCTACGGAGTTTATTATTTGGGCAAGAAAAAATAAAAACACTTCTCATTATTTCAATTATGAAAAAATGAAAGAGTTAAACGGTGGAAAACAAATGAAAGATATATGGACATTGCCTGCAATTGCTACATGGGAAAAAACATGGGGCAAGCATCCGACACAAAAGCCCTTAAAACTATTATCCCGTATAATCTTAGCATCAACGAAAGAGGATTCTTGGATTTTAGATCCCTTTTCAGGCAGTGCGACCACGGGGATAGCGGCAAATCTTTTAAATAGAAGATATGTGGGAATAGAAAAAGAAAATTCTTTTTTGGAATTAAGTAAATTAAGATATAATCAGATTCAGGATAAAGAGATAAGACTGCAATTTTTAGAAAAAATAGTATAACATAACAAATAATAGTTTTTATGTGGTTAAAGGAGCATAAAAGTTTGATACTTCCTATTGCTATGTTGGCGGGCATCATCGGATTTAATTGGTTCTATAATTTGATGACCGTTGTTATCTTCACCGTTAGTATTATGTTCTTTATCGCTTATTGCTCATTGGATTTTCGCAGGCTACGATTTACCAAAGTAAATATTATAATGTTGGTTTTGCATGTAGTACTGATTTTCGTTTCTTACTTTCTTGCTAAATTCTTATTTTCCGATATTGTTGCAAAAGGCGTTCTTCTTTGCGTATTGTGTCCTACTGCCGCATCATCTTCAGCCATCGTCATACTATTAGGTGGCAACAAAGAAATAAGTATCACTCATATCATACTGGATAGTATAATGATTTCAATGCTTGCACCTCTTGTTTTGTCGTATGTGGAACCACAAAACGATTTTTCTTATCTGTTATCTGTAATAACTATATTGAAAAAAGTAGGACCGTTATTGGTTTTACCGTTTATTGTTGCCGTTTTCTTTAAAAGATTAAAACCGAAATGGACGTTAAAAATTGCCGAATACAATTGGGTATCTCTAATTTTTTGGTCTGTATCTTTGATAATTATTTTCGCCAACACAACACACAGAATCGTCAATGCCGACAAGCAATACACACATGACATCATCATTATGTTCATTACTTCTTTTATTGTCTTTTTATTACAATTTGCCATCGGCAAATTATTAGGTAGAAAACTCAACCAATCCGTTTCCGTTGCACAAGGCATTTCGCAAAAGAATACTTCTTTGGGTGTGTGGCTCGCTCATACATATCTTTCCAATCCTTTGAGCGTTGTTTTCTCTGCAGCCTATTCTCTTTGGCAAAATCTTATCAATTCTTTGCAAGTCTATCTTCACGATAAGAAAACACAAAAAAACATACGGTAAATTTAATTACCGTATGTTGCCGTGCTTTATTTTAAATGCTTATTTTGTTATAATTCTCTGATCAATTCCAAAGCTTTCTTTTTGGCATCATCATTGCAACGCTTGATGATTCTTTCGTAATATTCCTTTGCCGTTGTCTTATTTCCTTGTTGCTGATAAATATTGGCAATATTAAATAGAACGATATCGTTATCAGGATCAATTTTTTCAGCTTTTAGGAATGTTTCCAAAGCTTTTGAGAAGTCGTTCTCAAAGAAATAAGTTACACCTTCGTTATTCAACGCATCAACATCATTAGGGTAATATTTCAAAACCTGTTGGGAAATTCTTCTTATACGAAGAACTTGTAAAGAATCTGCTATTGAATATTCCTCAAAATCTATTTCATCCATTAAATCTGCTTGATATTGACGTACGATATTAAGAAAAAACTCTTTATCGGCTTTTTCGTTCGGATAAATCCACTTATTGTCTATTATGTATGAATGATCTATTGACGAGATAATTTCTTCTGTCATCTCATCCCACATTCCTAATTGATGCAATGCATAAATTTTGCCACAACGCATATCCAATCGGTCAGAATATCTTGCAATACCCTCATTTATAGCGTCTAAACTTTTTCCCAACCTCTCAATATCCAATTTTCGTGATGTCATGTCAAGACAGTTTGTGAGGTGATAATTAAAATTGGCAATATAATACTCTGCACTTCTGTCATTACCGTTTTCCCACAAAGTAAGAATCTGTCGTTGTCGCAAAGTGTCATCATCTCTCAAAGCTTTAGTAAACTCCGCATTGAAATTCTGTGCGTTAAGCATGGATATACAACAGATACCTAACAAGAAAACAAATATTTTTTTCATAATACCGTTGGCTTTAATTCCTAAACTGAATGGCAAAAGTAATATTTTTTTCAGATAAAACATTGTTTTGTGCCTACTTTTTGTAAAGGCAGTTGTGTTTTTTATGCCAAAAGGACTAATGTTTGTATATGGATAACGATATTTCAACAATAAATACGTTTCAAAGGGAGTTTGATAAAGAAAAACAGGGGAGAGGTAAGTATTATGTAATTCTTTAAGCGGAAAAAGATTGTAAAGGAAACTTTCCGTATTGTTGTGTTTAACAAAGACATTGTTGAATAATTAAAACATATACATTATATTTACTATGAATGTTGTCATACAGGGAAATAATAAATGGATAAAAGACAATATAGTAATAAAATACGGAGTCAAGATACGTATTGACTCCGTATAAATTTGAAACAAATTTTAGTTTCTTTTAATTATTTTGGCATGGAATACTTAGATAAACTTTAACAAAGAATTGATTTACCTTTTCTTCCGGTAAAGCAGGTGCTTTCAAAAGATCCTGCCATTGTTTTTTGTTCAATCCGAATGTATAACCTGTTTCAATATTTAATCCGTGGCTTTTATACTTCAGATAATGACCTAAATTTTGCAAGTTTGACAAGGAATATATTTTATACCTGCATCGTTATACGCAAAAGACACATCAGATAATTTATAATCAGCACAAAGGAAAAGACCTCCGTTTTTGAATTTATATAGTTTCACTTCTACGGAAATATCTTTTGTACAATTTGAGCGGAACTTACTCTGATTAATACAAATTCCGTAATCAAATGCAAGGCATAGTGTTTCATTGAACATGTTATATCTGTACCTAAAGGTAAGGAATCTTACGTCCGTTATATCTTTCGCATTAGCGAAGGTGAAATTTTCGTTATGGTTAAGTGTTTTATACCGATATATAACTCCGAATTGGACAAAACACTTTAAATCGTATTACCGATATAATCTTTCTGTGCGAAGATATTCCCACTCACACTTAAACCTGCTAACAAAATGGTAAAATACTTTTTCATGACTTTTATGCTTTTTATAATGTTATTAATTACATCTGCCCATACATTAATAACTGCAACAAATACAACTTGATAATAATTACTCAACAATCGACAATAATGATATTATCTGCGTATAATCACCGTTTATTATCCTTAACGGGAGGCGAATTTAATGTTTTAATGAATTTCTCTGTCCTGTGTTGAAATGCAGATGAGTCATAACTTTTATAAGCAAAGTTGTTGTTTTGTTATTCGCCTGTTTTTTACAGGATTTTCGGCATTATCCTTTTTCTTTTGCAAAATTACAACAATCTTCAGTTCTGAATAATACTCGAACAGGATTATTTTAATGAGAGATTGATGTAAGAGAATAGTTAAATTATTACAGTCCCGATATTTTAGCGAACAATTGTAAGTTTGAACAGGTTTATTACCACAATGCACATTATACCTTATCTGTTTGTTGTTTTTGAGAAAGGTAAGAACTCAATATTCAATTCTGCAATATTTTCTAATTAACTGACTTTGTTTTGATTCCTTGATATGAACTCGCATTAAATTTAGAAGAAATCACTTGCAGATAGATAATATTTTCGTAACTTTGCAAACTTATTTCAAAAAAAGTAATATTCCTTAACAAAAAAACAACAATAATAATGAAATGGATTCAGACAGATAACATCAAAGGCGATGTTTTCGGCGGAATAACTGCCGGTATTGTGGCTTTGCCGTTGGCATTAGCGTTCGGAATACAGGCGTTCAGCGGAATAAACGATCCTTCGGCGGCATCGTTGGGAGCATTAGCGGGATTAGTGGGAGCAACAATGTTAGGATTTTTTGCATCTTTGTTCGGTGGGACGCATTCTCAGATTTCAGGTCCTACAGGTCCGATGACCGTTGTAACGGCTTCTCTTGTGGGCGGAGCATGGACGGCAAGCAATGGCAGTATTTCTGCAGTTTTGATTTCAATGTCCCTTGCAGGTATCTTCTGCGGTGTATTCCAAATTCTTTTCGGCTTAATAAAAATCGGGAAATACGTACGCTATATTCCTTATCCTGTATTGAGCGGATTTATGAGCGGAATCGGTGTAATAATCATCCTTCAACAATTATATCCTTTAACAGGTGCAAAGGCAAGCGGTTCAATGATTGATTTGATATTAAACTTTCCTACGGCGGTAAAAGAGAGTTTTTCATTGACTGCATTACTTTTAGGATTGGGAACCGTAGTCATCATACAATTTTTCCCGAAAATAACGAAAAAAGTACCTTCCACGTTGGTAGCATTAATAGTTATGACCGTTATTGCCGTATTGTGTAAAATAGACGAATCATTGACTATCGGAACTATACCTTCGGGGCTGCCGATGCCGTTCTTTGCAAAATCAAATGTTGTTCTTACGGGATTGGATTGGGGGACTATCATAAAAGCTTCAGTAATTCCGGGTCTTACTTTGGCAGGATTGGGAAGTATTGATACCCTTTTGACAAGTGTTGTTGCAGATAATATAACCAAGACCAAACATAATTCAAATCAAGAACTGATAGGGCAGGGGTTAGGTAACGCAATAGCAAGTCTTTTCTGCGGATTGCCCGGTGCAGGTGCTACCATGCGAACCGTTGTTAATGTAAAAAGCGGCGGAAGGAGTCAAATAAGCGGTATGGTTCATGCATTGTTTTTATTGGCTGTGCTGTTGGGACTCGGAAGTTTGGTAAAATATGTTCCGTTGTCGGTATTGGCAGGTATTCTTATTACGGTCGGTTGGGGAATTATTGACTTCAAGGGATTTAAAGACCTTTTGAAAATACCGAGAGCGGATGCCGTTGTATTGATTGTAGTATTTGTTGTAACGGTTTTTGTGGATCTATTGACCGCTGTGGGAATAGGTATGGTAATTGCTTGCGTTTTGTTTATGAAACGTGCGGGTGATTTGGTGGAAGGGTCGTATTCTTCTTCCGAGATGACTAATTTTGACAAAGAATCACCGTGGCAGGACGAAGGTGGTATTCCTGAAAACATCAAACATAAGATTTATATTCAAAGATTGAACGGTCCTATCTTTTTCGGCTCAATTACCAGATTCCAAGAGGTAATGCACGACATTCCCGACAATGTTAAAGTCGCTATAATTCGTATGCGTTTAGTTAATTTCATGGATCAGAGCGGTCTTTACGCAATGGAAACGGCTATTAAGGATTTACAGGCAAGGGGAATCATGGTTCTGATGACCATTATTCAACCACAACCGCTTTATATGCTTACTTCCATGAAATTGATTCCTGAAACGGTGCCGGAAGATCACACATTCAAGACTTTTGAAGATTGTACGGAGTTCCTTAAACATTTGGAATTGTAATTTTTATAAGAATCTCATTCGGGGTAAATGCACTATCGTAGATATTTGCTCCGAATGAATCTTTTATTACTCGTCTTGCATCCGAAATATTTGTAGTGAGATTTCTTTATTATGCAAAAAATTTATAATTTTGCCCGTCTAAAAAACTATATAGTATGAATATCAATTATAAATCACTGATTCTCTTTATTATCACAGGTATGTTGTTGTTTTCCTGTAACAAGGAACAGACACGGGAAGATAAAATGACTTTGGGATTGCCGTCTTCAGGCGGGAAAACATTGGAAATGATTGTCGTTTGTGATGACGATTTGTATAAAGGAGCATTAAAAGATTCAATAGGTAAGAATTTCGAGATACCTCAGCAAGGTTTGAATCAGGATGAGCCTCTTTTTGATGTGGTACATCTGAAACCTGAGGGATTTATTCATTCCGATATGTTGCAAAAGCACCGCAATATCGTAATCATTGATTACAAGAAAGGAAATCCCAATAAAATGTACAGCGAAATTAATAAACGGGTGTTTCCGCAGGCAGTTTACAAATTGATGGTTGATAATCAGGATTCTTTATTCAGTATTCTTTCGCAATTCAGCCGCACAATAAAAAAGCAGTTTTACAAAAACGAACACGACAGAATATTTAATGCATTCAAAAGAGATGAGAATATCAAAATTACCGAACAGATTAAGAAGACATTCGGTTTAGGGCTTGTAATGTCTTCGGATTACTATCTGGCAAAGCAAAAAGATGACTTCTTTTGGATAAGAAAGGAAACGAAGAATGAAAGTTACAATATAATGATATATAAAAAACCTTTCACTTCTGCGGACTTGTTGAATAAAGAAAAGATTATTGACATCAGGAATCAAATTTCCAAGGAAAATATTCCGGGACCTGCCAAGGATTCTTACATGGGAACGGAGGAAAGATTCTCAATTTATACGGATACAGTGAAACTTAACGACATTACGGCTATTGAAACCAGAGGACTTTGGCGTTTATTCGGCGATTTTATGGGAGGTCCTTTCGTTAATTATTGTTTTCAGAATCCTGCAACGAAAGATTTTGTAATGATTGATTGTTTTCTTTATTCTCCTAAGAAATCAAAAAGAGATCTGCTTATGCAATTGGAGAGTATTGCATATAGTCTTAATCGGGAAGTTAAATAGAATAATTCATTAAACTGATAAAAGCGGTAAATAAGCAATATTATTTGCCGCTTTTGTTTTGCTTTTTTATTGATTTTATTCGTTTGACAGAGCAATGTCCGTTTATACAATCAGACATCCGCGATATATTCTTCCGAATACGGAATATACCTTTGAAAACAGTAGAAGTAATTTTGTTTTATCACGAAATTTTCTTGAAATCATTAAAAAGAAATTTGTTTCAGACGGTTCAAAAAAGATTTCGGACGGTTCAAAATGTAATTTCAGACCGTCTGAAATCATATTTTGAACCGTCCTGACAAAAATGTTTTCACTGATTACAAAAATATTTATTAATATTTCAAAGATATTCTCATTGATTACAAAAAAGATTATCGGTAATCAATGCATTTTCCGCTTACTGACGAATTTTTTTACTATCTTTGCACCTCAATTTCAATATCCGTAACAAATAGAATGAAACATCGTATTTTTGAATTCAAAGGTAAGAAAATAAATTACCGTGATGAAGGTAACGGTGAGCAAACACTGGTACTGCTTCACGGATATATGAACAGTCTTGACGTTTGGCAGTACTTTATTTTGGAATATATGAACGCTTTCAGGGTAATTGCCGTTGATTTGATCGGACACGGTGAAAGCGAAATCGTTGAAGATATTTCTACAATGGAACTTCAGGCCGAAATGATTAAAAGTCTGTTGGACAAGTTGGAAATAAAGCATTGCGTGATGTGCGGACACAGTATGGGAGGTATGATAACCTTGGCATTTGCCGAAATGTACCCCGAAATGTTGAAAGGATATTGCCTTATGGACTCTCAAGCATTGGCTGACAGTGAAAAAGGGAAACAAAACAGATTACGTACGGTGGAACTTATCAATGATGACAGAATACGTTTCATTGTTGATTTTATTCCTAACCTGTTTGCCTTGGACAATCGTATTCGTTATGTGGCGGATATTGAAAATTTGAAAGCCATAGCGTTAAATACCAAAAAAGAAGGCATTGTTGCGGCACAGAAAGGTATGATTTATCGCAAAGACAGGTGTGATGTGCTGAAACGAAGCAATTGTCCGGTGTTGTTTGTTACGGGAAAGAAGGATATACGTATTGATTTGGAGACTCTTTTGGCACAAGCCTGCCTGCCTTCCGACAGTGAGGTTATGATTCTTGATTGCGGTCACATGGCCTTCATTGAAGAGGAGTTGAAAGTCAAGATGAGGTTGAGAGATTTTACAAATTATTGTTTCGCAATATAATCAATCGGAGATAAGAAAACCGTTTGAATCACCGAACGGACATAACGAAAACGGAGTTTGATTGATTAAAGGTATTTGTAGTGAAGAAGAATGGATTTTACCAAAGGATACATAGGTAAGAATATATTTCTGTTCAGCATTCCTTTGATACTCGGTAATCTTTTCCAACAATTATACACTCTTATCAATAGTGCGTTTGTGGGAAATTATCTCGGGGTGAATGCTTTGGCTGCTGTCGGAAGTTGTTATCCCGTTGTGTTCTTTATTACCTCAATGGTGTTAGGTATCGGGACAGGAGGTTCGGTTGTGGTATCGCATTACTTCGGTGCCAGGCAACATAAAGAAATACGTTCCATTATCAGTACGTTCTATATCTTTTTTATTCTTTTGGGTTTGGCAATCTGTCTGATAAGTATCATATTTGCAAATCCTCTTTTTTCTCTTTTGGGTATGGACGACAATGTCAGGGTGTTTGCAGTAGGTTATTTCAGAATATATATGACAGGAATGTTTTTCTCCGTTATATTTCATTCTGCCGTCAGCATACTCCGCGGATTGGGAGACTCTACAACCCAACTTTGGTTTCTTATACCGGCAAATATTCTCAATATTCTGTTGTCTTATCTCTTTTTGGGTGTATTCCGTTGGGGAGTGGAAGCATCGGCATTGGCCTCTCTTATTTCTCAATTTGCGGCTTTTGTCAGTTTGTTTGTTTATTTGGGTAGAAATCATGAATATGTCAAGTTGCCGTTCAGAAATCTGGCTTTTAATAAATCTTATCTGAAACAAATAATCAATATAGGTATACCGACAGGAATACAACAGAGTATCGTGTCTTTAACTCAGATTCTGATTCTTTGGCTTGTTGTCAAATTCGGTACTAATGCTACGGCAGCATATTCTGCAGCCATGCGTATAGAGTCTATCGCCTTATTGTTTGTTCTTAATATCTCACAGGCATTGACTGCATTCACTGGAACCAATTTGGGAGCAGGAATGTACGTACGAGCGAAAAAGGGCTTTTATGCTTCATTGAAGATAATGGCATTGGTGTCCGTTGTGACCATGATTATATTCTGTTTTTTTAATACTCAACTGATGAGGTTATTTACCGATAATCAAGAAGTAATAAGTATAGGCAATGAATATCTTTCAGTATCGGGGATATTTTGGTTTATTTTCTGTTGGCAGATGATGTACACGGCTTTTTTCCGAGGAGCAGGCAAAGCAACGGTAACGATGATCATAAGTCTGTTATCTCTTTGGATTGTACGCTATCCCGTATCGTACGCAATGAGTTTGCACTTCGGTACGATGGGAATATGGTTGGGAGCACCTGTTGCATGGTCTGTCGGCGTAATAATTTATATCATATTTTTTAGAACAAATAATTGGCAAATGAAAAATATTGTAAGAGTCATACCTTTGATATTCGTTACGTTTTTTAGTCTGATTTCCTGCAACGGTAAGGCACAAGAGGACAAGATTATCGAAAACGAGAAAGAAGAAATTGAACAATTGCATGACAAATACCCGCAAGACTATTTTATTTCTCCTCTTCGTATCCCTCTTACCTTGGCAGGAAGTTTCGCCGAGTTGAGAGGTTCGCATTTTCATTCGGGATTGGATATTCGTACCGAAGGTAAGTGCGGCTATGAAGTAATTGCTCCTGCTGACGGGTATGTTTCCAGAATTAAAGTGCAAGCATACGGAGGCGGTAAGAATCTTTACGTTACTCATCCTAACGGCTATACAACCGTTTATATGCATCTGCAAAACTATGAAGGCAAGATAGCGGAGTTTGTCAAAGATTATCAATACAAACACAAGTGTTATACCTTTGATTACACATTTCCAAAGCCTGAGATTCAAGTCAAACAAGGTCAGGTTTTGGCTTTAAGCGGAGAAACGGGTATGGTGGCAGGACCTCATCTACACTTTGAAATACGCGATACCAAAACCGAAAAACCGATTAATCCGTTATTATTCGGAATCAAAGTGCAGGACACAATACAACCTTACATAGTGTCATCGGCTGTTACTCCTATGGAAAACTCTTCCGTAGAGAATAAAGCGATCAGCAAAGTTTTTAAGCCGATGAATATTTCTGCGGATTCGTGTTATGATACTATAGAATGTTTCGGAAATGTCTATTTCTCAGTTTTGGCTTATGATCCGTCAAACGGTTCTTCTATGAAAAACGGTGCATGGAAAACGGAATTATTTGTTGATGACACCCTATTGTTTTCTCACCATATTGAGACGTTTTCTTTTGCCGATTACGGATTTGTTGATGCTACTATCAATTATCCGCTATATATCAAAACAAATAAAAGGATGCTGTGTTCAAAACAATCAGACAACGGCAATTTGCCTTTCAATACGTACAGAAACAAAGGAATTCTTAATGTAAAACCTGACAGTATTTACAATGTGTGTTGGAAAATCACCGATTTGAAAGCGAATAGTTTTTCTTACACATATTATATAAAAGGAGTATTTGATTCCGCCGCTTTCAATGCTGAATATGATAAAACGGGATCGAAACATTTTTCATTTACCGATGACAACAAATTTACAGCATCGGACGGTAGTATATTCTTTTTCCCGAAGAACTCTCTGTATGAGGACATTGATTTCAGATATTCTTCACAAAAAGGAACTTTTTCAAATATTCACAAATTACATTCCGTATTGGAACCGATAAAAAACAAATTCAGTATTAAAATTAAGCCCTACAAAATTGACAACAGGCTTGAAGATAAATATTTGATAGTGAAAATCAATGCAAACGGAAACAAGAGTAGCGTAGGCGGGCAATTAAAAAACGGTTTTGTGGAGACGACAACCGGAAATTTCGGAAATTTTGCCGTATGGATTGATACGATTGCACCTGTCGTTAAAGCCGTCAATTTCAAGTCAGGCAAGCAGTTGAAGAAAACACAAAAAACGCTCAAAGTTACAATATCCGATAATCTGTCAGGTATAAATACTTATAACGGATATTTAAATGACGAATGGATATTGATGGAGTTTGACGGCAGAAGGGCTACTCTGACATATACAATAGATGAAAAATTGAAAAAAGGCAGAAATGAATTGAAAATAGTAGTAACAGATGCTAAAAAAAATTCAAAAACGGTGAGATTTGTCATAATTAATTAAAGAAAAATTTTGAATATTTATAAATCTATTTAGTTGATATATAATTATATCGTATAAATAATGAAAAAAAATCACGAAAAAATTTGGTGAGAATAAAAAAAGACAGTACCTTTGCAAACGCAAATGGGACTAATTAGCTCAGCAGGTAGAGCACATCCCTTTTAAGGATGGGGTCCTGGGTTCGAATCCCAGATTAGTCACGAGAGTTAATAATCAGTTTCACAATAAATGAGTTTTAGTTTCTACTTCTTTGGAGTAGAGACTTTTTTTATTTTAGTTTCTTTTGTTGTAGCTCTAATTTGTTGTAACTTTGCATTCTTAAATATAAAACTAAAAGAAATGATTACATTAGAAGATTTTGAGAAAGTAGATATTAGAGTTGGAACTATTGTAGGTTGTGAAGTAAATTCCAAAGCAAGAAAGCCAGCCTATAAAGTTACTATCGATTTTGGGCAAGATATAGGAACAAAAACCTCGTCTGCTCAAATAACTAACCTATATAGCTCAGAGAAATTGATTGGCAGACAAGTAGTTTGCGTAGTTAATTTTCCACCTATTAGGATTGGTTCTGTAAAGAGTGAGGTGCTTATATTGGGTAGTCCATCTGATGAAGGGGTTGTGCTATTGCAGACAGAGAGAAAGGTAGAAAACGGAGCAAAGATATTTTAGAACAATTTTTTTGCAACAGAAATTCGTTTAATGCATAAATAAAAAAGATAAGAAAGAATATGGTTTTGGATTTTAATAAAATAGAGGTAACAAAGATTGATAATTTTAAAGGTGGAGATAAAGAAATTTTCTCCAAAATGTATACCGATGAATCAAATAAAATAATGCTGTCCGTGTTGAAACCGGGAGCGTCAATAGGCTATCATACTCATGAAAATAATTGCGAAATAATTTTCATGATAAAAGGTTCCGGTTCGGTAACTTATGACAATACTGAAGAAAGGTTGCACAGCGGTCAGGCATTGTATTGTCCCAAAGGGCATTCACACAATCTTATAAACGATACGGATGAAGAAATTATGTTCTTTGCCGTTGTTCCTGAAATAAGATAAATGTATTAGTTACACGGTATTGCTGTTTTTATTAATAGTATCTTATATCCCTACCGGCTTTGTTGAATTTGATTACGTTTTTCTTGTAAGTCTTCAAGAAATATTTGAACCACTTATCGTTGTTGTATTTATCCGCAATGCGGTAAGATTGTTCGATCTTTTCTTGTCTTTTCATGCTCTCGAAAGCCATCAACTTGCCTATGCGTTTTTGGGCTTTCTTTGTATGTTTTGCCTTATAGCCGAGTTCTTTTAATGCTCCGAGTGCTTCTACAGCCCCTTCGTATTGTTTGTATTTGACAAGATTGTCCGCTATTTTGACTGCTAACTTGTCATTACCCGTTTGGCTGAGAATCGTTCTTAACGGAGTATGATAAACACTCATTTCGCCAAGTTTATTCTTGTTGTAGAATAATTCAAGTTTGGCATATTCCAAAAAATATTTGACAGTATCGCCTGTATCCAGCAATTTATCAACCTCTTCTTTCTTTTTGACATACTCTAAAGGCTCTTCAATCTGACGTTTTAAGGCTCGTATTTTGGTTTTATCCAAACGACATTCGTTATTGCCCTTAATCTGCATCGCTTTATTAATATAAGCTTCTGCAGTATAAAAATCGTTCTTCTGAATATAAGCAATAATATCATAAACTAAAACGTTGATTTCTTCCTGTTTCTTTTGGCAGACTTTGTTATCAATAGCACGAAGATATGAATTCATGATACGGACAATTACAGTATCTTCTTTCATGTTATATGCTTCAATCAGGTCATCAGTCAGTGCAACAAGAGAATCGGCTTGTTTTGTATCGCCCTGAAAAATGAAAAATTCGGCTTTACTCATACGTTTTGCCGTAATTTCTCTTATGGCTTTTGTATACATTTCCGCAACGGCTTTCTTGTCCCCTTCCATCTTCGCAAGTCTGTTTGCTTTTTCCAAAACTTCCAGGGCTTTTTCATAATTATTTACTTGCATAAACTGTCGGGTCTCAAAGAATTTCTCATCAACCTGTTTATCTATGGCCTTAGTCTTGGTGGCAGCTACGGCAACACTTTGTTCAGGTAGTTTGTTATCATTAGAAGCAATATACTCTTTCTCTATTTTCAAAACCTCTTGTTCAGGAGAAGACAACGTATCCTGAACATATTGTTCGTAATCTATACTATACCCCTCATTTTTTGCATTTTTCTCAATTGAGTCCAATTTTGGATCACTTATTTGACTTGTACCTTGCAATAATGCTATTTCTTTCAATACATTTGCCTCATATTCTCCACCCAACATTGCAGATAATTCTTTTGCTTTGGTAAGTATGTCCAAACGAACTTCATTGTTTCGAGCCTCAGGAATGGATTTAGCTTGTTTTAAATAGCCGCCGACAACGGTTTGAACAATTTGCTCGAAAGAAGAATTAACATCCAAAGCCTCTCTGTTACGCTGAATATAGTCGTATGTATTTTTGACGAAATCTCCTGCAACCTTCAACTCTCCTTTGCTGATAGCTTTCTTCGTAATATCAATATGATTGTCGTAGATACCCTTCTGACAAATCTCTATATTCTTTTTTACTATGTCTCCACGACATATTCCTGAATTATCTTTCTTGCACCATGCATCAAGTTCGGAAAGAATATCATAAGCATAAGCATATTTGCCCTGTTTAATCAAAGAGAGTGATTGTAATAAGTTCTTGTCGTACGCATAAGCCATAAGACTTTCGCAGAGTTTCTTTTCCTCTGCAGTAGGGTTCATTGTGGTAATTATATTTGTCAAATTGTCTGTTGCCTTTGTTATTTGCCCGCTGTCAAGACTCATTTTACTCAACTCGTATTGGGCCATGATGTTGTCAGGTTTTATTTTAACAGCTTTTTGCAGGTAATCGTAGGCTTCCAGTTTCTTGCCGTCAGACAATAAAGACACGGCTTTCGTGTAAAACAAGGTAGAGGCTCTCGGAGTCAAAAAATCAACTACTTCTTTATTTTGTTTTATTAAGGATTTCAGTTCAATCAGTTTGGTATAGATTTCTTTATCCGAAGCATATCGCTCATTTTCTTCAATAAATTGAGATGCTTTCTCTATTTGATATGAATAAACCGAAATCATATCAATCCTGTCGGCTGAAATTGCAGAAATAGTCTTGATATGTTTATCAAAAGTTTTTTTCAATTCCGTTTTTTGTAAATCGGAAAGTGATTGCGAAAAAGAAATATTGCAATTAATGAGTGCAAATACTGCTAACAATAGATATTTAATAACTTTGTTCATCGTCTTATTTGGTTTAGTCGGCAAAGGTAATATAAAAATTTAATTTATACTGACATAATGTCATATTTTATTTTGTGGAATAATGTTTGAAAGAGTCTGTTTCAATAATTGATTTTGAGTAAATAATAAAACTGACAATATAATGAAAGGTAAAATTAATGTAAAAACGGAAAATATTTTTCCTGTTATTAAGAAATTTCTTTATTCTGACCACGAGATATTCTTAAGAGAGATAGTAAGTAATGCAGTTGATGCAACTCAAAAATTGAAAACTTTGTCTTCTCTCGGAGAAGCAAAAGGGGAGTTGGGAGATCTGACGATTGACGTTAAAATAGATAAAGACAAAAAAACTCTTCACGTCATTGATCGCGGTATAGGTATGACTGAAGATGAGGTTGAGAAGTATATAACCCAAATTGCGTTTTCAGGAGCGGAAGAATTCTTGGAAAAATTCAAAGGTAAAAGTGAAGCAGATGTTAATCAACTGATAGGACATTTCGGTTTGGGATTTTTCTCTTCCTTTATGGTAAGTGATCAAGTTGAAATCTTTACTCGGTCGTTCAAAGATGCCCCTGCAGTTCATTGGTCTTGTGACGGGGATACTGAATACTCCATAGAACAGTGTGATAAACAGGAAAGAGGTACGGAAATCGTTATGCATATAACGGATGAATGTAAAGACTTCTTGGAAGAATACAAAATTCTTGAACTATTGAGAAAGTATTGTAAATTTATGCCTGTTCCAATTCGTTTCGGTAAGGAAAAATCTTGGGAAGATTCACCGACCGAAAAGGATAAAGACGGAAATCCTAAAAGAGTTGAGGTTGAACATGACCGTATAATCAACAATACTGAGCCTTTATGGAAAAAATCTCCTTCAGAATTGAAAGACGAAGATTACAATAAATTCTTCCGTGAGTTATATCCGATGAATTTTGACGAACCTTTATTCCATATACATCTTAATGTTGATTATCCTTTTAATTTAACAGGTATATTATATTTCCCGAAAGTTAAGAAAAATATAGATCCGACACAAGATAAAATCCAATTATACTGCAATCAAGTGTTTGTAACCGACAGTGTAGAGGGAGTTGTTCCGCAATATATGATGTTGCTACGCGGAGTTTTGGATTCTCCTGATATTCCTCTTAACGTATCGCGTTCATATCTTCAAAGTGACGGCAATGTTAAGAAGATTTCTTCTCATATTGCCAAGAAAGTTGCCGAGAAATTGGAAGAAATCTCAAAGAATCAGCATGAAGAGTTTTTGAATAAATGGGATGACCTAAAAATATTCATTGAATACGGTATGCTTTCTGATGAAAAATTCTATGACAGGATGAAAAATATTTATGTATTCAAGAATACTGACAAGGAATTTTTCACACTTGATGACTATAAAAAGAAGATTTCAACGCTTCAAACCGATAAAGACGGAAACGTTATCTTCCTTTACGCACAAAATGTTGATGAACAATATGCATATATTCAGGCAGCAAAGGACAAAGGTTACGATGTTTTGTTGTTAGACGGAATATTGGATACGCATTTTGTGAATATGTTGGAGCAGAAAAATGAGAAATGCAGATTCACTCGTATAGACGCTGACGTAATAAGTAAATTGATTCAAAAGGATGAAAAGATACCTTCAAAATTGTCTGAAGATGAAGTGAAGAAAATACAAGAGATGATGGAAAATCTTGTAGATAAGAAAACTTTCACCGTACAGACTGAATCTTTAGAAGAAACTGCTCAACCGGTTACCATAACTCAAAACGAGTTTATGAGAAGAATGAAAGATATGAGCGAATTAGGCGGAGGCGGTATGTATGGTCTTTACGGAGATATGCCTGACAGTTATAATCTTGTCATCAATACCAATCATCCTGTTATATACAACATCCTTCAAAATGCGGATTCAGAACAACAGACGGAGAAATTGTCCCAGTTAAAAGACCTTGCGTTGCTTTCACAAGGCTTGTTGAAGGGCGAAGCTTTGGATACATTTATCAAACGTTCAACGAAACTTGTTGAATAATTATAGTTACAGGATAAACCAAAAAACGGCAGACAATCGTGTCTGCCGTTTTTTTTTGTACAACCATCAAAATCCCCCTTGTTTCATATACTCTGCTTGCATTTTTGTGATAATTTCCGTGCGTCATGCGATTTGTTAGCAATAAACTTTTCCTGAAATAGCGGTGGAGTGAAACAACAAACAACTCCCTTTTTTACCCCAAAACGCAATCATAAGAAACTCCCGAAAAAAGTCTGACAATTCCGAAGTTTTCTTTGAGAAAACTTCGGAATTGTTAATGATTTTCGAAGAAATCATACTGATTTCTTGTACATTGTTTATAACTTTGATAATCTTATCTTTATGTGCAGTAAATTATTTGCAGGTTACTTTTGTTGTCAATGTTTCGATTGCAATATTTTCACCTCGCAATACTTGTATTACTGCTTAGGAATATAAGTTTTCAGAAGTTTCTCTATGTACTTGCCGAGTACGTCAAATTCTATATTGACAATGGTTCCGATTTTAAAATTATGGAAATTTGTATGTTCCTGAGTATAAGGGATTATTGAAACGGAGAAATCATCTTCACCGCTATCCACTACCGTTAAAGAGACACCGTTTACACAAATGCTTCCTTTCTCAACGGTAACATGAACATGGCTTTTGTCCTGAAATTTAAAATAATATCTCCATGAGCCGTTTTCATCCGTAATTTTTGTACAAACGGCAGTATTATCAACATGTCCCTGAACGATATGTCCGTCAAATCTTCCGTCCTGCAACATACTTCTCTCTACATTAACTTCCGTCCCTTCGGCCCATGTTTTCAGATTTGTCCTGTCCATGGTTTCTTTCATTGCAGTAACAACATATTGTTTTTTCTCTTTGTCTATTTTTACCACCGTAAGACAACAACCGTCATGAGCGAAACTTTGGTCGATATGTAACTCATCTGCTATTTCGCATTCCATAGTGAAATGGAAATTTGTGCCGTCCTGTTCTATTTTAACAACTTGTGCCGTTCGTTCTACTATTCCTGTAAACATATCTTCAAGATTTTTATTTTTTACACCGTGCAAAGATATGAATTTTTATTCAAACTCAAAGTAATGAAAGAAATAAATAGAGTATTTCTTTTGATAATTATTTCCTTTATTAGTGAAAACTTCGTAACTTTGCAACTTGACTTGAAAACAATAATAAACAATAAGATACTATGAATAGAAAATTTATCATGGGAGCCTTATGTGCCGCTCTTGCACTGACAGGTTGCCAGCAAAAAAGCGTGAAAGACAAAGACGCTATCGGAAAACCTCAGATTGAAGTGAAAGACGGTATGCTCAGTCCCGAAGTTTTGTGGTCTTTCGGCAGAATCGGCGATGTGAATGTATCGCCTGACGGGAAAAAGGTTCTTTATACTGTTACCTACTACAATATTGAGAAAAATAAAGGCAATGCGGAAGTCTATATTATGGATGCCGACGGCGGTAATGTTAAACAACTGACGCAGACAAAGAACAGTGAGTTTAACGTTATCTTTAATCCGAAAGGCGATAAGATAGGATTTATCTATGCTGACGGTGATGATGTAAATATCTACGAAATGAACTTGGACGGTAGCGGAAGGAAAAAGATTTCCGACTTTAAAGACGGTGATTTGGAGGGATTTTCTTATGCTCCTGACGGAAAACACATAGTTTATGTACGAGCTTTGGCAAAAAAAGACAAGTATGCTTATTTGAAAGAAGGACTTGACAAAACTACCGGCAGAATCAACGACGACCTTGCATACAGACATTGGGACAATTGGGTTGATAACGTTCCTCAACCGTTTGTTGCAGAGTTTGACGGCAAGACTGTTAAAGAGGGAGTCAATCTTTTGGACGGTACGGAGTTTGAAAGTCCTATGCGTCCGTGGGGCGGTATGGAGCAAATCGCTTGGAGTCCTGACGGCAAGAGAATTGCTTACACTTGTCGAAAGAAAGTCGGTAAGGAATATGCTTATTCTACAAACAGCGACATATTTATCTATGATATAGAAAATAAAACAACGGAGAATATCTCTGAAGGTATGATGGGATACGACCAAAATCCTGTTTTCTCTTTTGACGGCAAGACCATTGCATGGGAAAGTATGGAACGTGACGGATACGAGGCCGACAAAATACGTTTGTTTGTCTATGATTTCGCAACTAAGAAAGCCGAATACATGACCGAACAGTTTGACCAGAATGCTAACGGTCTGAAATATTCTGCCGACAGCAAGAACATCTATTTTGTTTCGGATTATCACGCAAAAGATAATATCTATAAGTTGAACATTGCAACCAAAGAGATAAAACAAATCACTAATTCCGTATGTGATTACACGGCAGTTATACCTTGCGGCGACAAATTGATTGCTACTCGTATGAGTATGAGTAATCCTGTCGAAATTTGGTCGGTTGATGAAAAAGACGGTAAAGAAAAAAAGATTTCTACCGTTAATGACGATTTGATGGCTAAGGTTAAATGGGGTAAAGTGGAAGAACGTTGGTTGAAAGCCACTGACGGTAAAGACCTTCACACATGGGTTATCTATCCTCCTGATTTTGATTCTACGAAAAAATATCCTACATTACTTTATTGCGAAGGCGGTCCTCAAAGTACCGTATCTCAATTCTGGTCTTACAGGTGGAATTTCCAAATCATGGCTGCTCACGGCTATATAATCGTTGCTCCTAACCGTAGAGGCTTACCTGGATTCGGTCAAGAGTGGTTGGAAGAGATTAGCGGTGATTACGGCGGACAATGTATGAGAGATTACTTGACTGCAATTGATGAATTATCCAAAGAACCGTATGTTGATGTTGATCATCGCGGAGCAGTCGGAGCAAGTTTCGGAGGTTACAGCGTTTATTGGCTTGCAGGTCATCACGATAAGAGATTTAAGGCTTTCATTGCCCACAATGGTATGTTCAATTTGGAACAACAGTATTTGGAAACCGAAGAAATGTGGTTTGTTAATTGGGATTTAGGCGGTGCTTATTGGGATAAAGATCCTAAGGTGCAGAAATCTTACGCTAATTCCCCTCATTTGTTCGTTGATAAGTGGGATACGCCTATTATGGTTATACATTCCGAATTTGATTTCCGTATTGTTGCCTCTCAAGGCATGGCTGCTTACAATGCTGCCTTGAACAGAGGAATTCCTGCAAGATATTTGTACTTCCCTGACGAAACACATTGGGTTTTGAAACCTCAAAACGGAGTTCTTTGGCAGAGAAACTTCTTTGATTGGTTGGATAAATGGTTGAAAACCGATGAACAACCGAACGGGAATAAGTAATTGAGGAGCAAGTATAATTAATAACGATTATCAATAACGTAAAAGCGGCGGACGGACTTCTACATTTTTCTGCCGCTTTTTGTTTTTATAAGGTTAAAGGACAGATAATCGTTTGCTATTACGGAATGTTATTCATGGAGTTATTCTCAGTACAGCGTTTATGTGAAATTTAACAGTTGAATTTATCAAAAAGACATTTAATTTATAAAAACTCCGTTTTAAATATTCAAAGAGGAGATTTAATTTTTGTTTTTCGTAACTTTGCAAAACGAAATCAGTGTATATGATATTAATAATATTGTAAATTCTATTGGAAAGGAATTGCAGAATTTTATGGAAACATATACGTATTAATGTTATGGCAAAAACAAAGAAACCGATAGTTGCACTAATATATGACTTTGACGGTACGTTAGCACCGGGTAATATGCAGGAGTTTGGCTTTATTCAGGCAGTTAAGAAAAATAAGAATGAGTTCTGGGAGAAAAGTAATGATCTTGCTGTAGAGAAAGATGCTAATCCTATTTTGTGTTATATGGCTTCTATGATAAGAGATGCATCTTATTACGATGTTGAAATAACAAAGAAATCTTTTGTTAATTTCGGAAAAGATGTTAAATTGTTTAATGGCGTAAAAGAATGGTTTAAACTTATAAATGAATATGGAAAAGAAAAAGGTTTGACTATAAAACATTACATTAATTCTTCAGGTTTAAAAGAAATGATAGAAGGAACACCTATCTTCAAAGAATTTGAATGTATTTACGCAAGTTCTTTCTTATATGATAAGAATGGTGTTGCATATTGGCCTGCAGTTGCTGTAGATTACACGGCAAAGACTCAATTCTTATTCAAAATAAATAAGGGTATAAAAGAAATTAGTGATAATCATCGAATAAATGAATTTATTCCAGAGGAAGACAGACCTGTACCGTTTGAAAGAATGATTTATTTCGGAGACGGAGAAACAGATGTTCCGTGTATGAAGATGGTCAAGGTACATGGCGGGCATTCTATTGCTGTATATGGAGATAATAAAAAGAAAACAACGGCAATGAAACTGATTAGAGAAGGACGTGCCAATTTTGCTTGTAAAGCGGATTATTCTAAAGATAAAGATGTTTATAGTGTAGTTAAACGTATTTTAGATAAGATTAAAGCGGACTACGATTTCAATCGCTTACTTGACATTCACAAAAATCAAGCAGAAAAATGTAAGCAATAAATATTTATTGAGAATAAAATACATAATATTATACAAGGCTAGAACTTAAAGTTTTTTTGTAATTTTGTACTGAAAGAATAAAATATTATAAAAATTTAAAAACGAATAAAAGAAGAGGGAATAGAAAGATAATGAAAATACAAGATATAATAAAAGGTTCGCAATATGACTTGAGTCTTTTCTCAGAAAATATTATAAATAAATTAGAGAAAAATATTTATTTGGTTACATCTAAGAATAAGGAAGAATTTCATATCAAATGTTTAATAAGAAAAAAAGATATAAGACTTACACCTGAGGAAGTAGTAAGGCAACTCTATTTGCTTTCACTCACTGACGAATATTCTTATCCTTTATCACGCATTCAATTAGAGTACGAAGTTTCTTTCGGCAGAGAAAAGAAACGTGCCGATATTGTAATTTTTGATAAAGACAATGCAAACGTACCTTATATTATAGTAGAGTTAAAAAAGCCCAAACTGAAAGACGGCAAGGAACAATTGAAAAGTTATTGCAACGCAACAGGTGCTCCAATAGGTGTTTGGACGAACGGTAAAAGTATTTCATATTATCATAGAAAAGACCCTAATTTTTTTGAAGACCTTAGTAATATTCCTTCTGCAAATGAAAGACTCTCAGATATACTTACGGAACGTTGGACTATAGAAGACCTTATACAAAAGGATAAACTTGTAAATGAAAGAAAGAGTTTAAAAGACTTGATACTTGAAATGGAGGATGAGGTCTTGGCAAATGCTGGTGTAGATGTTTTTGAGGAAATCTTTAAACTAATATTCATTAAACTTTATGATGAATTTGAGAGTGGTAGAAAGAAAGACCGTAACCTTGAATTTCGTAACTACGGAGAAACAGAAACAGAATTGATAAACAAGTTAAATAATCTTTTTGACCGAGCCAAAGATAAATGGGAGGGAGTTTTCCCAGACAATGATGTTATCAAACTTACCCCTTCTCATCTTTCTGTTTGTGTATCTTCTTTGCAGGACGTGAAACTTTTTAACTCTAATTTGGAAGTAGTAGATGAGGCTTTTGAATATCTAATTAATAAAAGCAGTAAAGGAGAAAAAGGACAGTATTTTACACCTCGTTATGTCATAGATATGTGTGTAAAAATGCTAAATCCTAATGAAAAAGAAAAAATGATAGATACTGCCTCAGGTTCTTGCGGATTTCCTGTGCATACTATTTTTTATGTTTGGAGCAAAATATTAGAGAGTAAAGGAATAAAAAAGAGTCATCTTTTTACCTTGGAACAAAAGCCAGCGGAATGCACTGACTATGTCAATGAAAATGTTTTTGCAATAGATTTTGACGAACGGGCAGTGAGAGTAGCACGTACTCTTAACCTTATAGCAGGAGATGGGCAAACAAATGTACTTCATCTTAACACTTTGGATTATGATCGTTGGGACGAAAACTTAAAAAATGATAGTTGGAGAGATACCTACAACAATGGATTTAAAAAATTAAAGAAACTTGCTGTTACAAAAAACGACTACAAACAATTTAAATTTGATATTGTAATGGCAAATCCCCCTTTTGCTGGAGATATTAAAGAAAGCCGTATTCTTTCTAAATACGATTTGAGTAAAAGCATTCATTCTACAACAGTAAAGAAACTCGCTAAGGGTATCAAGTACCAAGAAACAGAACCTAAATATACAGATATACTTCAAAGCGGAGAAGTCATCGTAAAGATGTCTGACGGAACTTTCAGAAAAAGACAACTGAAACAATCATCTAATATGAGCCGTGATGTTCTCTTTATTGAAAGGAATATTGATTTTTTACGACCAGGAGGACGTATGGCTATAGTTTTACCTCAAGGTCGTTTTAACAATTCTTCAGACAAACATATAAGAGAATACATAGCCGAACATTGTAGAATACTTGCCGTTGTTGGATTGCATGGTAATGTCTTTAAGCCTCATACTGGCACAAAAACATCTGTTCTTTTCTTGCAGAAATGGGACGAAAAACTTTGTCCAAAGAAAGAAGACTATAATATTTTCTTTGCTACCATGCAAGAACCGTCAAAAGATAACAGCGGAGATAAGATTTATCAATTCACAACCAACGAACAAGGAGAAAACGTGCCGCTATTGGACGAAAACAATCACTTAATAGTTAAACACGATTTGTTTAACCACGAAGGACTGACTAAGGACGGCATAGCAGAAGCCTTTATAGAATTTGCAAAAAAGGAGAAACTATCTTTTTTCTAAATAGCCCTTTCAATAAAGAGCATTACGAACAACTATTGAAAGGGCTGGAAATATCGGAAGTAAGATATAGCGAAGTATTAAAATCTCTATATGTGAGATTTGACGCAGAATACCAAAAGAAAGAATTTAGAAAAAGATTAGAAATATTACGGAATATATCAAAACCACTATCATATTTTTTAGTTGATGGGACATATGGCATATTACCAAAAAGTGAAGATTATTTACAGAATGGACTACCTTTATTAAGAGGTGTTGATGTAAGAAGTATTGATTTTGACACTAAAAATTTGGTAAAAGTTCCATATGACTATTATCAAGAAAAATTTGCCATTAAAAAAGGTGATATTTTTATACTTGTAAAAGGTGCCACAATTGATTATTCTGATGGAGTATTATTGATAGATAAAGATGTTAGTAAGGCTATTTTTAATGGCTCGTGTTTTAGATTACGATTGCAAAATAATATAAATAGATATTATCTTTATGTTTTTATGCAATCAAAATATTTTACATTTCAAAAAATACTTGCTGTAGCAAACAATGGAATTGAATACAATTCATTAGAATCTATTAAAAATTATCAAATTCCTATTTTGCCAAATTCTTTTCAACTTAAAATAGAAGAAATAGTAATAACTGCACACGATAAATTGGAACAATCTAAACTTCTTTATAAACAGGCGGAGGAATTATTACTTGAAGAATTAGGACTAAAAGATTGGACTCCGATGAATGAACAAACCAGTATAAAAACTCTAAACGAAAGTTTTTTATCCTCCGGTCGTTTAGATGCCGAATATTATCAAAAGAAATACGATGAAATAGAAGAAAAGATAAAGAGATTTGAAACTATCGAATTAGGAAAAATAGTATCTATTACTAAAAGTATTGAGCCTGGCAGTGAAGCATATAAAAACGAAGGAACTCCTTTTGTTCGTGTTTCTGATTTATCTAAATATGAAATATCAAAACCTGATATTTATTTAGACAAAGCATATATACAAGATTACTTGTTACCCAAGAAAAACACTATCTTATTAAGTAAAGACGGAACTGTTGGTATTGCTTATAAAGTAGATGAAGATTTAAATGTAATAACCTCTGGGGCATTGTTACATTTGAGGATTAGAAATAATATTGATATTTTGCCTGACTATTTAACACTAATTTTAAATTCTTCTGTCGTATCTTTACAAGCCGAAAAGGATGCAGGCGGTTCTATAATACAACATTGGAAACCGTCAGAAATAGAAAAAGTAATTATACCTATATTAAATAAAGAAACGCAACAAACAATTTCAGATAAGATACAAGAGAGTTTCCATTTGAGGAAAGAAAGTAAAGATTTATTGAAACAGGCGGTAAAGATGGTAGAAGATGAAATAGAAAAAGGATTATAAAAAGACTTAATGATAGAATATAAAGTTATAAGTAAATTAGAAGAATTAATAAAATAATATGATAACAACTTTTTTTATAGGCAATGGATTTGACATAAATATTGGACTTAAGACAAGTTATTGGGATTTTTATTCTTACTATAAAACCATAGAAACAGAGAATGATGTCATCAAACATTTTAAGGAGGAATTTGAAAATAAAGATTTATTTAGAAAAAATAAAAAAGGAGCAGCAATACCACATTTAAATAAAGATATGTTTTCTAATTTACCAATTCCACTTCCGCCTCTACAAGAACAACAAAGAATAGTTGAAAAATTAGGAGAAATTTTTAATGAAATAGATAAAGAAAAGTAACGGATATTTTGAATATCAAAGTAATATCATGCAAGAGAATAAATATATAGATTTTCAGGAGTATATACGGGCAGGAGAACCTCACAAAAGAGAAAAGGCTTATGCTTGGAAGACTGCAATAGGATTGCAGGCAGTAGATGGTTTGTATGTTTCGGATTATTTAAAACAAACGGCAAAGCGTCATATAGAGGGAGAAATTACCATAGATCAAGCACGGGAACTTGTCAATACATATTACAAAACAAAACCGATAAAAGAAAAAGACGATGATATAATGCAGGAAGCCGATAAAGTTTCTGCAAATATATCAAAACTCCTGCAAGAAGAAACTTTTGCATTTACTTTCGTTGGATTGCTCGCCATACACAAAAGAGTTTTTGAAGATGTTTTCGACTTTGCAGGACAAATAAGAGATTATAACATAACAAAAAAAGAATGGGTTTTAAGAGGTGATACGGTTTTATATGTAAGTGCTACTGATATAAAACAGGCTATAGAATACGATTTGCAAACGGAAAAAGAATTTAACTATGCAGGCTTACCAATGGAAAAAGTTGCAGAGCATATAGCAAGATTTGTTTCCGGTATTTGGCAAATACATCCTTTCGGAGAAGGAAATACAAGAACAACTGCTATATTTACTATAAAATACTTGCGTTCATTAGGTTTTAAAGTAGATAATAATCTTTTTGCGGACAATGCATGGTATTTCCGCAATGCACTTGTAAGAGCCAACTACAAAAATATTCAAAAAGGCATATCATACGAGCCTGTTTTTCTTATAAGATTTTTCCGCAGTCTTTTAATGGGAGAAAACAATGAATTGAAGAACCGTTATCTTCTTATAGAACCACCTACGGAATGGCGGAAAGAAGTTGAAAAAATGATAGAGCAAATGAAACAGCCTACCCCCACAACTACCCCCACAAGTTTAAACTTCTCTGTTTCGCCCCGTTTTGATAAAATTTTTAATGTTAAGAATGAAAACACATTAAGAATAGTTAAGACTATAGGAGAAGAAGAACTTGGAATAAAACAAATCATGGAATTGATAGGTTTGAAGGACAGAAAGAATTTTATTACTTATTCTCTTACCCCTGCCCTGCAAGAAGGTTTCATACAAATGCTTTATCCCGACAATCCACATCACCCTAAACAAAAATACTTATTGACAGTTAAAGGTTTTTCTTTGTATAATGAAATAGTAAAAAAGTAGAAATAAGATTATACAGGAAACAAAAAATACAAATATAGTCTTTGACGGACTTGTTAAACAAATAGCCTCTTTGTTAGACAATGCACGCAGGCAAATTGCACAATTAGAGGATGTATTAAATTTGAAACAGATAATAACAATAAAAAGATAAACAGATAATGGAAAATTGCAATTCAGAAAACAGAATAAAAAAGATTTACGTTAAAAGTGAAAGATTTCCTTTGCAGGTCGGTATGAAACAAGTCGTTTTAACCGACACTGTTGTGGAAGGAAAGCATCTGCCTAACGCCCCCGTGAATATCTATGACACGAGCGGAGTATTTGGTGATAAGGATTATAAACATGATGTTAAGAAAGGTATCCCGCGTTTAAGGGAAGCGTGGCATAAAGACGATACAAACTTCGTTCAGTTGGATAAATTCACATCCGATTATACCAATGCACAACTGAAAGATGAGCAGTTGAAAAAGGTTGCCTTTCCTATAACTTATCTGCCAAAGAAGGCCAAGAAAGGCGTTGCTTTTACACAGATGGCACTTGCCAAACAGGGAATAATTACTCCTGAAATGGAATACATTGCCATTCGTGAGAATCTCGGACAGGTTGATAAGACAAGTTATATTACTCCGGAGTTTATACGTGATGAGGTTGCTTCAGGTCGTGCAGTTATTCCTTGTAACCCTAATCACCCAGAGGCTGAACCGATGATTATAGGCAGTAAGTTCTTTGTTAAGATAAACACTAACATCGGCAATTCGGCTCTTGGCTCATCTATTGAACAAGAAGTGGAGAAAAGTGTTTATAGTGCTAAACTTGGTGGCGATACTTTGATGGACCTTTCAACAGGAAAACATATCCATCAGACGCGTGAATGGATTATACGCAATTGTCCTGTACCTATGGGAACTGTTCCTATGTATCAAGCGTTGGAAAAAGTCAATGGCAGGGCAAATGAATTGACGTGGGAGATGTACCGCGACACTTTGATTGAGCAATGCGAACAAGGAGTGGATTATTTCACTATTCATGCGGGATTGGTAAAGAATCTTTTGCCTGCAATAGCAAAACGTCTGACGGGTTGCGTGTCGCGTGGGGGAAGTATTATGGCTAAATGGATGAAAGACAATAACGAAGAGAATTTCCTTTACACTCATTGGGATGAAATCTGCGATATATTGGCGGAATATGATGTCGCTGTATCAATCGGCGATGGCTTACGTCCCGGAAGTACGCACGATGCTAACGATGAAGCACAACTTGGGGAATTAAAAGTTATGGGTGAGTTATGCAAGCGAGCTTGGGAAAAGAATGTACAAGTATTGATTGAGGGTCCTGGACATGTTCCTATGGATAAGATTAAAGAGAATATGGAGAAGCAAATTGAGTGGTGTCATTCAGCTCCATTCTACACGTTAGGGCCTTTGACAACAGACATTGCACCAGCTTATGACCACATAACCTCAGCAATAGGTGCAGCAATGATTGGTTGGTTCGGCACTGCAATGCTTTGCTATGTAACTCCGAAAGAACATCTTGGACTTCCGAACAAAGAAGATGTAAGAGAAGGAATAATAACATATAAGATTGCCGCACACGCTGCCGATTTGGCTAAACATCATCCGATGGCAAGTTTGCGTGATGACGCTTTGAGTAAAGCACGTTTTGAGTTCCGTTGGATAGACCAGTTCAATCTGTCTTTGGATCCTGAAAAAGCAATGGAATATTACGGGGTGGAGAAAATCAAACATACTCCGTATTGTACCATGTGCGGTCCTAACTTCTGTGCAATGCGAATAAGCCGAGAAGTTTCCGACAAAGGCAAGATAACGGAGTAAAAGTAAGAATACAATGGACATAGATAACGGAAAGATTGTCATATACAACACCGATGACGGTAAAGTCAATATTGACGTCAAATTAGAGAATGACACCGTTTGGCTTACACAAAGTCAAATGGCAAATTTGTTTGATAAAGACAGGACTGTTATTAGTAGGCATATTAGAAATATTTATAAAGAATGTGAGTTAGACGAAACAAGCACATGTGCAAATTTTGCACATGTGGGTATAGATAACGATCAAACTTACATAACTACAATATATAATCTTGATGTCATTATTTCTGTTGGATACAGAGTGAAAAGCAAACGGGGTATTCAATTCAGAATATGGGCGAACAAGATTATAAAAGACTACATCATTAAGGGTTATGCTGTCAATGATAAGATATTACATCAAAACAAAGAACTGAAACAATTGATAAATATCCTGTCAAACACGTTATACACTAACACGGATGTTTTGCCGAAAGATTTAGTTCAAGACATTGTAAATATTGTACAAGACTATACATACGCCCTTGATACTTTAGACAATTACGATTATCAACGTTTATCCGTAAATAACACAACTGCACAAACCGATTTCATTGCAACATACAATAGTGCAAAAGCAGTCATAACAACATTGAAAGAAAAGTTCGGCGGTTCGGATTTATTCGGACACGAAAAAGACGGCTCATTTAAAAGTTCCATAGGGCAGATATACCAAACATTCGGAGGTGTTGAACTCTATCCGTCCGTAGAAGAGAAAGCAGCAATGTTGTTATACTTGGTTGTAAAAAATCATTCTTTTTCTGACGGGAACAAACGCATTGCCGCTGCATTGTTTCTTTGGTTTTTGAATGCCAACGGCATATTATATAACAAAGACAAAACGAAACGTATTGCCGATAATGCACTTGTTGCATTAACATTGATGATTGCGGAAAGCCGACCCGAAGAAAAAGATATTATGGTTAAAGTTGTTGTCAATCTAATCAACAAAGACAACAAATAAGAGTAATTCAGTCCGCTGCAATTAAGCAACGGACTGAATTACTCTTATTTGTTATTTTCATTCACATTATATTTCTTTCGGATTGGGACCCCATGAATTGGCTCCTGTTTCACTATCCTTACAAAACCAGACTATAAGTATTATAAATCCGACAATAGGTATAAGGACTAACAGATAGTACCATCCGCTTTTTCCTATGTCGTGCAATCTTCTTACGGCAACCGCAATGCCGGGTATCAAAACGGCAAGAGAATATATTACATTTAACAAATTGGTTCCGATGATTGTATCTATGATACCGGCAATAGCAGAAAAGATTATATTGAATAATACGAACATCCAATATTCCGTTCTTCTTGCTCTGCCGTTGAAATCAGCATACTGTTTCATACATTTTAAATACCAGTTCATTCATCTTTATTTTTCCCTTTTGTGATTTCTTAAAGGAGAGTATTGCCTTACCAATACTATTTTTTAATAACACAATAAAAGCGTGAAACCACATTTGATTTATATCTCCGGCCAAGGTGTGTGGGAAATTGTATATAACCTATACAGTAAGATATGACTATAGCAGAATTCACGCCGATAAGGGCATACAATAAAACTGCTATGCTTAACTTGACTGTATAAAGTTTCTCAAACTTTCGGCCACAAGTTATAAAGCACAAAACGCTTTGGCTTATCATTCGGTAAGCATTTGCAAAAATACAAAAGATTTCTTAATCCGCAAAGCTCCCGTATTTACAAATTTATCAATATGTTAAGTACGTGAAAAAAAAACAGCGTGATTTCTGATGAAATCATTAAAAAAACGTCAGAAATCACACACTTTTCCGACAAAATCATTAAAGAAATTTTTCCCTTGATAATATACTTTTTTCAGAAGTAAGAAGAGTCTTGGAATTTCTTTGACTTGCTATTGTTCAATCCAGGCAAGAAAGTCCTTTACACTTTCACGAGATACGAAAACATCGGAATCTTTGTATGGAGGATTGATTTCAAGTTTCAGTCTTGAACCGACGGACTTGTCTATTCTGACAATACATTCCAACGAAATAACAAAGGTTCGGGAAACTTTATAGAAACGTTTCGGATTCAATTCTTCCATAACCTTATCTAACGTATAGTTGATTCGGTATGATTTATTATCGAAAGTATACAAGTAGCAGATTTTATTTTTTGAAATAAAGTAAGCAATATCAGTTTCATTTACAATAATGATTTGAGATTCTTGTTTTATTATAAATCTGTTTTTGAATGTATGTTCAGCAGGCGAAGCGATGGCGTTAAGCAACAGATTGAGTTTTTCCGTTTGCAAATTTACAGCTTCCGATTTTGAGGATACGGATGTCAGTTTATAAAATTTCTGCATTGCTGCATCCAGTTTTTCTTTTGAGATAGGTTTGAGCAGATATGCAATTGAGTTTTGTTCAAAAGCTTTGATTGCATATTCATCATAAGCAGTTGTGAAGATAATCATTGATTGGATATCCGTCTTTTCAAATATTGAGAAACAATATCCGTCGGACAATTGTATGTCCATAAAAACTAAATCAACACTGTTGGAAGAAAAGAAATCGATGCTTCGTTTCACACTTTCCAAACATGCTACGATTTCTATATCTTTGAAATTCTGTTCAATCAATGATTTCAAAAAATCTCTGTTGATGGCTTCGTCTTCAATAATTACAGCTTTCATAATATAGGTATCTTAACGGTGAAAAATTCGGTATCATTTTCAATGATGATTTCCTTATTAGCATAGATCTTGTATCTGTCGGCAATGTTCTTCAATCCTATTTCGGTATTATTTCTTTTGAATTCAATTTTAGGATTGATGTTGTTGCTCACGCAGATCATATTCTTCCCGTTTTTGATTGTAATTGTAAGTTTTTTGTCATTATTAATGACATTGTGTTTGATAGCATTTTCAATCAAAAGTTGCAGGGCAAGAAAAGGAATCTTTCTGCTCAGGTATTTTTCTTCGATGTCTATGTCAAAGATTAAATTATTGGAGAATCTTGTTCTCAATATGATGATGTATTTCTCTATGAAGTCCAACTCTTCCTTTATCGTGATAAAATCTTTTGATTCATTGACCAATGCGTATCTGTAAATATCGGCTAAAGACAGGACATATTTGTGGGTTTGTTCCTTTGTGTGGGAGTAAATCATGGCAGAGAGCGTACTGAGTGAGTTGAAAAGAAAGTGAGGGTTTAATTGCGATTTCAATTTTGCATATTTGAATCTCTCACTTTCCACTTCAAGCAGTTTTTGTCTGTCATAAAGATATACAAACTTGGTAATGAACAGTATGATTGCCGATTCCAAAAGATCGCTGTATATGTATGAACGTTCAATTCTTGCACTTAACCATTTGATAAGGGAGAATGAATTTTTGACCAAATAGAAATCGATGGCAGAAGCTATTGTCAGAACTATGAAGAAAAGAATGCAAAGAATAATATATTCAAAGATTACCTTGAATATGAATTTGAGGTTGTCATATCTTGTATTGAACAGATTGACTATCCACAATGCCATCATAACATCAATACTGTAAACAGGCAGATTGAACAGAAAGAAACTTTCGTCAATATTATATTTATCCTTGTATATAATGATGTCCATAGGTACCGAAAATGCCATGGAGACAATAAGGATGATGAAATAATATATCCAAAAAGATTTCTTGTTTATCTTAACCATGAAATAATTGTGAATATTATTTGTCCTGTTTTACAGTATGTTATATATGCAATATCATTACTTCGTTGTAGGTAGTATTTGTTTTGCCGCAACTTTAGGCTGAGCCAAAGTGTCGCATCCGTTGACACAACCGCCAGGGCATGACATTACCTCAACAAAGTTTCCAGGTGCCTGACCTTTCTTTGCCCACATCTTCAAATCTCTTATACTTTGTTTGGTCAATCCGTCAATAACGACGTCATGTATTATGCTCGGGTCTTTGGCTGTGGCTTTCACGGAATCCGTTACACCAGCAATCATTGCAAATCCTCTACCGTGTCCCAATATAGTGGAATCCAATACCGTTTCTTCACATGCCGCAATGTCGATTTGAGCAGCTTTAAACAAAGCATCCAATTCTTCATAAGACAGCACGTAATCCACATCAGGGTTAGTATGACATTCACTGCGTTTGCCTACGCACGGAGCAACGAATACCAAAACGGCATCTTCTTTTGTTTGTCTTACCCATTTTGCCGTGTAACCCATAGGAGTCAAAGCATCGGAAACATGAGGTTGTATCTCGGGAATATGTTTTTTGTACAATTCACGCCATGCGGCACAGCAGGAAGTGGTCATAAAACTTTCACCTTTTTCCATTCGTTCTTCAAATTCACGCGTTTCGTTTTCAGTAGTCATATTAGCACCTTTGGCAACCTCTACAACATCCGTGAATCCTAACTTCTTTATTGCAGTGAGAACTTTTCCATACGGCTGATTGAACTGACCGCCTAAAGAAGGTGCAACCATTGCAATAACATCTTTACCGTCCTTTATGGCTTTCACTATTTCAAACATGAAACTTTTTTCCAGAATGGCACCGAACGGACAGGCTACCATACATTTCCCGCAATAAATACACTTATCAGGGTCAATATGTTCAACTCCGTCCTCACGTTTAGAGATAGCTCCTACAGGACACGCTTCTTCGCACGGTACGGGTTGGAAGATGATTGCATGATACGGGCAGGCCTGCATACACAATCCGCAATTGACACATTTTTCAGGATTAATATGGGCCTGACTGTTTTCGTGTTTCGTAATGGCTTCCTTTTTACAGGCATAAGTACAAGGATGAGCGATGCATGAACGACAAAGATTAGTTACAATATATGAAGCTTTGACACACGATGAGCATGCTTCATCCACAACCGTAAGCATAACTTCCGTATTGTTTCCTTGTTTTTCACGTATTTTAAGGTAATGTGACAGGTTGTCAAACTCATCTTCTTCGTCATCAATATTGAATCCGAGCATTGCCATTGTTTTGTACTTCGCTTCTGCACGGGCTTTGTGAATGCAACAACGTGTATGTTCCGTTTTTTTTGTGTACATGTCAAAAGGCAAACGGTCTATTTTTTCTTCAACATTACCGTCGTAAATCATCTTTGCCAACATACCGAGTATGTATCTGCGAATCTCAACTACATTATTATAAGCAGCCATTTCCTAATTAATTCTTTCTTTTGTTTTAGTTACAAACCCTTATTAATTTCGTCTTAACGAAACAAATTATTTATTATTGCGTACAAAGTGAAAATTTATCGCAATAAAACCATATTAATATTTACTTATTAATTTCTGTTTGTATGTTACAATCAATTGATTAATTCTAATTGTGTTTCTATCTCTGCTATTATTTTCTCGGGAGTAGCCCTTTCTATTAGCACCTCACCGACCTTTGCATAAGGAGGTTTTGCATTATCTTCTTTACAACCAAGACAGGATGAACCTACAAACGTTACTTTGTCCATTAATGTTTTAGGAATGTAGTTCTTCCATTGTGCCAATTGTTGTCCGCCTTGCAAATAGCAATAAGTGCCGACACACACTCTAACTGTTACCATAATTATTCCTGTTTTTTTACTCTCAGGAGGATATTCTGCATCAAGATGTCGGAAATCTTCCGTAAAGTGTTTATTATATGAATTCCAAATTTACCGTTTTCAAAAGTTTCTCTTCAATCATTCGTTTGATTCGTTTCATTACATTGCGTCTTATCTCCAATTCTACGGGTAAAGACGGGTCTTGGTGTGCTACGTTTATTTTTGTACCTACTAATATGTCAATAATATCCGCATCCATTACATATTTAAGAATATTCCATGCTGCATCATCCTGCGGAGTCTCGTTGAAACGGTTTTCTTCCAGTATTTTGCTCAACGCTCCTAAAGTAATAATTCCCTCTGTTACTAAATTCACACCGTCAATATGTGATTGTGGCGGAAGCCCCGAAGCAATTTTATCCAAATCCATATCAACTTCAATTTCCTTTTGTAATTCACGGGCTATAATCTGAGAAGTCGTTCCGCCACAGACTATTTTTTTCCCGTCATATGAAGAAATGACTTCAGCAAGATACTTATCTTTCTCCTCATCAAACGGAGGACCGGAACAAATCAGCAATTTACGCGGTTCCCGTACATAGATACAAATACAAGACGTATCATCTTTGGATTTCAGTCCGTCATTCATTTCCGATTTCTTAACAATGCGATGTGCAAGTTCGCGTGCAGAAATATCCTTATTATTTTTTACAATCTGTTCAATGAAATCTTCAACACCTTCTTCCCAACCGAACGGCATATTCGGGTTGCCTATACCGCTTTGTGATACTCCGTCCGAATAAACAATTAATCTGTCACCTTTTTTTAGAGATAAGTTTGATAATTTCAATACGCGTTCATAGTTATGCTGGCTGATCCTTTCATTGATTGTAAAAGTTTGCGGTGACAAATGAGAAATCTTACCGTTACGCAAAAGCAACAACGGAGGATTGTCGAATTCCATTATTTCAGTATCTCCGTCTTCGTCAATATCTATAATAGTGAAAGTTGAGTACGATATATTTCTTTTGCTGTCTACAGGAAGAGTATCCATGATTGTACGAGCTGTTCGCATGATAGGTTCCCTTTTGATGGAGAAATTCATCGCCATTGATGCAGTCATTGTACTTAGGACATTGGCTTTTATACCGCTGCCCAAACCGTCAGACAATACAGCAATACAACGCTCCTGATTCGGAAACTTGTGTAGTAGTACAGTATCTCCGCAGGCAATATTGCCGTGTTTATTCAATTGAAAACTTCCCGCTTCTACAAAAATATTATCAGACATTTATATCAAAAGTTATGGGTTCGTTATCATTATCGTTTATATCAGAGTGAGATTCAACTATGGAATTAAGCATACTCTCTGTATAAGATGCATTTTCTCCTAACAGAAAAGCAATCTGCTGCACTACTTTCATATTCTGCTTAATGACATCCTGAGTACGCGTCAATACAACGTCTTTTCTTACTTCGGGTGCATGCATATTCTCTATTATTCCGCAAACTTGTTGATGGTCTTGCACTGAGAACACGCTCAAACGGTAGAAATTCTCCCCGTCCCGAATGTCCTGTTCCAATATATCATTGCAGCTGTTGAGTACTGAAGAAAAGTATTTATGAAAAGATAATTCTTTTGTAATATCCAGTCCTTTAAGTCCAGGTTTTATGTTGTACAATTCCTCCATTTCACTGCCTAAGGTAATTGCAAACTTTTCGTTGGCTTGTATAATCTTTAAATTTTCATCTACTATGACAACCCCCTGCGGCATCTTTTTAAGCAAGATGTTAGTCTTATCACGTGCCAGTCTTCTCATGTAAGATACGCACATATCGTTCTCTGCCAACCCGTCCAATAATGCAGTACCGAATGCCTTGCAATTATCATAGCCGCACCCGCCGCAGTTAAGATAATCATCTTCACTGACTTTATTAACCCTCTTGAGAATTTCTATTATATCTTTTTGTGTGTAACTCTTCCTCTCAAAAGCGGTGATGTTAGTGAAGTCTGCCGTAATATTCGTATTGAATAATTTTTTGTATGCATTATTGTCTTCGGAAGCAGTGATATTATCAAAAACTTGTGTCCTTTTTACCAAAGCCGATGCTTTCTTTATTGTTGCGGGTCCCATAACACAACCTCCGCTGCATCCGAGAATCTCTATGAAATATTTTTTATTCTTGTCAAATTTATCTACATCTTCCAGAACAGCCCTTACATTCTCTACTCCAGATACGGTTAGAAATTCATTAGGAATACTTTGTATGTCATAAGCGGTATCATCAAATGCCCGGTTTTTTTGTTCGCTTTCCGTTGCAGAAAGTTTATTGTCGGATACATATTGTTTGACATCAGGCATTCCATTATTTATATCCATCATACATTTCAGCATTCCGCCGTCTGACGGATACAGGTTTCCTATACCTGCTTTCATAGGAATGAACTTGTCATTTTCATCGGGACGTTGAAATTCAGGATCTACTCCCAACGTTTCGAACAGTTCCTGTATTTCTCTGAATGTAAGCACGTAGTCTAATTTATTTCCTAAATAGTTCAACTCCGTTTTTTTTGCAATACAAGGTCCTACAAAACAAACCTTGGTATCAGGATAGTATTGTTTCAAGAAAGTTGCGTGGGCTTCAACGGGAGAGGCAATAGGGGAGATATTTTCGGAGTATTGAGGATAATATTTTCTTACAAGTTGAACGGTTGTCGGGCAACATGAAGAAAAATAAACGCCGTTATCCCTGCTTGCGAACCATTCTTTCGCTTTCAATGCCACAAGTTCAGCCCCTAAAGCCGTCTCACTTACACCGAAAAATCCCGATTCCTTAAAGAGTGATATTAATGTGTCAGACTGTATATCCGAGAATTCGCTTAAATAACTCGGAGCCAATGAAACAATAATTTTTTCTCCGTTTTTTAATGCCCGTATCACAGTATCAACATCATTTCTTACTTTTTTGGCATTGGAAGGGCATATTTCAACGCATGCACCGCACCAAATACATCGTTCAGGGGTGATACTTGCGGAGTAATCTTCAAATTTAATTGCCTTGACGGGGCAAACCTTGATGCATTTGTAACAATCCTGGCAATTGTTTTTCTCTGTGTATATCGGGTATGTTATGTTCATGATTTGTTGTTACAGACTTAAAGAATTTTTTCTGAAAAAACTTACGAAATCTTAAAGAAAATGCGAGATTTCTTAATAAAAATGTCAAAAAAAAGCCTTTTTATTTTATTATGTTCGCTGTTTAAGTTAATTTATTGATAATTAAACGTTAAACGTTTTATTCAAGATGTCTTCCAATTTGATTTTGTTGACCTCTTTGTAGGTTTTTCCGTTAATGATAATAACAGGACCTTCATTACACAATTTACTGCATAATTGTCCCTTGAAATTTACTCTGTCTTTCAAACCTCTTTGTTGCAAATATTCTTGAATAAATTTCAGATTTTGGGAATTGCCTCTTGCAAAACAGGAAGACCCTAAGCAAATGGTTATATTTATTTTATCATTTTCCATATTTTAATAATTTTTATCTTTTGATTCTTTTATATCTTTGACGTTTAGTTGTAGTTCCCTGCGACCCTGATAGCGGTTTTCCTCTATAGAATAGCACAAATCAATCTTTTTGCCGGAGCGAAGTGTATCGTAGTGGGAGGCAAGAGAGAAACCTATGCACGGTATAGGAAGAATGTTTTCGTTGATAGGAATTGCGGAAAATTTCAGATGATTTCTGCCCACTTGTCTTGCTCCGTTGGCATCATATATCTCTTTAGACATAAAAACGGGTTCTGTATTATCCGGTCCGAACGGCTCAAATTGTTGCAGTATTCTCAGTAGTTTCTCCGAGGCATCGCCCAATCGTATTTCCATATCAATGTCTATTTCCGGCTCAAGAGAAATATTGCTTATGTTTTGTTCAACTTCATTTTCGAATAGTCGTTGAAATTCTGCAAAATTATCTTCTTTCAGGGACAGTCCTGCAGCAAATTTATGTCCTCCGAAATGAGTAAGCAAGTGTCTGCATTTTTCTATGGCCGAATAGATGTCGAAATTTTTGACGGACCGTGCCGATCCCGTCATGATACCGTTGTTTTTTGTAAATATTACCGTAGGTTTATAGTCTTCTTCAGCGATTCTTGAGGCCACAATACCTATTATACCCTGATGCCAATTCTCATTGCAAAGTACAATACATTTTTTATCTTTCAGACCTCTGTCGTTGATTTCTTGTTTAGCCTCAATAGTAGCCTGACGGTCTTTCTCTTTACGGTCTTCATTACTTCCGTCAATTTCTTCTGCAATACGTTCGGCTTTTTCTTTATTTTTGGTTTTTAATAAATCAACTGCTTTTCTAGCGGACTGCATTCTTCCTGCCGCATTGATACGAGGACCGATCAAGAAACTTAGATCCTGAATGTTAAGTATCTTATTAAAGTACGGTTTTGTTTTTTTCTGAGTGTCTTCATGCTGAATATTCGTTGAATTTTCTTCATGAGTTATATTTGCACAAGCCAAAATTGCCTCTAAACCGACACGCGGACGGGTATTTATTACCTTTAGTCCGTGATATGCAAGAATCCTGTTTTCTCCTGTAAGCGGGACTACGTCTGCGGCAATACTTATGGCAACCAAGTCAAGGTATTGTTTCAAATCATCTGCAGGTTTCTCTCTTTTTTGTTGTAAAGCCTGAATCAGTTTAAAACCGATACCGCATCCCGACAGCTCATCGTACGGATATTTGCAATCATCAAGTTTCGGATCAAGAATGGAGTACGCTTTTGGCAAGTCTTTCCCCGGCAGATGATGGTCGCATACTATGAAATCTATACCTTTTTCTCCTGCATAAGCAATTTCTTCAATGGCTTTAATCCCGCAGTCCAAGCAAATAATCAGTTTGACGTCCGTTTGTGCGGCATAATTGATACCTTTAAAAGAAACCCCGTATCCCTCTTCGTATCTGTCAGGGATGTAGTAATCCAAGTTCTCATAAAAAGTGTGCAAATAGGAATAAACTAACGCAACTGCACTTGTGCCGTCTACATCATAATCTCCATACACCATAATTTTCTCGTTGGCATCAACGGCTATCATAATCCTTTCAACGGCTTTATCCATATCTTCCATCAAAAACGGATTGTGAAGTTTGTTCAGATCCGGACGGAAGAAATCCTTTGCCTTGTCATAAGTATCAATACCTCTTTGAACTAACAAATTAGCAACTATACGGTAACAACGCAGGTCTTTGTCGGTAGGGTTATCTTTGGGCATGCACAAACCGAGGGCAAGTTTCTCAACTTTATCCTTTTCACCGTAATCTTTACATTTCCATACTTTGTTCATATATATTTCTTTTTTATTCTTTAATCAAAAGTTCCCGTTTTACATTTGTGAAATTGCGGGATCACCGTCAAACCTGCAAAGAATATTCTTCGCCTGAGTTACAGTTTTTACCTTATCAACAGTAAGTTGCAGGATATTGCCGTCTTCTTTCAATTGACAATACTGAGGATACTGACTGACGAACAGCAATACGTTCTTAAATTTACCTTCATCCGTGAAACTGACAGCCGTTGAGGTGAAGTTAAGTGTCATTTTGTCGCGTTTAAGAGTTAATTTCTCAACTCCCAAACTGCTTGCCGTTTTTCTGATTCTCACTATTTCAAACAAATCCGAAGTCGGAGCAGGAATCTTTCCGAATCTGTCGGTCAATTCTCTTTGAAGAGCTGCCATCTCCGTTTCTTCAGTAATAGAGTCTAATTCTTTGTAGATTTTTAGTCTCTCGGCAATATTGGTAATATAATAATCAGGAATCAAAACTTCCAAATCCGTTTCAACGGTGCATTCTCTTTGCAGTTTTATGGTATCGTTGAAACGTTGAAGTTCTTCCTTATCTTGTTTATCAAACAAATCCTTAAATTCATCTTCCCGAAGTTCCTGCATTGCTTCGGAAAGAATCTTATTATACATATCATAGCCGATTTCAGAAATAAATCCGCTTTGTTCTGCTCCCAAAATATTTCCTGCTCCTCTTATGTCCAAATCACGCATAGCAATAGCAAATCCGCTTCCTATGGATGAGAATTCCTCAATAGCCGAAAGACGTTTATGTGCCTGCTCGGTCATAATTTCCTTGCTGGGAACGAGTAAATAACAATAGGCTTTCTTATTGCTTCTGCCTACGCGTCCGCGTAGTTGGTGCAAATCACTCAATCCATAATTCTGAGCATCGTTTATTATGATAGTGTTAGCGTTAGGAATATCCAACCCGTTTTCAATGATAGTTGTAGCAACCAGGATATCATACTCTTCGTTTATGAAATCCATCATAATATTTTCCAATTCCCGACCTTCCATTTGACCGTGTCCGACACAGACTTTGGCATCGGGAATCAGACGTTTGATAAGTGTTGCAACTTCATAAATATTTTGAACTTTATTGTTGACAAAGAATACTTGACCGCCACGACTCAATTCTTTCATTATTGCATCACGGATAATGTCTTCATTGAAAGACGCAACCTCCGTAATAACGGGTTGTCTGTTGGCAGGCGGAGTGGTAATAACGGATAAATCTCTCGCACCCATAAGGGAAAATTGCAGAGTACGCGGTATAGGAGTAGCAGTAAGAGTGAGGGTATCAATGTTGATCTTCATTTGTCTCAATTTTTCTTTCATGCTTACTCCGAACTTTTGTTCTTCATCAATGATAAGCAATCCTAAATCCTTGAACACAACATCTTTTCCTACAATTTTATGGGTACCTATCAATATATCTATTTTCCCGTCTTGAAGGTCTTTAAGAATCTTAGTTTTGTCCTTTGAAGTACGAAATCTGTTGAGATAATCTACCCTGCACGGCATATTCTCCAATCTTTCACTGAAGGTTTTGTAGTGTTGAAATGCAAGAATTGTAGTAGGAACCAGGACTGCTACTTGTTTACTGTCGCATACTGCCTTAAAAGCGGCACGTATTGCCACTTCCGTTTTACCGAAACCTACATCACCGCATACCAATCTGTCCATAGGATAAGGTTTCTCCATATCCTGCTTTACAGCTTTTGTCGCTTTGTATTGATCAACAGTATCTTCAAACATGAAAGAAGCTTCCAATTCGTGCTGTAAATAACTGTCTTCCGAAAATCTGAAACCTTTACTTGCTTTTCTTTGTGCATAAAGTTTTATCAAATCCTTAGCAATATCCTTAACTTTTTTCTTTGTTTTTTGTTTTAGTTGTTGCCAAGCATTTGATCCGAGACGATTCAGTTTAGGTTCCGTGCCTTCTTTACCTGTATATCTGCTGATTTTGTGTAAAGAATGGATTGATATGTATAAAACATCATTATTTTTATATATCAGTCGAATTGCTTCCTGCCATTTGCCTCCTACATCGATTTTTTCCAAACCGGAGAAAATCCCGACACCATAATCTATATGTGTGATATAATCCCCCGGTTTCAACGTTACAAGGTCTTCAATTGTAAGTTTTTCATTATTTTCCGAAGAGTCTTGAACGAAGTATTTATGATAGCGGTTAAAAAGTTGGTGATCCGTAAAATAAGTACATTTTCTTTCGTTGTCAATGAACCCTTTAGAAATACTGAACGGTAAATATTCTACATTGAAAGATTTTTCCTTTGCAGTATATTGTTCAATTATTTTCTTAATTCTTAATTTTTGTTTTTCGTCTTTAACTAAGAAATAATTCTTATAACCGTCCAATGTTAATTGTTCCAGATTATCGGCGAATAAATCCATATTCCCGTTGAAGGAAGGTTGGCTTTGGGAAGAATAATCAATATTTAAATATTTCGTATCTAAATAAGGTAATCCTACTTCGGCAACGCTGTATTTTTTTATTTCGTTTAATACTTCAGTTTCTGATGAAAAGAGATATTCAGGGGAAAGTTTTTGAACAACACTTTCATTATCATGGAATAGCTTTTGTGACAGAGAATAAAAATCTTTGATTTTTTGTATGGTAAGAGCAAGTTCCTGTGTCCAAATAATGGTGTTTCCATCAAAATAGGATAAAAAACTTTCAGGTTTTGCCTCATTCTTGTTCTCATCACTTTGCAGATTAGGGACAATGACGAATTTATCAATATGTTCAATACTTATTTGTGATACAATATCGAATGTTCTTATGCTTTCCACAAGATCACCTTCCATTTCGATACGACAAGGTTTTTGTTGAGAGAAAGAAAATATGTCAATTATTCCGCCTCTTATTGCATACTCTCCGCTTTTGGTAACGAAATCAACGCGTTCAAAATGATATTCATCCAAAATGTCAATAAGATTATCAACCGATAGTTCATCCTTCCTGTTTATTGTAACGGATTTAGATACTACCTGTTTCTTGCTGGCAACTTTTTCACATATTGCCTCCGCATATGTTACAACGGTAACGTTCTCTTTGTTATTAAGTCTGTTAAGCGTTTCCAGCCTTAAGATAATGTTAGCGTTCTCGGTATTATCGCTACTATACGGTTTTTTGTTTGTAGCAGGGTAGAAAAGTATATTTTTCTGAGTGTAATCCAAATCTCTTTCTTCAAAAAGTTCTTCCAAATCATTAGCGAAATAGGCCGCACTTTCTTTGTCAGGCAGTATAATCAGATGTTTAAATTCTTGCGTCAGATACTTTATGGCAGCGACAATGACAGCGAATGAACTTCCTGCCAAATTACCGATATGAGTCTTGGAATTATTTTCGGTAATTTGTTTGACTATATTTTTTATCTTCGGTTCTTTTGAGTATTCTTCAACTATACTTCTCATACCGATGCAAAGATACAATTTTTTTGTAATATGTTACGAAATACTAAAATAAAATATTTAAACTTACAAACAAATATTCCTTTGATACACGGCGTTTATTCCGAATAATCAACGTTAAACGTTTAAGAAAAACATACTTAAAACTATTCTGAAATCAAGTATTAATTAGTATGAGTCGGGATTATCACTTTTGTGTTTTCTATAAAAACTTGTCCGTTTGGAAATTTTACCATATTTTTGCAAACTTGATAAAAGAATTATAGTGATAAATTATCAACAGCAAATAAAACACAATGAAATAAAACAAAGTAAATATATAATTTGAAATATTAATTTGAGCTTTTGGCTCTTATTCTCGTTCCTAAAGTTTCCCCAAAATTAGAGTTGCGAGGATAGTTTGAGAAAAAGGTTCTCACCTTTGGGTGTGGATTGTTTCTAAAACTTATTCGCAGCGTGGTGTTGGGGAATACCTTGGAACGATAAGGCAAAATAAAAGAAAAATTTACACCCTTCTTTTTGCCTTTATGAATAAGGGTAAGGCATAAACAAAAATCCCCAACACCATGCTAACAGAAAAAGAACTACAAATTAAATCCAGAGAGCGAGTAACCAATCATGGCGAAGTATTTACTGCCGAAAGAGAGGTGAATGCCATGTTGGATTTGGTTAAAAACGAAACGCAAAGAATAGATTCGTGTTTTTTGGAGCCAGCCTGTGGTAACGGCAATTTTTTAGTTAAAATCCTTGAAAGAAAACTAAAAGTCGTTACCGATAAATACGCCAAACATCAGTCAGAATGGGAGTTTTATTCTCTTCAAGCCTTATCTTCAATTTATGGTATTGATATTTTGGAAGACAATTGCAAGGAATGTCGCAATCGTTTGTTAGACATTTTCACAGAAAACTACACTTCATTATACAAAAAACGGACAAAACCTCAGTGTATTCTTACCGCAAGTTATTTATTGGATAAAAATATTATCTGCGGTAACGCTTTAGACTTGAAAACATCTGACAATACGGACATATATTTTGCACAATGGAGTTTTACTTTGCCAAATAAGGTAAAAAGAATTGATTACACGATGAGAGATTTGATTGCGACAGAGCCAAATAGTCTTTTCCCCGATGCTCAAGAGGTAAAGCGTTTTCCCTCTACTCACTTTTTAAAAATCAAGGAGGCGTATGAAAGCAGTGAATTATAATCCCGATATATTGAATTGTATTGCCAATTTGTCCAATGATGAAGTTTTTACTCCGCCAAGTGTAGTCAATCAGATGTTGGACTTGTTACCCGAAGAATTGTGGCACAATCCTAAGGCAACATTCCTTGACCCTTTCACCAAATCGGGAGTCTTTCTCAGGGAAATCACCAAACGTTTGAACGAAGGGCTGAAAGATTTGATTCCTGATACTCAAGAAAGGATTAATCACATACTTCAAAAACAAGTTTTTGGTATAGCGATAACTGAACTGACATCTTTACTGGCAAGAAGGAGTGTTTATTGTTGCAAAACGGCAAATAGCGAAAGAAGTGTTGCCACTTGTTTTGCCGATGAGCAAGGCAATATAATTTACGAAAGAGTTAAACATAGTTTTATTAATGGTAAGTGTGAGTTTTGCGGAGCAAATAAGGATACCTACGCAAATAAGGATGGCAAAGAGAATTATGCCTATCAATTTATCCATACTTACGACCCTAAAAAGTTTTTTAAGAATATGAAATTTGATGTTATTATCGGCAATCCCCCATATCAACAAAAGGTAAATGAGGCAGGAAAAGGATTAGGTGCCATTCCATTATACCAAAAATTTGTATCACAGGCTTTAAAACTGAAATCACGTTATCTTTGCATGATAATACCTGCACGATGGTTTACAGGAGGTGTAGGGTTAGATGAATTTAGGAATATGATGTTAAACGACGAGCATATAAAAGTAATTGTAGACTACCCTAATTCTAGAGATTGTTTTGAAAGTGTTGATATAAACGGAGGTATTTGTTACTTTATGAGAGATGAATCATATAAAGGACTATGCAATTTTACTACTATTTCAAATAATATGAAAGAAACATGTATGAGAAAGTTAAATGAATTTGATATATTTATTAGACAAACGAAGGCCTTATCAATTGTTCATAAGGTTATTAATAGAGAAGGGAAAACTTTTGCAGATAAGGGCGGTTGTAGTTCCCAAACACCTTACGGATTTATATCTAATTTCAATGGAACTTCTATCAGACAAAATGAAAATGATTGCGAAATACTTAGTAGTAGGGGTTGGTCTTATGTATCTATAGATGCGGTTAGAAAGATGACTAAGAATAAAGATTTATTTGCAAGTGTGTCTATGTATAAGACAATGTTTTCAAAATTATCGCATGAACACGCTGGCAATCCCAATAAAGATGGTTCTTTTAGAATACTAAGTAGGATGGAGATATTAAAACCATTTCAAATTTGTACACAATCTTATCTTATAGCCTGCCCTAGTAAAGACAAAACATATACTTTAAATGTTTTCAATTATTTAAGAACAAAATTTGTTCGTTTTTTAATTCTACAAACGTTATCGGGGATGAATTTATCTACAGCGAATTTTAAATTTGTTCCGATGCAGGATTTTCAAAAACCTTGGACAGACGAAGAATTATACAAAAAATATGATTTGAACCAAGAGGAAATTGATTTTATTGAAAGTATGATAAAACCAATGGAATAAAAAAGAATAGCAAAATAAAGAAAGTATATACAAAATGGCAAAGTTTAATGTAAAATCATTGTAGTAGAAAAAAAAATCTTAACTTTGCAAAAAATAAGTGAGTATCAAATATGGATAGTATATTACTTAACAATATTAAGGGAATAGAAAATCTTTGCAAAACGTATAATGTAAAAGAGTTATACGCTTTTGGTTCTGTTTTAACAGACAAATTCTCAGACAAGAGCGATATAGATTTTCTTGTTTCTTTTAATGATGATATTCATTTATTTGATTATGCAGACAATTATTTTGATTTAAAAGATAAACTCTCACAATTGTTTGGTAGAGAAATAGATTTGGTAACAGAAAACACAGTATCTAACCCCTATTTCAAACAAGAGATAGAAAAAACAAAGAAATATATCTATGGATAACAATGCTAAGAAATATTTATTTGATATTCTTAACTCTATAACAAGTATTGAAAGGTATTTGGGTGAAAAAAGGGTATTTGCAGATTATCTTAAAAATGATATGTTGCAAAAGGCTGTTGAAAGACAAATAGAAATTATCGGAGATGCTGTGAACAAATTTTCACAATTAAATACGGGAAAAGTAATAACTAATTCGCGAAGAATAATAGACACAAGAAATTATGTTATTCATGGCTATTGACAAGGTAGATAATGCTATTATCTGGGGTATTATTATAAAGCATCTGCCAAAACTAAAACAAGAAGTTGAAGATTTATTAAATAAAGAGAAATAAGGCCACTCTAATTTCTATTAAAAAAGATTTTACATAAATATTGCCATATAGATATACTTTTAATTAAGAAGTGATAATATAGAACCTTTTAATTAAAGATATATTATGGAAAATAATTTGTTTCCTTTGAGAAGTGAGGCAATGCCTAAGATATATGCGTATGAGGATACCAATCCTCAGTATAAGGGATTGCTAAAAGTGGGTTACACAGTGCAAAGTGTGGAAGATAGAGTCAAACAACAATACCCCACTTTGCGACCAGGCAAACCTCCTTACCGAATAGTTATGGAAGAGTCGGCAATGCGTTTCAATGGCACAGCATTTACCGACCATGATGTCCATAAACTTTTACGCAAACAAGGAATATATAATCCCGAAGGTGAGTGGTTTGCTTGTGATGTTCAGACAGTACGTTCGGTTGTTGTGTCTTTGCGTTTAGGCAATCCTAATCTGTTTGGTAGAAGTGAGAGTTTTGCTCTTAGAGATGAACAACAAGCGGCAATAGATAAGACTGCACAATATTTTCTTTCCTACAAAAAAGAACAGAATCGCATACCGCATTTTCTTTGGAATGCAAAGATGAGATTTGGTAAGACTTTTACCGCTTACAAGTTAGCAGAGAAAATGAAATGGAAAAGATTGCTTATTCTGACTTTCAAACCTGCGGTGGAGAATTCATGGGAAGAGGATTTGAATTCGCATGTTGATTTTGAGGGTTGGCAGTTTATTTCCCGCCATACAGAATTGAATTACGAACATGCAGATAAGGAAAAACCTATTGTGTGTTTTGGTTCATTCCAAGATTATTTGGGCAAGATGGACGGCAAGATAAAGCAAAGAAATAAGTGGGTACATGAATTGCAATGGGATTGTATTGTGTTTGATGAGTATCATTACGGAGCATGGAGGGATAATGCCAAAGCTTTGACTGATAACGATAGTTTTGTTGGAGATGATACGGATAGTGATAGTGAAATAAAAAAGGTAGAACAGCAAGAAAAAGATTTGGATTTTGATAGTGAAAAAGATTTTGAGGAAAATATTCCGATAACTGCTAATCATTATCTTTATTTGTCTGGAACGCCTTTCCGTGCTATACAAACGGGTGAATTTATTGAGGAGCAAATTTTCAATTGGACTTATTCTGATGAACAAAGAGCCAAAGAGGAATGGCAACGTTGTCGTTCAAACGAAAAAAATCCTTATTTATGTTTGCCAAGAATAGTGATGATGACCTACAAGTTGCCTGATGATATAAGCAATATAGCAGATGGCGGCGAATACAATGAATTTGATTTGAACGTCTTTTTTAAGGCGGAAGGCGAAAAAGATAAGGCTGAATTCAAGTACAAAGATGAAGTGCAAAAATGGCTCAGTCTGATAAGAGGTTCTTATTTGGAAACAACTCTTGATGATTTGAAAATGGGAGCAAAGAAACCTAAATTTCCTTTTTCTGATGTTGTTTTGCTAAATAATCTCAACCATACATTGTGGTTTTTGCCTAATGTTGCCTCGTGCTATGCTATGGCAAATTTGTTGAAAGAAAAACAAAACAAGTTTTATCACGATTATACCATTATAGTTGCTGCTGGCACGGATGCCGGAGTGGGTGTTGCGGCATTGGAACCTGTCAAAAAGGCATTTGGTAATAATCCTTTGAAAACAAAAACTATTACTCTGACTTGTGGTAAATTGACAACAGGAGTAACTATACGTCCATGGACTGCCGTATTTATGTTACGCAATACCACATCTGCCGAAACATATTTTCAAACTGCTTTCCGCTGTCAAAGTCCTTGGACAATAACTAACCCAGACGACAATTCTCCTAATAAAGAGGAGATAATAAAAAAGGAATGCTATATTTTTGATTTCGCTCCCAACAGAGCATTGAATCAAATTGTGGATTATAGTGGCAAACTCAATATTGAGGAAAGCAATCCTGAGAAAAAAGTTGCTGAATTTATTTCTTTTTTACCTGTTTTGGCATACGATGGTAGCACAATGAAAAGAGTCAATGCCTCAGAGATTTTGGATATTGCCCTTAGTGGCACATCTTCCACATTGCTGGCAAGACGTTGGCAAAGTGCTTTGCTTGTCAATGTGGATAATATGATGTTAAAACGCTTATTGGAAGACCAAAACGCACTAAATACCGTAATGAAAATAGAAGGTTTTAGAGCCTTACCTCTAAAAGATGATTTGGAGACAATAATCAATAAATCGGAGTCCATAAAAAGATTGAAAAAGAAAATAAAAGACGGTAAAGGAGATGGAAAAGATAAGAAACAACTCTCAGAAGAAGAAAAAGAGTATAATTCTAAACGTAAGGAGATAAGAGACAAACTCATCAAATTTGCAACTCGCATACCTGTTTTTATATATCTGTCGGATTACAGAGAGCATTCGTTACAAGATGTTATCAACAAATTGGAGCCCAATCTATTTACAAAGGTTACAGGTCTGACGAAGGAAGATTTTTCTTTACTTGTCAGTATAGGTTTATTCAATGAGAGTTTGATGAATGACGCAGTCTTCAAATTCAAACGTTATGAAGATTCGTCTTTGCAATATGTCGGTATCAACAAATATGAAAACAGCAATATAGGAGGTTACAATACGGAAATATCTTCACAAGATTTTAAAGCAATGTATTAATATCATATTATTATATGCCACTATAAAATAACAGAGTGCTATAACAACAAAACTATACGGCACTCTGTTATTTTATAATGTTGCTCATCACGGTTAAAATCTGTAACTTGCTCCTAACATTCCGATAAATGAATAAACAGGATATTCATAATAACGCTGATACTTTTGGAATGCTAAATTTTCCAAATCAATAAAGAACGACCAATTCTCATTATATTGATATGCTGCCTCCAAATTGACATCAACCATCGGTTTTAATTCGTATTCGGTCAGAATATATCTTGCTTTTTGTTTTGTTTTGAATGTCGGAGTAAGAGTTACAAACAATTTATCTTCGTATTTGTAGGTTGCTTTCATACTTGCATAGAATTTAGGGCAATACCACGCCGTTACATCGTCGTTACGTTTTACGTTTTGGTATGTTGCATTCAAATTTAGGTTGAACGCGTTGGATATACTGAAGTGTGTTTCCAACGTTGCGTAATAACGTTTTGCGTTCGCATATTCTATATTCATTAAATTATAAATATTTCTGTCCGTTACAGGAAGATTATAGAAGAAATGATAATTTTTCATTTCCGTCATACCGCCTTCCAATGACAATTGTGCGTTAGGAGAAATTGTTGTTATAAGTTTTACAAATAAGTTTTCATTTGCTTCATCTTGTAACTTTACCGACGGTGTTATAAACGGATTTTCTTTCGTTATTTCATATAATACAGGCAACTTAGCTTCGGATTTAAATCCTCCGTACAAAGAAAGAATATTTTGAATTAATTCAAAACTCAAAGTTGCAGTCGGTAGAATTTGAAAATTATTGTATCCATTAATTTTCGGAATGAAGGCAAGGGAAGTAAATATGTGAATTTTCTTGTAATCAAATAAGAAGTAAGGAGAGAAATTGAATAAAGCTCTGCCTTGTGAGAATTTATCCATATTATCCCATTCGTTATAGCACCAATCACTCACAGCGTCCGTACCTATAGGGACAACAGTATCGTATGCTGAAAAATTGCCTTTGTATTTTCTGAAAGCGTGCCTGTAATCAAAAGTCATACCCAGTGTTTGTTCGGTATTGCCGAAAAAATGAACCGTTTTATAGCCGTCAAGCATAGCATGCAAATCCAATTCTCGCGATTTTAGTTTGCTTGTTGTGTAATTAACGGAAATAAGTGAATTGAAATGAAAAGAATTTTCCCTCAAGCCTCTTTTATATGCTAAATCAATACCCGCATTATGCCACGCAGAGCGATAATCTTTCTTTTTAATATCGTTAATCGGATAAAGAGTATCTCCGTAAAAGTAATGACGGTTATAATTGTAGTATGCACGTCCTGAAAGAATCTCATTGTCAAAAATTCTCTTACCCCAAACATTTACATCATTATTGCTGTAGCCTGCATATCCGTAATCTTTTTGTTGCCCTATCACGCTACGGGAATAAATGTCCGCTCCGTACAATAAATGTCTGTCACGCAAAGAAGAATATGATGCCTGAATCAAAGGAGTAAATCCGTTACCTATTTTTTTACTTAACGCCATTCCCAAACCTCCCTTAACATTGAAATTATATAACTTTGCAACAGGCTCACCTTTCACTTGAGCTGCTTTAATGGTGTCAAAATCCAAATGTGTTTGGTAACCTTTATCAATTTTGTCAAAAGTTAAATTAATTTGTGAAAAAGACGTATCAAAGATACTTGGATTTTCAGTTATCTTATTAGCATCCGTTACAATAGGATTAAAGCCTACATTGACAATTACGCTTTCGTTATAAACGGTGTCTTTTTGTGCTGTTGCATCGGTTATAAGAAGCAATTGGAAATTACTTACGGTCAGCATTAATGCTGTGTTTCTAATTATGTTCTTTATGTTTCTTTTCATGTCGTTGATAAAATTCTTTTTTGTACGTCATTCAACTGATTGCGAAATTACAATATTTTTGTAAATTTACTTTTTTTTGTTATGAAAATTATGCATTTTTTAGTTCTGTCTATTATTTTAGTGCAAAAGACTATTGTTTTATAATTGCTGTAAGTCGTATTTAAACTGTTTCTTACAAAAGTTTGTTTTCTGTGTTTGTTTTTTTATAACAAAACAAAAAAAGCGACAGAATTTGATGATTTTGTCGCTTGGATTAATTATTAATTAAAGGAATTCTATCTTACGAATTTGTATGTAATTGTACCTTTCTGAATTTCCGGAGCATCTTCTTTAGCGGAGAATTTTGAGCGTCTTGCTGCTTGTTCGCATATACGCCAAATATTGTTGTCCATAATGGTTGTACCTTTTGCTCCGCCGTGTGCTTCAATCACATTACCCTCTTTATCGACTTTTATTTCGACAACAACTTTTCCCACATCAGTTTTATTCGTTTTAGGGGTAGAAAGACTTTTTGCTCCTCTACCGCTCAAAGAAAATGATGTTCCACCTTCTCCTGCACCGTTACCGTTATCACTTGCACCGCTACCTGTTCCGTTAGCATAACCGTCTCCACCGCCGTTACCGTTACCGCTACCGTTCTTTTTTACTTTACCTTTGCTGAACAATGCTGTTTCATCAACCTTCGGTTCTTCTTTCTTCGGTT
>JAFUYA010000018.1 GCA_017477025.1 Bacteroidales bacterium | reverse complement strand
TTTCTTTTTATAAAAGAAACTAAATATTAAACACATAAAAAAGAAAGTGATATGAGAAAAGTATTTAGCAAATTATTCTTTGCTTTAATGTTGGTTGCAGGCCTATCTTTCGTTTCATGCAATGATGATGACGGAGATGATAAGAAAAACAACAATAATGAAGGCGGTACTACAATAACAGATCCTTCCGGTGCCGTTACTTCCATATATTTTACTTATTCTGATTGTATCAATATGACAACTCAGACAAAGGACAATATTAAGAAAACACTTACCCAAAAAGGTTTCTCTCTTCTTGAAGAAGGAAATGAAGACGGAGAAGAATACATGGTTTACTCATTAAATGAAGAGAACGGTGATTTCCAAGGGATAGAATTTGATTTTGATGACAATGGTGTTACTTACTGTAATTATGTTATCGGATCGGATTCAGAGAAACTTAAAAATGTATATCCTACACTTGTAAATCAATCATATGACTTTATGAAATCCCGTAATTTCACTGTCTTTTCTTTACTAATGAGTCGTATTCAAGGCTCTGTTTTCTATGCAGACAGTGATTATAAGACTTATTCGAATATTGAAGACTTTCTGAAAGCTGTAGATATGGTTATCTTACCTGATATAAGTAGTATGGATTGGACTTATAGTGATAAAGCTGAAGAGTTTTATTCAGACGTTTATTTTGTCAATGCTAATAGTTTAGGTGATGATGAACTTTTGGAGTTCGGTAATTATCTTGTTAGTACTGAAATAGAATTTTCAAGAAACGAACATGTGAATCTTGTTTCAAGAAAAAGGTTTTTAAAAAGAAACGCTGTTGCTTTGAGATAATAACTAAAAAATATAATAACAATAGCAGGGCTGTAAAAGTATTCTTACAGCCCTGTTATTGTTATATTTTCAGTTATTATTTTTTTTATTGAAAGAATTATCTTTCAACTAAAAAGCCCAACCAATTGTAAAATATTGATTTCTGTTTTTAATTTTTCCTTTGTGAATGAAACTGTCGGTCATAATATCGGATATACCTGTTTTTTGATAATAACCCATCATAAAATGTCCGAAACGCATTCCTATACTGAATTGCCAACCCCATTCTCCTTTATGAAAATCATCTTGATTTACATCTTTTCCGTTAAGTTTTGCCGACAGATTGTAATCATAATAAGCACCTATTCCGTAAAGTATTTCAAAATCACTTATTCCTACCGTATTCATTAAAGAAAGAGGAACGGAGATAACATTACTTTCAAATCTTCCGTCAGCTCTGTTGGCGTATGCACGTTCATAATTAGCATCTAATTTCAAAGCAAACGATTTTGCGAACTGCCATTTAAAGAATACTCCTGCACTGTAACTCATAGCGGCTTTTCCTGTCGTATAGCCTTTGGAATAATAATGTTTGTTGGAGCCAATCATAAGATTCAATCCGAAATAACTTCTGTTTTCTTGAGAAAACAAATCGGAAAAAGAATCCGTTGATGAATTCTCTGCATCGAAATCAATCTCCACATTACTTGTATTAAAGGCCGTTATAACGTCTTTTGATTGATTGACTATTTTCTCCATCATATCATAATCCAAACTGTCAGCAACGTCTGTAAATTCATCCATCCAATCACCCGATATAATTACTACGGGTATTTCATAATAACCATAATAATCGGGATTCGTAGGTAAATTGACATCTTTCAACAATATCGGTTGCAATATTTTACTTGCATTCTTTATACCAAAACTTACCGAATAGGAGTATTGTTTTTCATCTTCCTCTCCTGCCAAAAACCCCAAATTATTCATATTAAAAAACATCTCTACAGGATACTGCTTAAAATTTTTTGCAAAATATTCTTCAGTCAATGAACCTGTTTCGGTATTATCAAAGAAAACAATTATATTTTTCTTCAATTTGCCTTGATTTTCTTTGAAATATCTTGCCAATTCCATTGCTGCAGCACAACCTGAAGCGTTGTAGTTTGCAGAGTTAAGGATTATTTCATGATTCTTTATATTCTTTGTTCCATTTCCGTATATTTTGGCATAAATAACCGTGTTTTTGTCTTTGTATTCATTATTTAAGGCAGGAATAACGGTATAGAAATTATCGTAAATTATGCTTTTCTTATTTTGTCTGTTCTCCTTTGTTACTTCTTCATTGACTTCCACCAAATCATTTTCCTCTTCCTTTTGAGCGAACTTATTCAAACTATCACTGACAATGGGAAAATCATAGATTTTCAGCCCCATATTCTTCAATTCCTTTTTAATGTATTCGGCAGCCTCCGTACTTTCTTTTGAAAGACTTTTTCTGCCTTTCATAGCGTCTGATGACAAATAATGTACATGTTTAGACAGATTGTCTTTCAGTGTGTTCTGTGCGTTTGTCAGCGGTGTTATAACCGAAAAAAACGCTAATGCTAACAATATTCTCTTCATTTTTTCAAGTATTTTTAATTAATTTATTTGTTTTCTGCGGATTTTCTCATTTGTTCTGCCTGTTCAATTGAAATCGGAGCATAGACATTTTCAATATTAAAATAAATATCCGGTATTACTCCCTTTTCTTTCTGTGTGCCTACGTTTCTTATGAAGCCCGAAGCACACGGGAACTGAAATTTTGATTCAGGCAACGTTATCATTATAGGATCAGTATAAACGGCTTTAATTTGGCATTCCTCACCTATAATCTTTGCTTTTGCATATCTTTGAAGATGTGCAGCCAATGTACTTGCTGCCGAAAAAGATTTGCGTGATTGTATTACGTAAATCTCTCCTCTGAACTTATTTTTCATATTTCTTACGTTCAAATATTGTCGTTGCTGGTGAAAATCTCCGTCTTCTACCGAGAACACGTTTCCTCTTTGCTCTCTTCTTTGCTTCGATTGTTTGATAACCAAATCCCATGAAACTTTCCTGTTTGTATCCGTAATCAAATAATTCAAAAGGTATTCTTCAAAAGCCACCAATCCGCCTCCGTTACACGTTACGTCAATATACAATCGCTTTATTTCCCGTTGTTTCAAAGTATCGAAAACCTTGTCTATCATACCTATAAAACCCAACTGCTGTCTGAATTTCTTAGGCATAAAAGTATTCAATTCAAATACTGCAATTCTTTGCACCGTATCCGTTTCCAGATTCCAAACTCTTATTCCCTTACCGTTTTCTTTATTGTTTTTTGACTTTTTTGTCGGTTCTACGGGATTATAAGTAAATACCGTCTGTATGCCTTCATTGTTTTTTGTTGATATGTTCAGTACGGTATCCGTAAAATGTTCGTTTATCCAATAGGAAATAATATCACGGGCATTATATTCATTGCTTACTTCCAACAAATTGCGTCTTGAAAAGAAAAATTCTTTAATCGTTTCTATATCAATACCGTTGATACTTTTTATATATTGTTTTCCGTTTGTATTGTCATAGAAAGCGATTTGATTTTGTTCAATAAAGAAACTCGGAAATTTATAACTTTTGTTTTGTTGTTGCAACATTTTTTTAGAACCTGCAACTCTGGAATGCAAATCAGTATATTTGTTCATTGAAGATATGTGAAGATAGAATTCCTTTTTGCTTAACGGTTTGTTTATTATTTGTTTCAAACTGTCTATTTTGAATTTAAACTCCTTTTCACTCAACACAACAAACGGATTGGGATGAACCTCCGTAAGATTTTCCAGATAATAATCCAAATCCTTGTGCATATCTTTGACTTGTAAGATTTTATCCTTATCCTGTGCATACAAATCCATTGAAAGCAGGCATATCGACAACAATATACTTAAAACGGTTATCCTTTTCATTAAATTTCTTTCTTTCTTTTGTCCGTGCAAAGGTACTAAATAATATATTTCCAATGCATTTTTTACATAAAAAAAATTTATTCCTGCCATTGTGCGGCAGGAATAAACTATGAAAATTAAATGAAAATCAGAAAACCAACAATACTTTATTATTGTTCTTATTATAAATCCATCGAGTTATCGTCTGCAACGTCAATATCGTCAAGAGAAGTAAAATCTGCTGCATCCATATCTTCTCTTGCAACGGCTTCTTCCAATGATTCCATTGAATAATCGCCGTGATTCAATCTGAATTCCTTATTTGACTTTCCGTCTTCACCATTAACCATTTTTGAAATATCGTCCTGTTCGTCCTTTGTTTCGTGCAGAATCTCTTTTTCAAAATCTTCTTCCGACATTTTAGTATCTACACGAAGGTCTATTTTAACCATATAGATATTTTCTTCGGTTTCCAAAGGTACTACAAACATAGGAGTTCCGTCAGGACGCGTAACTGTCTGTATATGGTCCATAAAACCGTCCTCATATTTCTCTTCAAACAAGTCTTTGTCCTTATCGGACAATTTTTCATAACTGACAATCAGGCGTTTTTTTGCATTACTTGTGTTATTTGCAGTTTTTTTCGTACTTTCTTTTTTCTTTCTTTGAGTTGCCATAAACGATTCCTTAAATTTTTTTGCAATATTAAATAGTTTTTTTCATCTATAGCCGTTTTTTTCAAAAAAAAATCAGGAAAAAATATTAATTTCCTGATTTCCAAACTAAAAAATTGTGATTTTTTTAATAAATTATAGTTATTACACCGTTGAAATCCTTTTTAAAACCGTTAATTCTCACCGTTAATGTATAAAAATACGTACCTTCTTGAAGGTTTTGCGGGCAATATTCATTGTTATAATGCTCCTTTGAATATATTTTTTTACCGTTACCGGTATAAATGACAAGTTTGTTATCGGGGTAATCTTCAATATTTCGGATAACAAAACAATCATTAATGCCGTCTCCGTTCGGAGTCATAACGTTAGGTATTTTTATTTTAATCTGATAATCGTTTTTTGTTCTCATAGTGTCGAAATGAGGCTCTTTTATTACGGTATCGCTATGCTGTACGGCTTTAAGTATGACAGGGTCGGAAGGTTGTATGACAAAATTATCCAATTCACGGTTTTCTTTCCAATTGTCGTCAAGATTTACGGAGTCTTCCGCTATTGCAAAAATATCTTTCGGAAGAATATCTTCCTTGTTTTTTGATTCTTTTATCGTCTTTAAAGTATCTTCAGTTATCACAGCCGTTATATCATCATTAACAGGAGAGTTGTTGTCAGTGTTTTCAATTATCGGTGTTTGCGGTACATGTTCTTTGAAGTTGTTGTAAGCAATTATTCCTGCTCCTGCCAATGCTGCCGTCGAAACTGCGGCAATAACTCCTTTGGTTATCGTTGCGTTGGTTTTGATTGCCTTAACAACTTTATTCAAAGCATTATCCGATTTTACCGTTGAGGGATTCGAAGTGCTTTTTTTCGCATTCACTTTTTCCCATACGGTGTTATCGACTTTAATCTGATAATCCTCCAAACGTTCTTTGAACAAATCTTCAAGTTTCATATTATTTGCGATTCCTTTCCTGCTCTAAATTAATAAGATAATTTCTCAATTTCACCTTTGAAATATATACCATGGCTTTGATACTCGTCTTTTTCAGATTCAATCTTTGAGAAATTTCATCGTGTGAAAAGCCGTCAATGACAGCCATATTGAAAACAACTTTTTCTCTCGGGGTAAGGACCTGCAAAGCATTCATAATATCCTGTGAAGAAAACCTTTCGGGGTTATCAATTTCCACATTTTCTTCTTTGTCAAAAAAAGTGTTGTTCTCCCGCATAACAAATCTCTTTTGTTTGTTGATAAGGCTCAAACACGAATTGACCATTATTCTGTAAATCCAACCTTTAAAGTTGCCTTCTTTGTATTTTCCGATGTTTTCAAAAACCGAAATAAAACCGTCTGTCAAAGCATCTTCGACATCTTCCTTATTATCCAAATATCTGTAACATATTGCAGCCATTTTGCCCGCAAACATCTCATACAATTGTTTTTTGGCCGTCGGGTCGTCCTTTTTACAGAGTTTGATAATATGTTTTATTTCTTTGTTTTCAGAAACCATCGGTATCTAAATAAAAAAGATTCGTAAAAGTATATAAAAAAATGAATCTTTTATTGAGAAAATTCATTTTTTTATTGAGAAAACTTACACTTTTATTAAGAAAATCTCCCAAATCACGGACTTTTTTCTTAAAAACACGCTTATTATTTTATGATTACCTTTTTTGAAACTATTTTCTTATTGTTCTCGAAATTCAATATATATATTCCTTTTTCTTTGAATACATACTGCGTTGTTTTGCCGTTCAATTCAACGGAAAAACTATTCTTTCCGTTTATGTCGTATGCTTTGACTGAGGTATTTTTCCAATCTTTGCAATACACCGTTATCATATTTTCCGACGGATTAGGAAATACCTTTATTTTTCCATCATCCTTACCGTTTTCCATAAGGCATACTTCGGTTTTATCTCCCTTTGCAAATGCGTAATCTCCCTTATGTACGAAATCGGTTGTGATATAACCTTTGTTGCTGTTAGGCATACTGAACGGAATTGCAAACCAATCCGTATTGACGTTATATCTGAAAAGCAACAATACCGAATCCTTACTCGTATAATCCTTAACCAAAGTGCTGTCAAAGGAAAATTCAGAATCATTCAGTTCGTAATACAATTGCAAAAGTATATTCCCTTTGTCTTTTTGTGCATATTCTTCCGTTTTTTCGTTTGTCTGCAACGTCCAATAATGTTGTTTTGATATTTTTTCCGTTCCTTGCGGCAGATTGTTCTGTGATGCTCCTGCCCAATGCAGTGTCATACGTACCTCAACAGGCTCTTTGCAATTGTCAATTTTTATTTTAGAGTAAGCGTTCGGGAAATTAAACGTACCTTCCTTATCAATACTTAAAAAGTTATCCGTATTAAGCGTCATAAGTTCCTCGTCAGGGTCGGTACAAATGATTCCGTTTTTGTTTTGAACGGGAACGGTAAGCACTTGTTCGTATTCAGGATAATTGAAAGCAAAATTGCAGTTGCCTTGAGAATCCTGATACATATCATAATTGATTTGTTTGTCCTCGAAAACCAGATTGTTGAAGAAATCTTTGAATTTCTCATCGCCCGTATAGGAGGCAAGGAAATCTCTTACTTGATAAGAATTATAGTTTTTGAATTCAAAGTTGTTCAACATTGCTTTAACGGCATCAAAGAAGATTTCATCGCCGAAATATCCCTGAACGGTTTTGGCTACCATGGAACCTTTATCATAAACGGTGGAAGAGTATGTTAAAGAAGAATCTACGGGTGTTACACTTCTGATACCTTCCTGCAAAGGTAATTTTTCCAATACCTGTTGATGTTTGTTTCGCCAATAATCTTTAACTTTCTTTTCCCCATATACGGCTTCAAGGGAGATACGTGTGGAATAGGTTGTCCAACCTTCGTTAAGCCACATATCTTCCTGTGTTTCACAGGTTACAAGATTGCCGAACCATGAATGACCCAATTCATGAACTATATTACTTACCCCTTCAATCGAAGTATCTGCAACGGCACCTTTTGCAAGTGATATATTATCCACGTGTTCCATACTTCCCTTAGGCGTAACGCAATAACCTATACGGTTGAAACGGAATTTTCCGAAATGACTTTCCAAAGCGTTGAACGCTTTATCGATACCGGAGAAATTATGTTCGATATTCGGCAGATCTTTTTCGTTGATATATTTGACAACCAACTCTATGTCATAATCGTACGTATTGCTGTGTATGGTTTTCGAGTAAGTATGAAACTTACCTGTCGTTACGGCTACAAGATAGGGGGCAACCTGTTGTTCAAGAGAATAATGATAGGTATCGTAAGTATCAAATTCTTCCTTTCCGATGAATTTGCCGCTGCAGAAAGCCTCTCTGTCCTTATCAACCGAAATATTGAGCGAATAACTTGCCTTATCGGTAAAAGTATCGTTGCAAACGAACCAACTGCGTGCATAGTTATGAGGATAATCCATGAAAGCAACTCCCATACTGTAAATAATATCGTTGTCATAATGCATTCCTCCCCAAGCATACGTATTTTTTTCCACCGTACTTGTCCCGTGATAATAGACAATGGCGAAATAGTTTTCTTTAACTGTATATTGAGGTATTTGAAACCTTACTTTCTTGCCGTTGTATGTGAATTTGGTTTTCTGTGCAGGTTCATTAACGGAAGTATTTCCCGTATAAACGCTGTCAATCGATTGATTCAAAAGGTCAAACTGCACTTCGTGATTGTCATCTGTGATAAGGTCAAAAAGAATATAGGTATTACCTGTATGACCTTTGGAAATAATGTTGTCAATATTGAGATTGATGTCATAATGTCTGACATTGACGCTGTCGGTTTGTGCATTCAAACAGTTGATTACACAGATTACTGTCCCGACTAAAGAAATCACGGTCTTGATATATGATTTTATTTTACACATATTGCTTAAAATGATTTATTTGTCTGCAAAATTATAAAATTTTATTTATAATGCAGGAAATTTTTGAACGCAGACTTATATTATTAACTATATTCAGGCTTTATTTTTGTCAGTTAAATATATTTTCGTAACTTTGCAATCAATCCGACAATGGTGTCGGTGTAACAATGTAGCATCTTGCTGTTGTACTGAGTTGATGTGAAACGACCAATTTTATCCGCAGACTCAAAAACAATAGGCGAATTGTCCGCATACGTGGGCTTTGCTTATGAGTCTGCACAGGCATTTGGTCGTGCCTACATCAACTCGGAGTGAGTCCACAAATTTTAATTGTGATTTCCGAACGGGTTGCTCTTCAGCATGATATTACAATTAAAAAGTATCAAAATATGGCATTAGTCGGACAACGTGATTCATTCTTTGACGGATTGAAATTTGTATTGATAACGCTGGTTGTATTAGGACACAGCATAGGACCTGTCAGCACGGTTTATCCATTATCTGTTATTTACGATTTTATTTATTTCTTTCACATGCCCTTATTCATTTTTGTATCGGGGTATTTTACAAAGAAAAAAGATGATTTGCAATCTTTTTGGCAAAGTACTTTAAGATTGGTAGAAACCTTACTTGTATTTCATGTTCTTAGTAAATTCCGTTTCTGGATTACGGGCGGATTATCGCTTTCAAGT
>JAFUYA010000156.1 GCA_017477025.1 Bacteroidales bacterium | reverse complement strand
TGCTATAACAAGGTATTTGCCTAATTTTGTATTATAAATACATTCTTTTTGCTTGGCATTTGGTTCAGGTAACTTTTTTACTTCAACACTATCTAACACATTTTCCATCATTCTTACCCCTCTTTTGCTTGCATTATATCACAGATTTATACAATAAATAATATTTACCTCTAAAAACCTACTGTATTTTGCAACTCTTTGGATTTTTTGACTTTTACTTCAGCATTGAGCATTTTAGTAATTTCGTCTAAATCTTTTATCCCTAAAAAGTCGATTTTCTTCTTGACAGTTGCAAAATCCCCCGCCGTCAAACCTTTAATATTTACATTTGTATCCTTTATTCCAAAGAAATGCTCTATTGCGTGGTTTACCTGTTCTGTTGTCATAAAGTCAAAACGAATTTTGAAAGTGAAACGTCTTAGGCTTGCTTCATCCAAACTATCAAGTAAATTTGTTGTACAAACAAACGGATATTCGTGCGATTCCATCCACGTCAACATCTCGTTAACCTGAGTTACCTCAAAGCTTCGTTGTGCATTATTTCTGTTCTGCAAAAAGCTGTCTGCTTCATCAAAAATCAGCATTGCTTTTTTAGCTTTGGCTTCTGCAAAGGCTGAGGCAATATTTTGTTCTGTTTCCCCAACCCATTTTGAAATAAGGTCTGATGCCCGTTTAAATACAACTTCAACCCCTAAAGTATTGGCTAAATATTTTGCGTAAAGGCTTTTGCCCGTACCTGGCTCACCGTACATACATAATGAAAAATTCAATTTCCCCGATTTTTGAATTTTTTGTGTTAAATCATCCATATCCATATCTGTATTAACAAGGCTTATGTCGTAATTTTTAACATCAAATTCCTTTTTGGTTTTGACATTCTTTTTCTTAGTTACAACACGGGCAACATTTTCTATAAAATCTTCAAAATCATCTTCATTTCCGTCAATCATTTTGGTTGACTGAACGGCATTTGCTATCAAAGATGGTGGAATATCATAAGTTTTATTCAGTTCTTCAAGTTTTGTTTTTTTAACTTTTAAATTATTCTTTTTCAAAACTTTTTTCCAAATATCCAGCCGATTTTCTTCGGATAATTTTTCAAACTCAATAGCATAAGTCATTCTGCGCAAAAAAGCAGGATCAACATCATAAATATTATTCGTTGTCCAAATTACAGGTACCGACGTTGTTTCTAAAATTTTATTTAAATACCCTTTAGAAGCATTACCAAAACAAGAAAATCCTCTGTTCATAACGTCTTCTGCCTCATCAAAAAGGATACAGGAATTTTTTGCACGGGATAAAATATGCTGTTTTGAATATAAATCAACGAGCCTGTCTTCCCTGTTTGCCTGCTTATAATCTTCCTTTTCGGTTTTTACTGCATAAATAGGAATAGATGCAATATTTGCGGTCAGCTTTGCAAATTCCGTTTTGCCGACACCCACATTTCCGTATAACAAGATATTTACACCCTTTTGTCCTTTTTTAACGGCTGATTTTAAAATTTTAGTAACTTTCTTTTGTTTATCTTCAATATGCTTAAAATCAAGTTTGGTAAGTGTAGATTTTTCGGCATCTCCTAAAAGAATACTTATAATTTTTGAGGTGCTGTTGCATCTTGGGTTATCAAAAACTTTTAATACATCAGGACAAATTTCAACATTTCCATGTCGCCTTGCTATAAGATTTTTGTAGTACAAATTATCCGTAATTCTGTCGGCACGTCCAAATCTTATACCCAAATATACTCTTGTGAATATTTGCAAAACATCGCCATCAAAACACCCGCAAAATTCTTTAAAAATATTATTTAGTTCCTGAATTAAGCAAAACTCAAAAACGGCTGCTTCTTCTTTATCCAAACAATAAATATCTTTTATCATATTTAGTTGTTTTTCGTAAAGAGTTTCTTTTACAGGTAATTTTTCTTTTAAATTTATCAATATTTTCTTTAATTTCTTTTTAAAAGACTCTATTTGTTTATGGTTTTCCAAAATGAGTTCGTTATCCTCATCATAATCAAAGATTTTCCTATCAATCTTAAATTCATCAAGAAAGAAATCAAATACCCCTTCAAAAGAATAATAAGAAAATTTAATATCATTAATCATCTTGTCAAAATAGTTTAAAAACAGTCTTTTTTCATAGTTGTTCATAAGTCATACTCCTTTTTGTCTAAAATTACATGCTTATAATATCAGTCAATTATGTCAAAATAGGACAGGTAAAATTTTAATTTTGTATGACCTAATATGACGGGGTTATAAAATATAATAAAAATATCACCCCTCGCCAACAACATGGGTGGGATACAAAGCGAACCAATTTTTGTCATTCTGAACTTGTTTCAGAATCTTCAAAAATTGTGTGAGCCTGTATGCGAAACGCAGTGTAGCTGAGGGTAGAAAATCAAGTTGAGTTTACGAAACTTAGATTTTCGGGTGAGGGAAAGGAGAAAAATTATGTTAGACGAAAAATTATTAGCAGATGTTTGGGAAGATTTGGAAAATCAGAACAAAACATTTTTTGAAACAGGTTTTGAAGATTTAGACTGCGTTTTGGGTATTCAGGAGAAAAAAGGAGCCGTTATTACAATCGGAGCAAGGCCTGCCATGGGGAAAACTACTTTTATGCTCTCGGTTATGGAAAATATTTTGTTAAAAAATAAAAAGTGCATTTATTTTTCACTTGAAATGTCAAAGGAGCAACTTGTAAAACGATTTTTATTCCAAAGGGCAGAGGTTAGTTTTTTAAAATCAAAACTAAATAATCTTGTTGCAAAAGATTGGCAAAAATTAGCTCAGGCAATGGAAAATTTGTCTAAGTGGGATTTAAAAATTGACGATAATTCAGGAATAAAAACAGAAGAAATAGAACTTGCAATTAAAGAATTACACCCTGATGTTGTGTTTATAGACTATTTTCAGCTAATGGAAGGAAGTCGAAAAAAAGACAGATTTGTTCAGATTGAAGATATTATGAAAAATTTAAAACGAATTGCAAAAGAAAACGGAGTTGTGATTATTATTGCATCTCAACTATCAAGAGCAGTAGAAAACAGATACGACAAACGACCTTTGCTTTCGGATTTGAGAGAATCAGGAGCAATCGAAAATATTTCTGATGTGGTGATTTTTCTCTACCGTGATGAATACTATAATTCAAGAGAAGAATATGATGAGTTCCGCCCGAAAGGTGAAACAGAAGTTATCGTTGCAAAAAACAAATTTGGTGCATGCGGGTCAATTCGTTTGACGTTTAAGTCTAATATTCCGAAATTTTACGGTCAAATTGTGGAGAGTGAATTTTAATGTATTACAACGGCAATAAGGTATATTTAACACAAGAATTGTATTATACAGTCTGTCGTGTCGGCAAACGTGTAATACTTGCTCCTTCTGATGAATTAAAAAAGAAACAAAGATACTTTAAAACGGCAATAAATTGGGTTTATCCGTTAAAAATGAACACATTTAAAGCTGCAAAAATTCATTGTGGCAAAAAATATGTTTTGAAAATGGATATAAAGGATTTTTATAGCTCGGTTCCTTATGAATATATTGAAAAAGTTGTAAAAAATACCTGCAAAAAAATTAAAAATGCGGATGTGAATTATTATCTGATGATTACAATCCTGAACGGCAAGCTCCCGACAGGTGCACCGACTTCAGCTCATATTGCAAATGCCTGTTTTTCTCCGATTGATAAAAGAATAAAAGATTATTCATTGATGTTCGGGGTTGATTATTCAAGATATATGGACGATTTGACGTTTTCTTGTGATGATAAAGATTTGCTAAATATGATAGAAAAATTTGTGCAAAAGACTTTGACAAACTTTGGCTACAAATTGAATGACAAAAAAACAAAATATATTTCTGATAACAAACAGCAAAATGTTTTGGGTGTTGTTGTGAATAACAAAGATGTTCGTTTGCCAAAGGGTTTGAGGCGAGAACTGCGTGCAATGTTGCATAGTTATTCGGTTTTCAAATCCAGCGGAGCAAAAGAAATTGACCTAAAATACCGAACTTGGGATGAAAAATCCCTCGCTAAACTCAAAGGCTACCTCGCCTACGCAAAACAAGTTGATGAAAAGAGTTATAATAAGTTGATGAAGTATGCTAAAATATTAAACGTGGAATCATGAAGAAGGTCATTATGAGTTTTGAAGTTGAAGTCAGTAAATATAAAAAGAATATTATTTCACTAAGTAAAATCAATTATGAAAAAATATCAGAAAGTATAAATTCAATTCCTAAAACTGAAGGAATTTACATTGTATGTTTGAACAAGAATGAACAAAATATAGAAGTATCAGAAACAACGACAGCAACCAAATGTAAAAAATTATATACTATAGATGATTTAAAACAAAAATTATTAACTTGCCATAGAAATATTCTTTATATAGGAAAAGCAAACTCTAAAGATGGGTTGAGAGGAAGAATAAGACTATTATTAAGATATTCTATAGGGAAAACGCAAAATCATGATGGAGGAAAAGCTCTTTGGCAAATCAAGAATTGGAATGATAAATTAGACTTATACTGGTGTGAAACAAGTAATTCTAGAGAAATTGAGCAAAAATTGCTAGTTTTACATAGTAAAGAATTTCCCAATACAAATGGCGACTCATTCTGTTATCCATTTGCAAATTGGCAAAGATAAATATCATAAAATCAAAAAAGCCGACCTGTAAAGGTCGGTTTTTGAAAGGGGAAAACGATTTCGACCGAAGGGAGAAATCAGTTTCGCCTTTGTAGTTATTCATGGTCGGGCGAACCACCCGCCGATAATTTTATATTAGCATGCCACTATGTCAATTTAGGACATGGTTATGTAATATTTCCGTAAATTCATTTATATGATCTGAGATTTTTGTTAAATCCTGATTTAGTTGTATCATAATCCTGTGTATTAAAATATCCGAATTATCTGAATTCAACTCAAATTTTGGAATTTTCGGTACAACAAAATATTTATCCTTAATATCTTTGTTTGACCTAAAATCTATATCCGCAGGATAGAATAAAATAGCTTTATCTGTATTGTGTAATAAACAATATGTACAAACCTGATATATATCACTGTTTAAAAACTCACTGTTCCCTCCTGAATTGATTTTATATTTTGTATCAAGAATAATCTTGTCTTCGTTATCATTTTTTTGTAAATAGACATCCACAAATGTATTTCCATATTCTTTTAAGTTATCTACATTTCTTAAAAGTTTTTTATTTTTTTGATAGTGTGGAGTATAACCTATAACATGACGTTTTATAACTTCATACACAAATTCTTCAAATAACAAATTCATATCCCATAAAAGAGTTATATTTTCGATGGAATTTTTAGAAATATCAACAGAAATATTTTCCAAAAACATTTTTGCGATCATAAACGGGTGTGAAAATAATTGTTGATTACGGGTAAGAATAATTTTATCAGCCTTATATTTATCATATCTGACAAGTGGCAAATCGCAAAAATAATTCATTATAAATGAAAGAATTTTTCTGTTTTCGCTGCTACTTGAAATATTAAACAAGCATTTTGAAACGAATAAAAACAACTGATTAAGCTTGTTATTTTCAGAAAATTCATCATATTCACAATAGAATTTTGCCTGATTTGTACAGTTATAACGGATATTTTCCGTAAACTTCAATTTCCCCTTAAGGTAATTCAGATTATCCTCTTCTCTAATGTAATTTCTTGGTGTCAGACGTTTTATACATTCAAATAAGGATGTTGCATATTCTCTGATTAAAACTTCCAAAAATGGGTTTTCGCAGTGGTTAATATCTGCGTGTTCTGTCATTTTTATATCTAATTTCTGAGTTAGAGAAATCATATATATAAGATTTTTTACTATATATTGTCCATTGTCTTTAATGTTTTCGCTTTTGCTCAAAAGTTTTGGCAAAATATCAAGCTGAAAGTTTTTATACTTAATAACTCCGACATAGTTTTGTGTTACAATTCCATCTTTCGTAAACAATAGGGCATTAGATAAATTTTGCTTTTTTAAATAATCTTCTAGTCCGTCAAGAAATACTTTGTATTCCTCATCTGTTTCAATACAAAGCATTTCTTTATCTATTGGCTCTTTATAACAATATTCACATTTTTGCAGGGAATTTATCATTATATATTGCTAGATACCTCCTCAGAAACATTGGTTTCACTTGCAGGAACGGATTTAAACTGATTTTTTAATTCATTATCACCATTTTCAATAATATCTTTTCCAATTAAAGCAATCGCAATTTTAAAGATATCCTTATCATCTTCAGTATTATCAAACAAACTATGATTAAATTCATAAGTTTCTTCAACTGACGAGCAGAATAATGTTTGTTTTTTACTTTTTTTAATTAAAGAATATTTGTATATATCTCTATTATCCTTATCCGAAAGACCAAGTTCTTTATAATCTGCTCTTATCAATACATCTCTCAATTTATCCCAATCATCGTAGAAATATTCATTTAATAAAGGTAAAATCTCGTATTTGAATACATCTTTTAAATCAGATTCTAAAATATAATCTTTTTTGTTTCCATTTTCATCTTTAAGTAAGTTCAAGAAATAACTATGCCCAATTTGATGATCAGGGTCGAGAAGATATGAAATACGTTCATTTAAAGTTTTTAATAATACTTGCAAGTTAATTTTATATAACTCAGTTTTATCATTTTTACTATTTCTTACAGTGATTTCATAATTATCATTTTTGTCTATCAAAAGTTCTGGTTTTGGCATCATTTCAACAAACCGAAACCTTCTGCGTAGTGCAATATCAACACTTGCAATAGATCTGTCTGCCGTATTCATTGTTCCAATTATATAAAGATTTTTCGGAACAGTAAACTGTTTTTGAGAATATGGTAAAGTAACTGTTATATTCTCACGTTTGTCATCTTCAATAAGGGTAATCAATTCTCCAAAAATCTTTGAAATATTACCCCTGTTGATTTCGTCAATGATAAGAACTTTAGGTGAATTATTATAAACAAAAGATTCACTATAATTATAATGGCTTTCGAAATAATTTATTATAGGTCTAGCATAATAATGCCAATCAGAAACTGCTTCTAAATTTTCTTTTGTTAGAGTTCCATTAGGTTGTAGTGATTTTCCCATATATAAAGTTAAATTATTATTCCCATTAATTCTTATCCCAAAATCTTTATCTTTTGATGTTTTGAGTATGAAAGGTGCATCATTTTCGTCACAATATTCATTAACATCATTTACAAATTTTTCATAAACTTCATCGAAATTATTTTTGACTGTCCCTTTAGAGTTTAAACACATTTTTTTAAATATGCCATCATTACCAATATA
>JAFUYA010000155.1 GCA_017477025.1 Bacteroidales bacterium | reverse complement strand
TCTCACAACGGCAGCCTCAAAGTCAAATAACGACACAACAAAATACAGTTCTATCCCAACAACCTTCACAGTCATTACAAACAACGGCTGAAAAAAAAACTCCGTAACTGAATCCCAACCTGCAGTCAAAAGAGTTAATCCTGCTAATTTTAAATCTCCTTTTGCATTCAGCAAGGACAATGTTGATCGTATAAAAAAAGAAAACGAGAAACCTGAAAAATCCGTTGTATTCTCAATAGACGATGTACGTAAGTGTATAAAAGTTTATACGGACTCCTTACAGGAACAAATTAAAGATACAACTATACGAAATAATGACGAAGACTCCAACGGAGATAATATATCCGAAGAGAGTTTTCCTAATGTAACGGAAGATGAGATTTCTTCTTTAAGCAAAAATCAACAACTTATAAATCTAAAATTTGCTCTTTCCAAAGCTGATATTAAACCTTACAAAGATGAAACCTTTTTAGCACAGATAATTGTTGATTCTTCAGAAAAAAAAGACATTATTGACGGCATACGTAAGGACTTGACACAATTCATTATGCACAGAACACATTATCCTCAAATGAAATTGGAGGTGATTGCTTTAAATTCTGAAAGAAAAGAAATCACGGCAACCACTCCTGTTGAGAGATTCAGAGTGCTTATGGAAACTTCTCCTGCTATCAATTTGTTAAAAAATAATTTTAAATGTGAGATCAAGTATTAAAAAATAACAAACAATAAACTGATTAGTAACAAAAATAATCAAAAAAGTTAAGACCATGAAAAAAGCTTATGTATTCCCGGGTCAGGGAGCTCAGTTCATCGGAATGGGTAAAGACCTTTACGAAAAAAACGGAGAATGTAAAGCAATGTTTGAAAAAGCCAACGAGATACTTGGCTTTGATATTACCGAAATTATGTTTAACGGTACGGAAGAAGATCAGAAACAAACCAAAGTAACGCAACCTGCGGTATTCTTACATTCTACTGCTTTGGCAAATGCTCTTGGAAAAGAGTTTAAGCCTGATATGGTTGCAGGACATTCACTTGGTGAGTTTTCGGCATTGGTTGCTGCAAAGGCTATGAGCTTTGAGGACGGATTGAGATTGGTATCCATACGTGCCAATGCAATGCAAAAAGCCTGCGAAACTAATCCGAGTACGATGGCTGCAATAATAGGGTTGGAAGATTCCGTAATTGAGGAAGTATGTGCTTCAATTACAGATGAAATCGTTGTTCCTGCCAATTATAATAATCCGGGACAATTGGTAATATCAGGCACTACTGCAGGAATAGAAAAAGCCTGTGCTTTGTTGAAAGAAAAGGGTGCAAAAAGATCTTTACCGTTGAAAGTCGGAGGTGCATTCCATTCTCCTTTGATGGAAAGTGCAAGAGTGGAGTTAGCAAAAGGAATAGAAGAATCCGAAATTAAAACTCCTGTTTGTCCTATCTATCAAGATGTTAATGCAATGCCTATGACGGATGCTAAACTGATTAAGGAGAATTTAATAAAGCAATTGACATCTCCTGTAAAATGGACACAAATTGTTAAAAATATGATTGCAGATGGTGCAACCGCATTCATTGAAGTCGGACCCGGTTCTGCATTACAAGGAATGATCAAAAAAGTTTCCTCGGAAGTGGAAACAATGAGTGCAACAATCTGAATCGTCTTTTGAATACAGATGTATAACAAGCGACAATCCTTATACTTTCTTAAAGGACGGTCGCTTGTTATTTGCAAAAAACAAAGAATTATCCGAATTTAACACAAAATAATTTATGAAACGATTAGATTCTTTCCTGTTTATTGTATTTTTCTTCCTTCTTTTGTCAGATTCTCCCGTCCTATCCCAAAAAACGCGTATATTCGGATACATATACGATAGTAAAACTAAGGAAACTCTTATAGGTGCAACTGTATTTGATGCTCAAAACAAACAGGGAACAATAACTAATTCATACGGTTTCTATTCTTTTACCCCTAAAAATCAGAATATTGTACTGGAGTTTTCATATATCGGCTACCAAAAACAAATACTCAGTCTTAATTTACAGAAAGATACTGCAATAAACATATATCTTACCGCATCAACCGAATTGGAAGAAGTAACGATTACAGACGAGAGATACGAACAAAGATTTGTCAGGCAGGAAGTACCAGGCAAGATAGAAATCAATCCGCAGGTTGTTGCCAAGATGCCTACACTTACGGGAGAAGCCGACCTGTTGAAAGCCGTACAAATGCTGCCCGGCGTTAAATCAGGTACGGAAGGAACTACGGGATTATATGTCAGAGGCGGAAATTCAGATCAAAATTTATATCTGATTGACGGTATTGAGGTGTATAATCCTAATCACTTGATGGGTTTTATATCTGCATTTAATACTGATGCCGTCAAAAATATAGAATTTTACAAAGGCGGATTCCCTGCTGAATTCGGAGGCAGAGCATCCTCTGTTATGGATATAAGAATGAAAGACGGTAATACAGAAAGAATTAAAGGAGATTTTTCCATAGGTTTGATTTCTGCAAAGGTTAATGTTGAAGGTCCGATTAAAACGGATAAAACAACTTTTTCTTTTTCCTTCAGAAGAACGTATTTAGATCTGTTAATAAAACCTTTGATTTGGTACAGAACAAGAAACGATGATAAAGATCTCGGCTTTGCTTATCATTTTTATGATATAAATGCCAAAGTCAAACACAGGTTTAACCCTCAAAACACCTTAACTTTATCTTTTTATAAGGGCAAAGATAAATACGGATTCTCGACCGAAGAACGTTATGCAGGAACAGAGAAAAGTCAAGCAACTGTTTCTTGGGGTAATACAATTGCTACCTTGGATTGGACGCATCAATTTTCAAGTCAATTATTCAGTAATTTAAGCATTTCGTATAATAGATACAAATCTTTGATTACCAGCGAATACGATAATAAAGAAGACTATGGTGAAATAACTACTTTTCATACCAAATTCAATTTTAATTCGGGTGTTGAAGACATTACATTGAAAAATAATTACAATTATTACCTGAATGGATGGAATTCTTTCAACTTAGGTGTGAATTACACTTATCATCATTACACTCCGGAGATAACAAGAGCCGTATCAATCGAAAACGGAGCCTATATAACCGCACCATATACTGTTGATAATCAAGATAACGCACACGAAATCATACTATACGGCGAAGATGTTATGAACTTTACGGATAAGATTTCATTGCGTGAAGGTCTAAGATTTGATTATTATAACGTCAGCGGTACTATTCACGCATCCGTACAACCCCGTATTTCATTCAGATACTCTTTGATAGACAATTTCTCTTTGAAAGCAGGTTATGCAATGATGAATCAAAACATACATTTGTTGTCTAACGGCTTATTTTCTCTTCCTACAGACTTATGGGTGCCTGTTACAAAGAAAATAAAACCGATTACTTCTCATCAAATTTCAATAGGAGGCTTTACTCAAATCTTACGGGACGTAAATATTTCATTGGAAGGATATTACAAGTGGTTGATTAATGTAATAGATTACAAAGACGGCGTTTCGTCTTTCAATAACTCCGAAAATTGGCAACAAAACGTTGCCCAAGGCAACGGAAAGTCTTACGGAATGGAATTTACGGCACAAAAGAACAAAGGAAACTTTACAGGTTGGATTGCCTATACACTTTCTTGGAGCAAAAGACAATACGAAAGAGGTGAGATTAATAACGGAGACGAGTTTTACGATCGTTTCGACGTCCGCCACCAGTTTAATGCCGTTGCAAGTTTTGAAATCAGCAACCGTTGGGAGATAACGGCAGCCTTTGTCATCAATTCGGGTTCAAGAACTAATGTTCCCGTTGCCAACTACTACAATCCCGTTGAAAATAAGGAATCTCTTTCCCATTGGTACGATTCCGGGCTAATCAGCATTTATGGTCCGAGAAACAATTTCCGTATGCCGTCCTATCAACGCTTGGATTTGTCAATTGCCAACCATAAACCTGTGAAGTACGGTGTTAGAACATGGGCTCTGAACGTTTATAATGCTTACAACTATAAAAATGCATTCTTTGTTTTCCCGTCCGATGAACCTAATAAATTAAAAGCGTTCAGTATAATGCCTGTAATACCGACTGTTTCATATTCTTTCAAATTCTAATAAACAATTAATTTTCCGAATGTTAGATAATATGAAAAAAAAGTGCGTGATTTCTCGCAAAATCTTAATGATTTCCGACAAAATCTCAATGATTTTTGAAGAAATCACAGTAATTTTTTTTAAGAACAAAGTAATAGTGAAATAAACTTATGAAAAAATTAGTTTTAGTCTCATTTTTATCATTTTTTATATGTGTTTCCTGTGAATACGAAATTGACTATAATGCCGATTTACCTGAAGACAGGCTGGTTGTAGCGGCTATATTGGAAGAAAATGAGCCGATAGCTTTTCGTGTATATCATTCTGCCAAACCGGGGATATATACAGGGTATTATTATGATGATATATATAAATCCGCTGCTGCAGGCACGGGAAACAAGTCAGGTTATAAACGGAGAAAGGCGGATGCCGTATTGAAAGATGCTTCAGTTACTCTGTTTGACAATAAAAACTCGGTTTCAGATACAGCCGAGATTAATGCAAATAGTGAATATACGTTCAGTTTCATACCTAAAACGAATGATGACATTACAATCCGTATATCGCATAATAACTACTCTCCTGTTGAATCTCGTTTGCAGTTTAATTTACCGCTTCCGCAGGTTGATTCTTTTTCATGTTCAATGCGTACGGTTGATGACAATCTTCAATTAGTAGTCTATTTGGAAATTAATGATAAGGGCGGGGAAAATTATTATATGATTAACAACCTATTTACTGACAAAGCCGACAACGAATTGCTTTGCAGCACCGAATCTCCCGACATTCTGTACGAATCCCATGCAGGTGTGTATTATGAAAACAACAATACAGCGTTTGATGATGATGACAGACACAATGAATATCATGTATTCAATAATGAAAAATTTGCAGGCGGCAAGTATATTCTGAAATTGGCTTACAATACAAACTTTTACATAACGCAAACAGCGAAAACTGACGGTAAATTTGATATTGACGCTATAAATAAATTTATACATAAAGCACCAAACGATAGTGGTATAGGAGGTTTCTTTGAGATTGCAACCATAGACAAGAATACTTACAACTATCTTTACTCATTGGGAAATTACATTAATTCATGGGGATTGGGCATTAATCCCGTTGCAATCAAAAATGCTTGGGAAAACGGCTACGGTTTCATAGGAATGAAAAAATCCGTAAAAAAAACATTCAACTAAAAAAAAAATTATAAATTTGCAATACAAATAAGGGTTGAATAAAAAATTATGAATGTACAGGATTTTGAAAATCAAATTGCTTTTTGTCAGCAGTTTAATAATAACACTGATGATATTACCGTTCATCAGTTACACACTTTTTTAGACGAATACTATAAAAATCTTCTGCATTTGAAAAGAGATCTGACCATTGCAGCCTATTCAAAGACACAAAGTAATAAGTATGATTTTCTTTCCGAGACATTATTGAACAATTGTGTGAAAAGCATGTTGAATATGCAGTATAAAGGTCTTTACAGTGAGGAAAACGAACACATAACATCAGTGCTTATTGACAATTGTATATCTGCTTTGAAAGGCATTGCCGTTTCTTTCAACAAACTTTTGTCCAATCGCAGAGGCGTTACATTCAATACAAACGATGAGCATAAACAAAAAGTAATTACATTGAAAGAAACTGCTTTGAACGTACAATAAATCAAAATGCTTTTGCCGTAAAAGAACAACAAAAGCATTTTTTTTATTTATCATTAATAATTATTTCCTTTTCTTTGTCAGGAGATAATTTTTTCTTTTTTATGAAAAATCGCAATTTATAAGTTTTCCTTCGGATAAAGAGTGTCCCACCATGAAGAATCATCTTTCAACCATTTAGCAAACCATGCGTAAATCGTGTTATTCCATTTAAGACGCTTTTCAAAATCCACAATACCGTGATTTTCTCCCTTTACGGTTATAAATTCTACCTCTTTACCCAAGATTTTCAAAGCATTATACATCTGAATACTTTCTCCGATAGGCACGTTTGTATCACTTGTCCCGTGAAGTAATAATAGAGGCGTTTTGATTTTATCGGCATTGAACAACGGAGAATGCTTTGTATATAAATCAGGATTATTCCAAGGGTAAGAATCAGCGGAAGCGGCTGCGGAATATGAGTATCCCCAGTAACCTTCTCCCCAATAAGAAGTAATATTTGAGATTCCTGCATGAGAAACGGCAGCAGCGAAAATATCCGTTTTAGTTTGAAGATACTGAGTCATGAATCCGCCGTAGGAAGCCCCCATACAACCTATCTTTTTGCTGTTAATGAAAGGTTTATCTTTGCAAACACGCTTCACTCCTTCAATAATTTCATCTGCAGTCCAATCACCCCAAGCATTAACATGGCGAGCAGCAAATTCTTGTCCCCAACCTACCGTGCCGGAAGGGTTGATAACATACACAATATAACCTTGCTGAGTATAAAGCCAAGCAGAATAACGCATTTCAAAGGAAAGATCCGTCGGTTCACAACCTCCGTAATAATAAACTATCATAGGGTACTGCTTATTTGCATCAAAATCGGCAGGATAATATAATCTGCCGTCAATTTGTGAGGAATGCATCTTGAAAGAATATTTCTCCATTTTTCCGATTTGCATTTTGTTGAATTCCTCTTGCTTTGGAAAATAAACTTCTTTGACATCAGGTTGTAAAAATGTGTTATTATTAAAAGCAGTAGCAAATACACGTTTAGGTTTATTGTAGTTTTCTCCGTAATATGTGGCAAAATTCTCCATTTTATTAATATCGAATCCACCGACAATATCGACGTTAAGATTCAATAATGAAAAAGTATTATCTTTTAAGTTGTATTGATAAATACTTACACTGTCCTTATTCTGACATTTTAGATAAAGATTGTTTTCGCGTACGATTACAGAATTAACACTCGGATCGAAACTCTTGGCTACAGGAGATACTTTCTTAGTTTTAAGATTCATAATGTATATAGAGTTATTAAAAATATTCGGTGTCATATTTTTCTTGACTGTTGAACCTATGGAGTTAAATGCTTCATTACTTGCGAGAATTACTATGTTTTCATTGTCCGATAAGTATTGAGCGGAAGATACGAAACCGTCATTTTCAACTAATGTATCAAGAGAAAACGTGTTTAAATCAAGTTGATAAATGCTGTTAAAAGTGAACGGACGGGCAGTAAGAGAGTCTTTGGATACGGAAAACAAGATTTTGTTTCCGTCATTTGATATATCATTCAGATAAGTGGAGCGGAAAGAATAAGTAAGCGGTTGTATATTTCCGTCTGTATCGCATAAAGACAATGAAACTCTATCTCTCCATCCCGGGATACGGTCGTCAGGCAGATACATTCTGTGAATATCCTCCTTTGTATTGTCTTTTTTGCTTGTAACGGTTAAGATAAATCGGTGTTCGTCAGGTAGAAACGTAATATTACCTTCGGGTGCATCAGTCATCAGTAATTCTCTTTCTTTGGTCTTCGGATTCAAGGTATAAATATCACTTTTTTCCTTGTAATACAATATATCCGACTCAGGCATCCATGTGTAAGACGTTGTTTTATCATCACTGAAAATAATCTTATCGTCGGAACTCTGACGTATCTCAATCCTATACGTATTCTTACCTTTATTATCCGTCGTATAATATTTAACCATATACATTTTACCGCTGTTTGATACACTGATATTATACGGATTCTCACCGCAAAGCATAGTTCTTAAAGTTAATCCTGATTGCGATTCTACAAAATTACTTTCCGAAGAAGCAGAATCTCCGACAGTTACTTTTATTTTATAGATTACATCCTTGTTTTCACACAAAAGGTTGATACCTACATAATGCATTCCAGGTTCAAAAGTTTTTGTTACTGTAACATCAGAAGCTGAGTCAATATCATCTTCACTTTTCAGTTTTTCCTTTTCTTTTTTTCCGTCAATGCTTAATTTAAACGCTGCATTTGTCGTAACGGTTATCTTCTTTTCACTGTATGTTGTAGTATTCAGCGTAAAATATAACGTCTGAACGGAATAATCTTTTCCACTTTTAGGCAATAGCAATATATCGTCGGAGGTCCTTATCTCTTTCAATGATTTTGCATCTGCATACGGTTTAGGAGTATGCAAAAAGTCGGAAGATGAGAACTTCTTTCCGGTATTTGCCGTACTGTCCAATATTACTGGTTTATTAAAACCTTTAACTGAAGTTGCCTGAAAAGATTTAATCGGTGTCTGTGCAAATATTACGGACACACATAATAACATCATTGCAACTAATAATGCCTTTTTGCTCATAGTATTTTATCTTTTATTGTTTATAATCTTTCACCGGTAGATTTATTTCCGAAATAACCTGCATTCAATAGTTATTTTACCGAACAAGAATTAAATGGTAGATAGACAATGCGTTTTGTTTCAAAAAATTCATCAGCAAAAAACTGCCCTACGTTATATATAGTATATTTACCTTTAAAATTTTCCAATTCCTCCGCAACATTTTCTCCTTTAAGATAAAGAATTCCGTTCTTCAATTCATTATTTGAGCGGTTAAGTAATTTATTTTTAGTCATTTTCATAAAATCTGGCAAGTTGGTTACCGCACGGGAAACAATGAAATCATATTTTTGTTTATCTTCCTCACAAGGCACTTGATCGGCAACAACGTTTTCCAAATTCAAAGCTTCTTTTACGGCATTAACTACTTTGATTTTTTTCGCAATACGGTCAATCAGGTGGAATTTTACTTCGGGCATCAAAACAGATAGCGGAATACCGGGAAAACCTCCGCCGGTTCCTACATCCAGAACTGATGTATCGGGCTTGAACATAATGATTTTGGCAATAGACAGGGAATGTAGAATATGATGTACGAAAATATTGTCAATATCTTTCCTTGAAATGACGTTAATTTTGCTGTTCCAATCTCTGTATAGGGACGGTAATGCGGCAAATTGCTCTAATTGTCTGTTCGTTACGAAAGGAAATTGTTCCTTTATGTAAGAAATCTCATATTTTTGCATACTTATCTTGTTAAGTGTCTGCAAAATTATGAAAAAATTACTACTTACGGAAATAACTACTGACATTATTTGCCGTATTGTATGACTTTGTTCGTATAGAAAATGATCAGGACAACGAATAATCCATATTTCTTCGACTGTTGAATAATAAAAAAAGTATATAAAATCAAAGGGGACGAACAAACAAACTCGTCCCCTTTCTGAATCCTGCGGAGAGTGAGGGATTCGAACCCCCGGAGGTGTTACCCTCAACGGTTTTCAAGACCGCCGCTATCGACCACTCAGCCAACTCTCCATTTGCAAAAGTACTACAATTTTTAATTCCGACAAAATTTTTAAATCTTTTTTTGTAAAAAAATAAACCTGTTTTTAGCGTAAATATCTTTTCTGATTTCTGCAAAGTATTCTTTTTGAGAAAATAAAGCAACCGTTTCATTTGCCAAATTCTCATTGACTTCCAAATAGATTTTTCCTCCGCTTTTTAAATATTTTTCTGCAATAACAGCGATTTTTTCATAAAAAATAAGGGGATTTTCATCTTTTACAAATAATGCAAGAGGGGGTTCATAATTCAAAACGTTCTCTGACATCATAACTTTCTCTTTATCCATTACATAAGGAGGATTAGACACTATAATATCAAACTTCAGATTTGTTTTTGAAGAACCATTTACACTATTTTCGGTCATCAATTCATTATCGGCAAATAATAAATCAAGGTTTTCGTCAGTTAATAAATCCATACATGCAAATCTTACGTTAAGTCCCAATCTGCAATTATTTTCTTCTGCTGTTTGTAGTGCTTTTTCCGAAATATCAACAGCAAATACATTGGAATTTTTAAT
>JAFUYA010000154.1 GCA_017477025.1 Bacteroidales bacterium | reverse complement strand
ATTTGAGGAAAATAGCGATAGGCACGTTTAAGGATCAGAAAAGTGGATGCATGTTGGTAACTGATATAGGAAAGTTCCCTGTCCAAAGCCTCTCTTACGAAAGTATTATCCAAAGGAACATCCTCACCGCAGAAACTAACTTGTTTGGGTATAGGAACAGCAAAATTATGAAAGTTTTCTTTCAGTATATCCTGATACTTTTCGTCTTCACTTTTGTGCGATGTAGCAAAAACAAATATTTGCGACATAATAGCTATTGCACTCATCACAACGGCAACCGTACTTACGACAATTGCTGTATTTTTTTTCTTTTTCATATTGTAAGTGTATATTATCTTGTCTTTGAAAGTGCAAAGGTAATGAAAAAAAATACTTTTTCAGGGCTGAAACAAACAAGATTTTTTGAAATATTTAAATAAACGGGGAACGTAATTTAATTTTTTTATGTAATTTTGCAACCATCAATTAGTGTTACTAACAAATAAAAAGAATTGTAAGATGAAAAAAGTTTTTGTTTTAATTGCTGTTGCTTTCATGGCAATAAGTGTTAATGCTCAAAACTGGGGTTTGGGTGTTAAAGCCGGTTGGGATTACGGTCTTAACATAAAAAAGTACAACGGCGGTACTAATTTAGAAGGTGTAATAGATTTTCACCACAACGGATTCCGTGCTTTAGGTTTGTACGAATGGGATAACGAACTTGGAAGCGGATTTCATATCTATTACGGCTTAGGAGCTAACATCGGAGTATGGGATAACGACAAAGATGAAAGCGGTTTCGGTCTTGGTATCAATGGTGTTATCGGTATTGAATGGCATTTGCCTAACAATATTCCTTTAACTTTAGCTTTGGACTGGACTCCTTCATTTGAATTGATACCTGATTCCGATTTTTATTCAAAAGGATTAGGATTTTCCGTTAAATACGTTTGGTAAATCAATTGTCTTGTATATAGCACGTGGCATAGAGCATGGAAATCTATACTGCGTGCTATATATTTTTGCATTATAAGAAATAGTCGTGGGAAATAAATTGAAAATAATCAACGATCCTGTTTACGGATTCATTTCTTTACCGACAGAAAGTATATATTGCTTGATACAAAGTCCGTACGTACAACGTCTAAGACGCATAAAACAATTAGGACTCAGCAATTTGGTATATCCGGGTGCGGAACATACGAGGTTTTCTCACTCTTTGGGGGCAATGTTTCTAATGACAAAAGCCTTAAACGGCTTACGCCAAAAGGGATATGAGATAACGGAAATTGAGTATGAAGCAACTCTCAAAGCAATATTGTTGCACGATGCAGGTCATGCCCCGTTTTCTCACTGCTTGGAGCATTTCTTTTTCTCATGTCACCATGAAGATATTTCAAAAATTATAATGCAAAAGCTGAACTGCGAAAGTGAAGTTATTGAAATTTTTGAAAATTCTTACAAGAAGAAATTTCTCCACCAACTTGTATCTTCTCAAGTGGATATAGACAGACTGGATTATCTTACAAGGGATAGTTTTTTTACGGGAGTCAGTGAAGGCGTCATCGGAACGGACAGAATAATGAACATGTACTCCGTTTATAACGATGAGTTGGTAATAGATGAAAAAGGAGTGTACAGTATAGAAAAATTTATCATTTCCCGTCGCCTTATGTACTGGCAGGTATATATGCACAAAACCGTTGTCGGAGCCGATTGTTTGCTTCGCAATATTCTTCAGCGGGCAAAAGATTTGGCCGCCGTAAAAAAGTTGGACGTTATCTCCTGCCCGATCAGTTTGGATTTATTTTATTTTCTTGAAAACGGAACACAGAGTATCAATAACGAAGAGGCGTTAAGCAGATTTATTCTTTTGGACGATACGGACATTTGGAGTGCAGTCAAAACATGGAGTAACCATCCTGACGCCATTCTTTCTTTTCTTGCTTACTCGCTTATAAACCGTAATCTCGGCAAAATGCAAGTGAAATATGCAGAATATTCCGAAGAAGAATTAAATAAAAACTATGAGGAATTATTCAAAAGGCATAAAAAACACGGTTTCTCGTTTGAAGATACAAAACGCTATTGTTCAACAACGGGAAAAATGCATAACAGAGCCTACTCTTTCAACGATGAACAAATAAACATTTTGTATAAAGACGGAAAAGTGAAAGGTATTCATGAAGCCAGCGACCAATTAGACGAAAATTTCTTACGAAAAGAAATCAGTAAGTATTACTATTACGAAATCTAATTCTTTGTATAAGGCAGGAATCTCCGTTTTTTTCATATCAGAGCCGTAAAGTTTCCAAATTTATTACGTAATTATATCATTTTTAAATTGCAGTCAAACAACAATTTAGAAATTAGTATGAATTTTGTCAAAATCAGTGAGAAAGTTGCGGAATTCTCACACTTTTCGGACAAAATCATTAATTTTTTTTAACCGTTATTTAAAGTAATAATTACACTGTCCGATGCTATGTAAATGATAATGCCGTTTTGCAAAAAGAAAAAACAAGGCTGTATTTCAATCATACGAAATACAGCCTTGTTTGCAAAAAATGGTCGTCCGGTTTTGAAGAATACCGAACGGCCATTTTTAATTTACATCATTTATTTTTTCAACTGCTCAGGAAGTAACATAACTTTAACGTATTCGTTATGTTTCAAATATTTAGCAGCTGCAGCTTTGATATCATCAACGGTAACTGAATTAACCAAATTGCTGTATGTTTCCATATTCTTAATAGGCTCGTTATAAGTGTAAGAAGATTTGATAACACTTGCCCAGAAGTTATTAGAAGATGTATATTGTGATTCACGACGTTTGATTAATTGCTCTTTAGCTTTTGCTAAATTGATCTCATCCGTTCCGTTATTTATCATATTGTCAAGAATTTCCCAAGTAGCGTCTTCAACTTTCTGTGCGTTATCAGGAGCACAGGTGTAAGCTGCTATCATTTGGAATTCAGGTTTAGGAAGTCTGTCGTAATCAACTCCAAGATAAGGTGAATAAGTTGCACCTAATTCTTCACGAATCTTTTCCGTAACTTTGATTTGAAGAATTTCGCCCATAACATCTATAACTTTAGCGTCTTTATCCGAGTATGCGAAAGGCTTATTCATTACAATGTACATGTTAGCAACATCTTCCGTTCCTTTATATACTTTATCATCAACAACTCCTTTAGCAAATGCTGTAGAACGATCAATCCAATTTTCCGTCTTACCTGTAGAAGGCATACCACCGATATACTTTTCAATCAAAGGTTTTACTTCATTGATGTCGAAATTACCTACAAATTCAAATGTAAAGTCTGATGCATTATTGAATCTTTCTCTGAAAATCTTATACATCTTATCAATGTTAAGGCTGTTAATTTGCTTTTCAGTAGGAATAGCAATAGAACGCTTATCATTCGGATACATACTCTTCTGTAATTGCAAAGAAAATGCAACTTGAGGATTGTTTTGAATGGATTTTAACTGTGAACGCAATGCGTCAATTCTTACATCCAACACTTCTTTATCCTTACGTGGAGAAGTAAAATACATATATGTATATTGAAGTAACAATTCAAAATCCTTAGGAGTACAATTACCGTTGATACCTTCGGTTAATTCTCCTATAAACGGCTCAGTACCGAAAGAATGTTTCTGTTGGAATTTGCTTAGTTGGTTATGATCCATTTGTCCTATACCACTACCGTCAATAATTCCGGCAGCCATTTGTGCATTAAACAACATATCGTCAGGATATAAGGAAGTACCTCCGTTAGACCAGGATTGCATCAAGATTTCATTATCTTTCATTGTAGAAGGTTTCAAAATAACCTTTGCTCCATTGGACATAGTCCATTCAGTATAACCGAATTCATCATTTTTAACCTCTTTGCTAACCTTACCTGTCTTAACGTTTTCAGCAAAGAAAGGAACTTCTTTGTAAGTATCAACATAAGGTTTGGTTTTCATGTTTTCACCTTCAAGAATTATTTTTTTGATTTGATCGGTTGTAGGAACTTTCAAATCTTTTCTTTCCGGCATTGTTACGTATGCGATAATGTTGTCCTTGGTAATCCAATCTTTTGCCAAACCATTGACTTCATCCAATGTAATTCCGTCAATAAGAGCTTTAGCCCAACGATATTCCTGTCTTGCTCCGACAACAGGAGTCTTATCCAAGAAATTATTAACATATTGCATTGCAAGAGTTGAAGAATTAACCTTGTTAGCCTCTTTAGATGCTCTTTCATATTGCTCAAGTACGCTTTCTTTTGCTCTTTCAAACTCGGTAGATAAGAATCCGTGCTGAAGAACTCTCTGATTTTCCTCAACCAAAACTTTTAATGACTCAAGTACTTTACCGTCTTTAGCAGTAGCGGCAAGAATATAACCACCGGCATTACGAGCTATGAAAGAAGGAAGAAATCCGCTCTGTGCAGCCAAGAAAGGACAACCTTTTTTTTGAGAAAGTTCGTTAAGACGGTTCGCAAGCATGGTTTCATAGATAGTAACCATCAACTCCTGATTACGAAAATCGCCGACAGTTTTCATTGCAGGGACTTCACGTTTGTAAAGTACGATAATGTCTGAAGAAGTAGCCTCTTTATCCGTAGCAACGGCGATAAGCGGTTCCTTATTATCAGGAATACCGTATTCAGGTCTGTTAAGCGGGGTCTCAGGTTTAGAAATCATTGAGAAATAATCCTTAATCTTCTGAACCATTTCGTCAGCATCAAAATCTCCTACAACAACAAGGGCTTGATTGTCGGGACGATACCAAGTTTTATAGAAATTACGGATGGAAGAATACTTAAACGTTCTCAAATTTTCAACAGTACCGATAGGAAGACGGTCAGCATAGCGACTGCCTTTCAAAATAATCGGCCAAGTCTTTCTTCTCAAACGGTCTTGAGCCCCTTGTCCCAAACGCCATTCCTCAATGATAACGCCTCTTTCGTCATCAATTTGAGAATCTGTCATAAGCATACCGTTAGCCCAGCCACCAAGAACTTTAAGTCCCAAATTGAACAACTCAGGTTTGTCAGTAGGCAAAGTTAATTGATAAACAGTCTGATCGAATGCAGTGAAAGCATTGTCATCACGTCCGAAAGTGATACCCTCTTTTTGCAATGCGTCTGTCAAATCATTACCCGGAAATTGCAATGTACCATTAAATCCCATGTGTTCGGTAAAGTGAGCCAAACCCAATTGATCTTCCGTTTCCAATATTGAACCTGCATTAACGGCTAAATAGAATTCCGCACGTTTTTCCGGTTTTTTATTTGCCTTAACATAGTACGTCATTCCGTTATCCAATTTGCCGTAACGGACAGTACTTTCAAGTTTCATCTCTTGATTCAAATCTACTTTGCTTTGAGAGAAACCCGTTGTGCCGAATAATAAGCACAAACTAATTACTAAAAAGCTTCTTTTTTTCATAGTTTTTTATATGAATTTTTATTGTTTTTTTATATTCCTCTTTAGCGGTTATTTCTTAATAAGGTTGCAAAGTAACGAATTTTTTTACTAACGACCAAAAGTTTAGTTAAAAAATAACCATTTTCAACCTATTCCAAATAAATATCAATCAAACCTTCGGGAGCATTTATATATATTTTTTCGTTATCTCTGTCCACTTTGTCCAAAATTTCATCAATCAAAGGCATAAGAACTTCTTTACCGTTACAATCAATGCTCATCAACGGCTGAGTCGTGTTGTCTATGATTTCCTTCAATGTACCGATACTTCCTTTTTGCTTATCTATAACCTCAAAACCTATTACTTCATGGAAATAGAACTGATTCCCTTCCAATTTCGGCAGAAATTCCAACGGTAAATACATTTCTTTACCAACCAATACCGCAGATTCATCGGGTTGTACATCGGCAAAAGTAACCACTACTTTATTGCCGTGATAACGGAAAGTATCAATATCGTACTTGATTAACCTTTTGTTAATGTCAATATACACATAAGGTAAATCTTCATAAGCATAAATATCATCAACATCCAAAAACAAAACCAATTCACCCTTAAAGCCGAAAGGTTTGATAATTTTTCCCAAATAAAAACATTCTTCTTTTTTCATAATCCTATTTTCATTCCGTTGTTAAGACAAATTCTTCAGCCGAAAGTTTCAAAAAATACAATAAATCCGAAAAATTTAAAGGACTATATTCAGATAATTCAATATAGTCCTTTATAAACTTTGATAATAAAATACCAAATATTTTATTATTCTGCTGCAGGAGTTTCTTCTGCCGTTGTTTCAGTTGCAGGAGTCTCTTCTGCTGTTGCTGCAGTTGCTTCTGCTTGTTTTGCAGCCTCTGCTTCAGCACGTTTTTTTGCTATAGCCTCAGCTCTTTTTGCATTAACATCCGCCTCTGCCTTTAAAGCCTCTTTCTTCTTTGCATTTCTGTCGTTAGCATTCTTTGCAATCTTAGCAGCTATTTTCTTTTCTCTTTCCTCCATATAATCATTGAAACGCTTGTCTGCTACATCCTGAGAAAAAGCACCCTTGGCAACTCCGCCTTGTAAGTGTTTTTTGTACAAAACGCCTGTATAACGAAGCAAAGAACGAACCGTATCCGTAGGTTGAGCCCCGTTTTGTAACCATTGGCATGCTTTATCTACATCAACATTCACCGTTGCAGGTGAAGTTAAAGGATTGTAAGTACCAATCTTCTCAATAAATTTTCCGTCACGTGCTGCTCGAGCATCTGCTATTACAATGTGATAAAAAGGTTGATTCTTTTTACCGTGTCTTTGTAATCTGATTTTTACTGCCATTTTGTTTTTACTTTTACTTATTATTAATATTGAAAATCAAGTTGCAAATTTACGATTTTTATTTCATACAGCAAAATAAATTCGATTTTTTTGTTGAAAAAAGGTTTATAAGTCTTCTTAGTTATTTACCGAATAATATGAAAATATACATTTTAATTCGGAGTAGAAAAACGTTTTTTCTCATCATACAGCAAGTTTTGCAATCTGATTACAACAGGTGGAAAGCGAAAATTTATATCTTTGTAACTAATTATAAATAACCACATTAAAAAATAGTGAGATTTTCGGCAAAATCTTTGAGAAAACTGCAAAAATCATTAAGAAAATTGCGAAAATCTTTGAGAAAATTTCTAAAATGTTAAAAATACTTTTTTTCAATAATATTTTTGTTGCTGAACCCCTTATAAATCATTAGAAAAATCTCATTGAAGCAATTTATTCTTTCATAAAAAAAGAAAATGCAATCTCTGTTATATCTACTTTTCCGTATGTTCTGCTTTCATAACACTCGCTGTAACAGCAAAAAAAAACGATAATATTTTTTGGGATTTTACAAAAAATGCGTAATTTTGGGGCGAATAAAATATAGTAATAAACAAAATCTTACTGCCTATGATGAAATGAAAATTGAGAAGACGTGTAAAATGAAGGTTTTACAATAAATATTCAGTCGGCTCATTACATTTTTTTATCTTCCTTTTATGATTAAGAATCTTAATCCGAACATTAAATCATGCAACGGAGTTGTCCTTGACTGAATATTATGTAATAAAAACAAAAATTGCCTTTAAGGACGGGCGTTAAAAATAATATTCAGATAAAATGTTAAAAAGAATCATTTTTATTTTAGTAACCTTCCTAGTGTTCACCAATACACAAGCACAACAACTGGAAGTTCAAGTCGGAAGCGGAACAAGTACCAACTCCTTTGTTCCTCTACGATCTGCATCTCGATATTCAATGACTCAAAGTGTTTATGATATCAAACAGTCAATAGAGATGCCATGCTCGATTACATCGTTGTCTTATTATTGTTCTAATAACTCTGCTACAAGAAATATCGAAATCTATATGGCAGAATCCGATATAAGCAACTTTGCTGCAAAAGGTAATGCCTTACCTGAAAAAGATTTCAAAAAAGTCTTTGCAGGATCTTTCGAATTTGTTAAAGATAAGTGGAATCAAATTGTTCTTGACAGTGCTTTTGATTTTAAACGTGAAGGCAATTTGGTAATTGCTTTCAGAGATATTACCGGTTCTACGGCTTCTTACGTTTATTTTCAAGGTTCGTCCGTAACTCAATCGGCATTGTACTATTACAACAGCAGTACTCCCGGAACCTTTGATAATTTCTCTACAGCCAACACATATTCTACCTCTTACCACCCGAACATTAAATTAACGTATGTTCCGATGGCAGGATTTTGTGGCAAAGTTTCCGAATTAAAAGCAACGGCAACGGAGAATTCTGCCGTTCTGTCTTGGAACGAAGGTTGGTCTGCCATAGGTTATACGGTATATTACAAAAAACAGAGCGAGGAAACATATACGGAAGTTACGACCCCAACAAACAGCGTTACAATAACTGATTTGGATCCTGCTTCTACGTATTCTTATTATGTAGTTTCTACTTGTGAAAGCAATATTTCGGAACAAAGTAGCGAATTTACTTTCAAAACTGCGTGTCTGCCTACAGAATTGCCTATTGAAATTTCATTTGATGACATGGAAGCTCAATTAAGCAATCCGCAAGTACCGACAGTCCCTTGCTGGGATTTTATCGCATCAAGTAATCATCCTTATATAAGCGATGATTATGCAGTTTCAATGGAGAATTCCATGAGATTTGCAAATAATTCATACTTTATCCTACCTTTCTTTAAAGAAGATATCAACACCGTTCAATTACAGGCTAAGATTTATTCAACATCTGCCAACTACGGTATAAGTGTAGGTGTTATATCCGACCCTTCCGATGTAAGTACGTTCGAAGAAGTAAAGACGATTAACGTTTATGCAGCCAACACATGGACAGATATTATTGTCAATATGAGAGAATACAATAACGACGGTCACTACATTGCAATCAAAGGGAATAACAATTATGTTTATGTAGATGACATTGTTGTCAAATTGAGAGATAACTGCGAACCTCCTGTTAAAATTGAGATAAGTGAAGTATCGGATTCACAGGTTAAAATCACTGTAACCGATGATCAAACCAGCTCTTCTTACAGGATATATTATAAAACGGAGGATGCAGAACAATACAGTCATATTGATATTACTTCAAAAGAGTATGTTTTAACGAACTTGGAGGCTTCTTCTTCATACTCCATGTATGCAAAAACTATATGTGACGGAGCAGAATCAGAACAATCTACACCGGTGATTGAATTCAACACTATGTGCAAAGCTTTAACGGAAAATGACTTACCTTGGTCTGACAATTTCGATACAGGTTCGGGAAGAGAACCAGGAGGATGTTGGTCTTATACATTACCGCACTATTACAATTCTGAGATAATGCCTTATGTATACAGATCAGCAAGCCAATGGATATCATTCTCAGGAAACGGTGTTTTAGAATTTACGGGAACAGGAGAACAAATTCTTACGCTACCTGCATATTCAGGAGATTGGAGCAAATTAAGACTTACATTCCAAAGCAGAAGATTGGGAAGTACGACCCCTGTATT
>JAFUYA010000153.1 GCA_017477025.1 Bacteroidales bacterium | reverse complement strand
GGTAATCTTGATGGATGAGTTAAACAGAGAAGAAAGAGAAGAAATGCGGAAACAAGCTTTCCGTTACGAAGAAGCAAAGCGTACAGGAAAGAAAGTATGGTTTGATTCGGATAATTATATTGATATTGCAGATTGGTATAACATCAATGGTAATTATGATGCGGTTTCGGAAGTCCTTTCCGAAGCGTACAATTTCTATCCTGATAATGAAGAGATTATTTCCATGTATGCAGTTACACTTGCTAATGCGGGAAACTATACGGATGCTATAAATCTGACAAAAAAGGCAATTGAGCTTTCGAATTCGGATGATTTTCGAATTGATTTGGCATCTTTGTATATTGACAGCGGGAAAAATTATGATGAAGCGTTGGATCTGTTGTTTGATGTTTTGAAAAGAGAAGACGATGATTATTTTGTTTATCTTCTTCTCGGACGTATCTATTTGGAAAAGGAAGCATACAAAGACGCTGAATCATATTTAAGGAAAGGTGTTACGCTTAATAACACCGATAAGGCAGTTTTGGGATGTTATGCCGATTGTGCATTTGATGATAGTTTGGAAGATACAATGATTCGGTTTCTTTATGAACAGACTCATAATAATCCGTTTAATGATTTGCTATGGACAACACTCGGTGTTGTATATTCCAGATTTGAGTATATTCAAGAAGCTATAGAAGCATTTGATTATGCAATTGCATTGAAACCCGAAGGAGAAATAAGGCATTCTTGCAAAGCTGATTGTTTTATTGCAAATAAGGATTATGCTTCTGCTGAACTTGAATTGAATACTGCGTTGAAGTATTCACAAACGGATTCTAAGGAGTTGCATCTAATATTGGCAGGAGTCTTAATGCAAGAAAACAAATATGCCGAGGCATTGTTGCATTTGAAGAATTTGGATGCTCGTCTTGATAAGGATGCAGATCACAGTTACTTACTTGATATGGCTATGTGCTATTATTTCCTGCATCAACCGAATTTTGCATTAATGAAAATAGAACAGGCAATAAGTGCTAATATTGCTCCTGAAATTATTGTTGATTTTGCTCGCAGAGTGTATGATTATGGATTTAAGATTGAAAGTGAAGATATTTTTGAGGCAATACTTACAAGTAAAGATGTTGACTCTTATTTTGTAGAATTAGCCAGTGTTACGTTTGCTGCCTTGAAATCCAAAGAAGGGAATACTTTTGAAGCAATTAGGATTATGGAAAATGCTCTTGATGAATTGCATTCCTGTACTGAAGATTTTTGGTATGCCTTTCTTCGTATTACATGTCAGGATGAAATATATGACGGTTATACAACACAAGCTCTCAAGTTGCTTACATCTTTGGATTCTTTTCCTGTCTATTTAAAAGAACATTATCCTGAGGTAATAGATAATCCTAACTACAAGCGTTGTTTAAAAAAAATATATCATGTATAAGGTGAAATATTTTATATTTACAGTATTGTTTGTTTTATTATATGCGACAAATAGCAACGTTGTTACAGCCCGAGCCTCAAATGAAATAATTGCTACGTCTGAAGCTCAACAAGCAGAAAAGGAGAATGCTATAACAAAGATTGTATCATGGTATATGAATAATATCAATTACGGTACTGTTACATTGTTAATGGCAATAGAAAGTTCCTTTATTCCTTTCCCGTCAGAGGTGGTTATTCCTCCTGCAGCATACAAGGCTGTTACTCAGGAAGGCGGAATGAATATAGTATTGGTTGTTCTGTTCGGAACACTTGGAGCATTAATCGGAGCGACAATAAATTATTTCTTGGCTCTCATTATAGGAAGACCTATTATATATAAGATTGCAGATTCCCGTTTTGGACACATGCTCTTGCTCAGTAAAGAAAAAATTATGAAAGCGGAGGATTATTTTGTTAAACACGGCAAATCTTCAACTTTTATCGGAAGACTTGTTCCGGCTGTAAGACAACTTATTTCCATACCTGCAGGAATAGCAAAGATGAATTTCGGAATTTTTATCGGATTTACATTCTTTGGGGCGGTTATCTGGAACAGTATCTTGGCTCTTTTGGGATATATTGCCAAAGGTCAGCAAGATGTTATAGAGAAATATTCTTCCGAGTTGTCATATATTCTTATGGGACTGGGAGTTTTGTTTGTTGCATACTTAATTTACAACGGATTGAAGAAGAAAAAAACTCCTGAAAATGCACAATAAAGTTTTTGGATTAATTGGCAATCCGATAAAACATTCATTTTCTAAAATATATTTTGAAGAAAAATTCAGAAGATTGGGTATCACAGACTGCGAATACAAACTCTTTGAATTAAAATCAATAAATGAACTGCCGCAATTACTTGAAAGCGAACCGAATCTGCAAGGTTTTAATGTAACATCGCCGTATAAGACTTCACTGGAAAAATATTTGATATCGAGTACTATTACAACTCAGTTTATAGGTGCAGTCAATACCGTAAGAATCAATGACGGCAAATTATTCGGTTACAATACCGATTGGATTGGATTTTTGAATTCCTTGAAATCACAAATAGACATAACAAAAATACATTCCGCTTTGGTTTTAGGGACAGGCGGAGCGGCAAGTGCGGTAAAGTATGCTTTGGGGACGCAACAAATTAACTGTAAATCAGCAACTACAAAAGATATATCATGGACTCGTTTACCTCTTCTCCCATATGGCGAAGATGTAATATCGTATAAAGATTTAAACAAACTTGACAATTTGGATATGTTTGACCTTATTGTCAATGCAACTCCTTGCGGTATGGAACATATTGAACCTTTGAAGGAATTTCCTTACCAAAATATTACATCAAAACATATAGTTTTTGATTTGATATACAATCCTGAAGAAACTTATTTGCTTTCCCGTGCAAGAAAAAACGGAGCAAAGACAATAAACGGCTTAGGTATGCTTTACTTACAGGCAGATGAAAGTTGGAAAATATGGACAGGAACAGGGAAATTATTATAATATTATGAAGTAACAGTTATGACTAAAACATTTCTTATCCTTACTATTGTACTTGTTTCAATGCTGATGCGGTTAAAGCCTGCAGACATATTCCTGCGTACTTTCAATACTTTGGTTCATGAATTATCTCATGCTTTTGTGGCAGTATTGTTCGGACAGAAGGTTCAAAAGATTGTTCTCAACAGGGATTTTTCAGGATCATGTATAACAAATGTTACAAATAAGAGAGCTATGTTCTTTATATCTTTAGCAGGTTATATTCTGCCGGCTGTTATAGGTTTGTTCTTAATTTATATGACAAGGCAAAACATCACGGCAACAACTTTTTATGTTATAATGAGTTTGAATATTATTTCGCTGATAACAATAGAAGGTAATTCATTCGGCAGATTATGGACTCTGTGTTTTACGGCAGTCAATTTTATTTTTGCACTTGTTCCCGTATTTCAACCGTTTTACAAGCATATACTATATATTTATGCCTGTATGTTACTGGTTGAGAATTTCTTTTCAACAATAACATTGCTTTATATTACACTTATAACACCTAAAAAAGCAGGTGATGCAACTTTATTGAAAAAGGCAACTAAAATTCCGGCAATATTCTGGAGTCTGTTTTTTTTCTGCTTTTCTTTATTTGCTATATTGTTTGCGGTAAAATACCTTTCTGCATGAGAATCGGTTCAGTGATTTTCTGATAAGAAGAGACTTATTCTTTCTTCGTTTGTTCCGAATGTGTTACTTATTTGGATGTAATACCTTATTTATTATGTTTGTAGTAGAGTAACCGGAAAGAAACTCAATTGTTATAATTTCGCCGTTGCCAGCATTTACGACATCGTAGCCGACAATATTCTCAGGTTTATAGTCAGCACCTTTAACCAATATGTCTGGTTTTACAGATTTTATAAGTTCTAATGGAGTATCTTCATCAAATAAAACGACATAATCAACAAAAGAAAAAGAAGCTAAGATTTGTGTTCTTGAGTGTTCGTCTTGTAGCGGGCGGGATTCCCCTTTTAATCTACGGACAGATGAATCTGTATTTACTCCTACAACCAGTAAATCCCCAAGATCCCTTGCTTTTGAGAGATAATCAACATGCCCTAAATGGATTAGATCGAAACAGCCGTTGGTAAAAACAATCTTTTTATTCCGCATTCGTGCAATTTCCAAATGTTGTAATAAAGTTTTTACATCAACTATTTTGCATCTGATATTTTTGTTGAATGTC
>JAFUYA010000004.1 GCA_017477025.1 Bacteroidales bacterium | reverse complement strand
TTCAGCAAGTAAACCCGCTTGCCAAGCATTAACTCAAAGTATTTGCAGTATTTTGGCTAACGATTATGGTATAGATGGTTCGAATGTATATGTAACATACCACCCTGTTGATTTATGGGGTTGGAACGGTTCAATGTTTTAATCGGAGTGAATAATGAATAACATACCTGAAATTGCTCAAAAAGAATTAACTAAACTTTTAGAAGGTAACAAAAACTTTATTGCAGGGAAACCAACGGCTAAGAACATGTGTTTAATGACACTTCAAAGTTTGGCTTTGTATCAAGAGCCTTATGCCTGTGTGTTGAGTTGTTCGGATTCAAGAGTAGTACCTGAAATTATTTTTGACTGTGGTATTGGTGAATTGTTTGTTGTTCGTGTTGCTGGGATTGCTGTCGGTCCGAATGTTAAAGAAAGTATAGAATATGCCGTTAAAAAGTTGCATGTACCGCTCCTAATCCTTTTAGGACACGATGATTGCGGTGTAATGAAATATGCAAACGAGCAATATCCTAATATGCCTGAGCATTTTCAGTCCATTTTAAAATCTGTTTATCCTGTAATTGACGGTGTTGGGAAGTTTGACTGTAACAACGAATTTGCCCGTAAGCATACCTTGTGGGTAGAAGAATATCTGCTAAATAATTCTAAAATAATAAAAGATGCAGTAGAAACAGATAAACTATATATTGCCAAATGCCATTTCGACCACAACACAGGCGAAGTTTCACTAATAAATTAGGACACTTCATATATGAAATGTGTGATTTTTTTTAGAATATTTAAAACAAACAGATAACTTTGATAGATAAAAGGTACAAATAATGTCCTAAAATATTCTTCCAAAGAGTCAAATAAGAAAAATTTGAAAAAATAGCCGATTTCTTTGTCGGGATTCTTTAAAATCATAAAAATTTTAGTTAAAAAATGGCAGTATTGTAAAAGAATTTGTGCAAAAACTCTTTTTAACCAAAACAATTATCGGTTAGAGTTTTAGTATCGAATTACGAATAAAAACAGAATTTTCTCCTTTTTGTTATAAAAACTTCTATTTTTAAATATAAAATTATTCTTCAAACAAAGAATCTATGTTATCAATAGCATTAGAATCGTACATGTATGTCAAAATCATTCGGTATGTCAGTAATTCTTGTCTATCAAATTCCAACAGAGCAATCGGATAAGAGGAGCCTAATATTGTTCCATAGTATGCGCCACCGTCTTCGGTTAATTCACCCATGTGAGGAAACATTATCTTATCAAACAAATCTTTTCTTTTTTCATAACCGTCAATATAACCTATTATCATATTCCGAATCTTATCATCATAATATTCTGTGTTTCTAATTCGTTCAACAACTTTTTCATAATACTCATGGTAATGTTTATATCTATTGCTGCTTGCAACATTCATTTCATATTGATTTTTAGCATCTTTTATAAGTGCTTTGTCATAAGGCTTTAGACTTTTAATGTTTAGATTCAACATCTGTCTTGATTTTATATAAAAAATATCATTAAACCATTCCGTATGAGCCGTATAAATCCCTGCAACAAAGATACAAATACCTGCCAAAATACTTCCAGCAGTGATAAGAGATATTTTTGCCAATTTATTTAGTACGGGCAAAATAATCTTATTCTCAGGTTCAGTTGGCAAAAGATGTTCAGGATCATAACAGCTTTGCCATTTTAGGATAGGAAAGCCAAAAATCTTATGAGTACAAATAGTTCGTCCTGCAAGAACTTCCTGTTCTTCGTTATCATCCTTAAATTCGTGGTCATAAATTTCAATATTATCACGTATCCGTTCGTGAATTTTTATGCCGAGAATTTTTAGATCATCAATTTGGCTTGTTTTGTGTTCGTACATCTTTCCTTACCTTTTAAACAATTTTACCACACGTTCAAGAAAATTTTTCAACCAATTTTTACGGTTGTATTCTTTTCTTAATCGCCTAATTTTTCTCTCGTGCCTTGCTTTTTCTGCATAGTTATCTATAATCATAAAAATTTCTCCTTTAAAGTATCATATAAAATTTCATCAATAATTCTAAAAGCATCGGGCAAAGATATTTGTTGTTCGAGCTTTTCTAACAGTGAATTGTTGTTAAACACTGTTGTATCAAAAACTAAATCTTCCACCGTTTTAAGAGTTGAACGTGCAGCAGATAATCTTTTCTTCCCTTCGAAAGTAAATGGAGTTGTTGCAATAACAGATATATCTTTATTTTGGTTTATAAGGTACCTTATAATGTATTGCCCCATATCACAGCCAAAATTTCCACCCAAAGGCAAAATAACGACTATATCATTTTCTTCGTCTAATACCCTGCCAATAGATGCAAAATCTCTAAAAAGCAAAGTTCTTGTATAAGAATTTTTTAGATTTTCTTCATCATTATCAATACACAAAAATTTTAAATCAGGTTCATTTCTATGAATGTGATTAAGAATTTTTGTGCTTGCACTACCTATTCCCACTATTGTTGGTTTGTTTGACATATCTAACCTCCTATATTTATATTTTAAAGGTTTAATATGTCAATTTAGGTCATATTAAAAACTAATTAATTCATTATAAACATCTATAGCAAAATTATCACTCATTCCTGAAATAAAGTCTATGATTGCATTTTTGTAATCTGTTTCTTCTGAAATATTATAAATCTGCTTGTTTGCTAATTTCTTTTCGGTTTTCAAAGCTAAATTATAGTCAGAATATTTAATCAGCCATTCTTCAAACTCTTTGAGCAGTTTTGGATAAAGTTGTTTTTCCTTGGTAATATTACCTTTAATGTAAGGATAATATTCTGAAAGTTTTTCAAAAATCGTTTCAAGAATTAGTGTTGCATACTTTTTGAATCTCGATATGCGTGGATGGTCATATATATTCTTGAAGTTAAAATCCCTTATTAACTTCATTACTCTATAGCAATCATCAGAAAAGCACAATCCTGTTTCAATGGAAGAATTTTGACATAAATCCATAATGAATTTATGAATAAGAACGGTTGTATTTATTTCGGATAATTTTATATCAGGGTATGTGGTACAAACAATATCCAGCAGTTCTTTAAGATTTTTGTCGGTTAAAATCCCATAAGTGCAGGCATCTTCAATATCTCTGCCTATATAACCGATTTTATCAGAAATTTTTACAACACAACCTTCGTAAGTATATGCACCAAGTTTCCCGCCTTTTTGGATTGTATATAAATCAACCATTTCTTCACGCGGTTTTATAAATCTTTCATCAATCTCTCCACAGTGACAGACAATACCATCTTTAACAGCATAAGTCAGGTTTAAATTTTGTTGAACACCATCATAGTCAGGCAATGTTTCGATTTTATCAATAAATCTCAGACTGTTATTTTCGTGCCAAAATTCGTGCAAATTATTTTGTTCTGCAATATTTTGTAAAACAGTTTCCCCGTGATGACCGAATGGTGCGTGCCCGATATCGTGTCCGATAGCAATAGCTCTAACTAAATCCAAATTAAGATTTAGCAATTTTGCAATAGTTTCAGCAACAGAGGCAACGTGAGTAACGTGTTCTATTCTTGTGCAAACGTGGTCATTATGTGGAGCAAAGAATACTTGAGTTTTATTTTTAAGCCGTCTGTATCCTTGTGAGTGCATAATGCGTTGCATATCACGTTCAAACGGGCTTCTCGGGTCATACGGTTTAGAATAAATCGGTTCAATACGAGATATTGCCAGTTCCCATTTTGGGTTATCTTTATCCATTTTTACTTTTGAAAAATCAGGAAATGTTGTCATATTTACTCCTTATATCGCATTCATTTTGCATAAGTTTTTGTAGTCGCAGAATTTTTCGTTCGGGCATTTTGACGGTCGGTCAAATTCAAGGTTATTGATTTTGCCCACAATTTCAATAAATTCTTGTGCAATTTCTTCACAAACCTCATCAGACATTTCTTTCAATGTATGATATTCCTCGTCTAACAGCGGATAAATAAATGTTGTTGAAATATCCGCCGCTGTGTTAAACTGCTTTTTAAACAGATATTTATAAAATCCAATCTGATAGAAATAATCCGAATGTTGTCCAGCTTTTGTTATTCCAGAATTGTCTGTGCCTGTTTTGTAATCATAGATTGAATAAGTGCCGTCAGGATTTTTGTCAATTCTGTCTATCGAGCCGACAAAATTTATCCCGTCTTCTGTTGTGTAATCTAACGGTAATTCTGCCCTTGTCTCAAGGGTTTCAATAGGTGCAATCGAGATAAATTTGTCATAATATTTCCCATCAGCAAAAATATATTCTTTCCCGCTTTGTTTCAGGTTTTCAGGGTTTGAACAAGGCTGTTCGTCAATACTTTTAGCAAAGACATTATAGACCTCATCTGCACTTGGATATTTTTTGTTATCCACAGCATAATCTAATGTAAACTGAAAAGCCTTATGAACCGCATTTCCGTAGGTTAAATTATCCCTGTTGCCTGAAGATGATTTCAAGCCCAAAATGTAATTATAAAAATATTCTCTCGGGCATTTTCTGTATTTATTTAATGAACTTGGGGAGTAAGATTTTTGAAAACGGTTACGGATAAATTCTTCAAATTCTTTTTTGTAATCGTAATCCGTTGTCGGCTTTTCAAGTCCCTGAATTTCAGGTTTTTCAGGGTATGATAAATACTCAGGTTTATCTTTAAATTTATTTTTTAATTGCTCAATAAACCAACTTGGCTTACCATCTTTTGTTCCCATATCTACACAAGTCAGATACAAAGAGTGTTTTGCCCTTGTCATACCGACATAAAGGAGTTTGATGTTATCTAAAAATTTGCTTTGTGCCTGTTTTTCTTCACATTCTTCAAACATCATAAAATCAGTCGCCATAGGGATTTTGTCTTTGTAGCTTGAGGATGAACTTTCCCATTTTTTGCTGGTCAAAAACGGCATAAATACGTATTCAAATTCTCTACCTTTTGATGCGTGATAGGTGGATAATTGAATAGCATTCAGCGGTTTATCCTCTTTATCCAAATTTATTTTTATTCCGCTTTCAAGCATTTTTGTTAAATAATCCACAAAATGAGAGAAAGAATTTTCTTGGTTTGTATGGATTGCGAAATACGCATCAGCTTCATCCAAAAGCTTTTTAATCCCTTTTACATTTTCTAATTTATTAATATCGTCATTAAGATAGTGCTTGAAAATCCCTGTTTTATTGCCGATTTCAAGGAGTGAATTTGCATAATTTTCGTTTGTAACATAATTTCTCAAATATTCATAAGTCGAGATAAAATCTTTCAATTTTTCTTCGTCATAAATTGTCAAATTTTTGTTATCTAAAATATTTTTAATATCATTTGTAATTGTATTTGATTGAGATTTCAAAAGTCCAGTAAGACGGGATTTTAGTGCTTCTTCGCTTATCCCCTTTTCTAAGAGATTTAAAATATTATCCGTCAGAGTTCTGTGGTGAGATTTGTTTTCGCATAATGTTTTGTAATCTTTCGGATCAATATGGAACGGTCGCATTAAAAGATACCCTAGCAATTTATCCGAATACAGTTCGGGATTTGTCAAAAACTGCATATAGGTAATCATTGCATTTACGGAACTTATATCAAAAATATTTTTACCGCCTGTGATTTCAACAGGTATTCCGTTTGCCTTCAGATAGACCTCAAACCCTTTCAACTCCTCATTTGTACGGGTTAAAACGGCAATTTCGGAGAGCTTTTCAGGTTTTGTGTCTGAGTTTATAATATTTTTTATACTCTGAACGACAAAATCTCTTTCATCCTGTTCATTTTCAAAACTGTAATATTCAACAGGCTTGTTTTTATCGTGAACTGGTGATGTTGCAGGCGAAACCAAATTCTTTGTTATCCTTAAATCTGCAAATTTAGGTTTTGAACTGATTCTAAGGTCAATCGGATTGGCAGCGTATAGTTCTTTTTCACGTTTTGATTTTGCTTTTTCTGCTCTAAAGGTGCTGAATTTATTTTGCAGTTCTGCCAATTCTTGTGATACATCTAAAATATTCTGCGTGGAACGGTTGTTTTCTGTCAGGCAAACAACTTTAACTTCATCTTTAAAATTATCCAAAAAGTTTTCTATTGTGTCTAAATTTGCACCCTGAAAAGTATAAATAATCTGATCATCATCCCCCACAACAAAAATATTCGGGCAGAATTTTGACAGGGCAAAAACGATATCGTTTTGAGCCTTGTTTGTGTCTTGGTACTCGTCAACCAAAATATACTCATATTTGTAAGCAATTTCTTCTAAGAGTGAAGAATTTTCATCCTCAAATTTTTCAAGTACCATATTTATCATATCGTGAAAGTCGATATAGTTTAGTTCTCGCATTTTTTGAGTATAGAGTTCGTAAAATCCCCATAGCTCTTTCATTTGAGCAATTTTATTTGTTAAACTCTCAATTTCGTCTTTTCTTTTTTTAGTCGGCTTATCGGCCTGTTCATTTAATATTTGCGCAAGATGCTTTTCCCACATCGGATTTTCTTTTAAGTTCGTGAAAAATTCATCACAAGTCATTCTGTATTTTTTAATTTCTTCAATCCCGTCCAAAATATCCTGAGAATATTGATAAGGATTGTTTTTTTCGTTGTTATAAGCAACAGGATGAAGTTCATCAATACATTCTTTTATGAGGTTGCGTTTGTGAGAATCAGAGATAATATTTGAGTTTTCGATGTCAAATTGTTCAGGGAATTCTTCCATAATGTTTAAACAAAATTCGTGGTAGGTAAAAACATTGACATCATATTTTTCCCCGATTTTTGTTTTCATCTCACGAGCGGCAGTGTTGGAAAATGTCAGACAAAGGATTTTTTCAGGCTCAACACCGTCATCTTCTATCATGTGTTTAATCTTTCGGGTAACTGTAAAAGTCTTGCCCGTCCCAGGTCCTGCTATAACAAGGTATTTGCCTAATTTTGTATTATAAATACATTCTTTTTGCTTGGCATTTGGTTCAGGTAACTTTTTTACTTCAACACTATCTAACACATTTTCCATCATTCTTACCCCTCTTTTGCTTGCATTATATCACAGATTTATACAATAAATAATATTTACCTCTAAAAACCTACTGTATTTTGCAACTCTTTGGATTTTTTGACTTTTACTTCAGCATTGAGCATTTTAGTAATTTCGTCTAAATCTTTTATCCCTAAAAAGTCGATTTTCTTCTTGACAGTTGCAAAATCCCCCGCCGTCAAACCTTTAATATTTACATTTGTATCCTTTATTCCAAAGAAATGCTCTATTGCGTGGTTTACCTGTTCTGTTGTCATAAAGTCAAAACGAATTTTGAAAGTGAAACGTCTTAGGCTTGCTTCATCCAAACTATCAAGTAAATTTGTTGTACAAACAAACGGATATTCGTGCGATTCCATCCACGTCAACATCTCGTTAACCTGAGTTACCTCAAAGCTTCGTTGTGCATTATTTCTGTTCTGCAAAAAGCTGTCTGCTTCATCAAAAATCAGCATTGCTTTTTTAGCTTTGGCTTCTGCAAAGGCTGAGGCAATATTTTGTTCTGTTTCCCCAACCCATTTTGAAATAAGGTCTGATGCCCGTTTAAATACAACTTCAACCCCTAAAGTATTGGCTAAATATTTTGCGTAAAGGCTTTTGCCCGTACCTGGCTCACCGTACATACATAATGAAAAATTCAATTTCCCCGATTTTTGAATTTTTTGTGTTAAATCATCCATATCCATATCTGTATTAACAAGGCTTATGTCGTAATTTTTAACATCAAATTCCTTTTTGGTTTTGACATTCTTTTTCTTAGTTACAACACGGGCAACATTTTCTATAAAATCTTCAAAATCATCTTCATTTCCGTCAATCATTTTGGTTGACTGAACGGCATTTGCTATCAAAGATGGTGGAATATCATAAGTTTTATTCAGTTCTTCAAGTTTTGTTTTTTTAACTTTTAAATTATTCTTTTTCAAAACTTTTTTCCAAATATCCAGCCGATTTTCTTCGGATAATTTTTCAAACTCAATAGCATAAGTCATTCTGCGCAAAAAAGCAGGATCAACATCATAAATATTATTCGTTGTCCAAATTACAGGTACCGACGTTGTTTCTAAAATTTTATTTAAATACCCTTTAGAAGCATTACCAAAACAAGAAAATCCTCTGTTCATAACGTCTTCTGCCTCATCAAAAAGGATACAGGAATTTTTTGCACGGGATAAAATATGCTGTTTTGAATATAAATCAACGAGCCTGTCTTCCCTGTTTGCCTGCTTATAATCTTCCTTTTCGGTTTTTACTGCATAAATAGGAATAGATGCAATATTTGCGGTCAGCTTTGCAAATTCCGTTTTGCCGACACCCACATTTCCGTATAACAAGATATTTACACCCTTTTGTCCTTTTTTAACGGCTGATTTTAAAATTTTAGTAACTTTCTTTTGTTTATCTTCAATATGCTTAAAATCAAGTTTGGTAAGTGTAGATTTTTCGGCATCTCCTAAAAGAATACTTATAATTTTTGAGGTGCTGTTGCATCTTGGGTTATCAAAAACTTTTAATACATCAGGACAAATTTCAACATTTCCATGTCGCCTTGCTATAAGATTTTTGTAGTACAAATTATCCGTAATTCTGTCGGCACGTCCAAATCTTATACCCAAATATACTCTTGTGAATATTTGCAAAACATCGCCATCAAAACACCCGCAAAATTCTTTAAAAATATTATTTAGTTCCTGAATTAAGCAAAACTCAAAAACGGCTGCTTCTTCTTTATCCAAACAATAAATATCTTTTATCATATTTAGTTGTTTTTCGTAAAGAGTTTCTTTTACAGGTAATTTTTCTTTTAAATTTATCAATATTTTCTTTAATTTCTTTTTAAAAGACTCTATTTGTTTATGGTTTTCCAAAATGAGTTCGTTATCCTCATCATAATCAAAGATTTTCCTATCAATCTTAAATTCATCAAGAAAGAAATCAAATACCCCTTCAAAAGAATAATAAGAAAATTTAATATCATTAATCATCTTGTCAAAATAGTTTAAAAACAGTCTTTTTTCATAGTTGTTCATAAGTCATACTCCTTTTTGTCTAAAATTACATGCTTATAATATCAGTCAATTATGTCAAAATAGGACAGGTAAAATTTTAATTTTGTATGACCTAATATGACGGGGTTATAAAATATAATAAAAATATCACCCCTCGCCAACAACATGGGTGGGATACAAAGCGAACCAATTTTTGTCATTCTGAACTTGTTTCAGAATCTTCAAAAATTGTGTGAGCCTGTATGCGAAACGCAGTGTAGCTGAGGGTAGAAAATCAAGTTGAGTTTACGAAACTTAGATTTTCGGGTGAGGGAAAGGAGAAAAATTATGTTAGACGAAAAATTATTAGCAGATGTTTGGGAAGATTTGGAAAATCAGAACAAAACATTTTTTGAAACAGGTTTTGAAGATTTAGACTGCGTTTTGGGTATTCAGGAGAAAAAAGGAGCCGTTATTACAATCGGAGCAAGGCCTGCCATGGGGAAAACTACTTTTATGCTCTCGGTTATGGAAAATATTTTGTTAAAAAATAAAAAGTGCATTTATTTTTCACTTGAAATGTCAAAGGAGCAACTTGTAAAACGATTTTTATTCCAAAGGGCAGAGGTTAGTTTTTTAAAATCAAAACTAAATAATCTTGTTGCAAAAGATTGGCAAAAATTAGCTCAGGCAATGGAAAATTTGTCTAAGTGGGATTTAAAAATTGACGATAATTCAGGAATAAAAACAGAAGAAATAGAACTTGCAATTAAAGAATTACACCCTGATGTTGTGTTTATAGACTATTTTCAGCTAATGGAAGGAAGTCGAAAAAAAGACAGATTTGTTCAGATTGAAGATATTATGAAAAATTTAAAACGAATTGCAAAAGAAAACGGAGTTGTGATTATTATTGCATCTCAACTATCAAGAGCAGTAGAAAACAGATACGACAAACGACCTTTGCTTTCGGATTTGAGAGAATCAGGAGCAATCGAAAATATTTCTGATGTGGTGATTTTTCTCTACCGTGATGAATACTATAATTCAAGAGAAGAATATGATGAGTTCCGCCCGAAAGGTGAAACAGAAGTTATCGTTGCAAAAAACAAATTTGGTGCATGCGGGTCAATTCGTTTGACGTTTAAGTCTAATATTCCGAAATTTTACGGTCAAATTGTGGAGAGTGAATTTTAATGTATTACAACGGCAATAAGGTATATTTAACACAAGAATTGTATTATACAGTCTGTCGTGTCGGCAAACGTGTAATACTTGCTCCTTCTGATGAATTAAAAACGAAACAAAGATACTTTAAAACGGCAATAAATTGGGTTTATCCGTTAAAAATGAACACATTTAAAGCTGCAAAAATTCATTGTGGCAAAAAATATGTTTTGAAAATGGATATAAAGGATTTTTATAGCTCGGTTCCTTATGAATATATTGAAAAAGTTGTAAAAAATACCTGCAAAAAAATTAAAAATGCGGATGTGAATTATTATCTGATGATTACAATCCTGAACGGCAAGCTCCCGACAGGTGCACCGACTTCAGCTCATATTGCAAATGCCTGTTTTTCTCCGATTGATAAAAGAATAAAAGATTATTCATTGATGTTCGGGGTTGATTATTCAAGATATATGGACGATTTGACGTTTTCTTGTGATGATAAAGATTTGCTAAATATGATAGAAAAATTTGTGCAAAAGACTTTGACAAACTTTGGCTACAAATTGAATGACAAAAAAACAAAATATATTTCTGATAACAAACAGCAAAATGTTTTGGGTGTTGTTGTGAATAACAAAGATGTTCGTTTGCCAAAGGGTTTGAGGCGAGAACTGCGTGCAATGTTGCATAGTTATTCGGTTTTCAAATCCAGCGGAGCAAAAGAAATTGACCTAAAATACCGAACTTGGGATGAAAAATCCCTCGCTAAACTCAAAGGCTACCTCGCCTACGCAAAACAAGTTGATGAAAAGAGTTATAATAAGTTGATGAAGTATGCTAAAATATTAAACGTGGAATCATGAAGAAGGTCATTATGAGTTTTGAAGTTGAAGTCAGTAAATATAAAAAGAATATTATTTCACTAAGTAAAATCAATTATGAAAAAATATCAGAAAGTATAAATTCAATTCCTAAAACTGAAGGAATTTACATTGTATGTTTGAACAAGAATGAACAAAATATAGAAGTATCAGAAACAACGACAGCAACCAAATGTAAAAAATTATATACTATAGATGATTTAAAACAAAAATTATTAACTTGCCATAGAAATATTCTTTATATAGGAAAAGCAAACTCTAAAGATGGGTTGAGAGGAAGAATAAGACTATTATTAAGATATTCTATAGGGAAAACGCAAAATCATGATGGAGGAAAAGCTCTTTGGCAAATCAAGAATTGGAATGATAAATTAGACTTATACTGGTGTGAAACAAGTAATTCTAGAGAAATTGAGCAAAAATTGCTAGTTTTACATAGTAAAGAATTTCCCAATACAAATGGCGACTCATTCTGTTATCCATTTGCAAATTGGCAAAGATAAATATCATAAAATCAAAAAAGCCGACCTGTAAAGGTCGGTTTTTGAAAGGGGAAAACGATTTCGACCGAAGGGAGAAATCAGTTTCGCCTTTGTAGTTATTCATGGTCGGGCGAACCACCCGCCGATAATTTTATATTAGCATGCCACTATGTCAATTTAGGACATGGTTATGTAATATTTCCGTAAATTCATTTATATGATCTGAGATTTTTGTTAAATCCTGATTTAGTTGTATCATAATCCTGTGTATTAAAATATCCGAATTATCTGAATTCAACTCAAATTTTGGAATTTTCGGTACAACAAAATATTTATCCTTAATATCTTTGTTTGACCTAAAATCTATATCCGCAGGATAGAATAAAATAGCTTTATCTGTATTGTGTAATAAACAATATGTACAAACCTGATATATATCACTGTTTAAAAACTCACTGTTCCCTCCTGAATTGATTTTATATTTTGTATCAAGAATAATCTTGTCTTCGTTATCATTTTTTTGTAAATAGACATCCACAAATGTATTTCCATATTCTTTTAAGTTATCTACATTTCTTAAAAGTTTTTTATTTTTTTGATAGTGTGGAGTATAACCTATAACATGACGTTTTATAACTTCATACACAAATTCTTCAAATAACAAATTCATATCCCATAAAAGAGTTATATTTTCGATGGAATTTTTAGAAATATCAACAGAAATATTTTCCAAAAACATTTTTGCGATCATAAACGGGTGTGAAAATAATTGTTGATTACGGGTAAGAATAATTTTATCAGCCTTATATTTATCATATCTGACAAGTGGCAAATCGCAAAAATAATTCATTATAAATGAAAGAATTTTTCTGTTTTCGCTGCTACTTGAAATATTAAACAAGCATTTTGAAACGAATAAAAACAACTGATTAAGCTTGTTATTTTCAGAAAATTCATCATATTCACAATAGAATTTTGCCTGATTTGTACAGTTATAACGGATATTTTCCGTAAACTTCAATTTCCCCTTAAGGTAATTCAGATTATCCTCTTCTCTAATGTAATTTCTTGGTGTCAGACGTTTTATACATTCAAATAAGGATGTTGCATATTCTCTGATTAAAACTTCCAAAAATGGGTTTTCGCAGTGGTTAATATCTGCGTGTTCTGTCATTTTTATATCTAATTTCTGAGTTAGAGAAATCATATATATAAGATTTTTTACTATATATTGTCCATTGTCTTTAATGTTTTCGCTTTTGCTCAAAAGTTTTGGCAAAATATCAAGCTGAAAGTTTTTATACTTAATAACTCCGACATAGTTTTGTGTTACAATTCCATCTTTCGTAAACAATAGGGCATTAGATAAATTTTGCTTTTTTAAATAATCTTCTAGTCCGTCAAGAAATACTTTGTATTCCTCATCTGTTTCAATACAAAGCATTTCTTTATCTATTGGCTCTTTATAACAATATTCACATTTTTGCAGGGAATTTATCATTATATATTGCTAGATACCTCCTCAGAAACATTGGTTTCACTTGCAGGAACGGATTTAAACTGATTTTTTAATTCATTATCACCATTTTCAATAATATCTTTTCCAATTAAAGCAATCGCAATTTTAAAGATATCCTTATCATCTTCAGTATTATCAAACAAACTATGATTAAATTCATAAGTTTCTTCAACTGACGAGCAGAATAATGTTTGTTTTTTACTTTTTTTAATTAAAGAATATTTGTATATATCTCTATTATCCTTATCCGAAAGACCAAGTTCTTTATAATCTGCTCTTATCAATACATCTCTCAATTTATCCCAATCATCGTAGAAATATTCATTTAATAAAGGTAAAATCTCGTATTTGAATACATCTTTTAAATCAGATTCTAAAATATAATCTTTTTTGTTTCCATTTTCATCTTTAAGTAAGTTCAAGAAATAACTATGCCCAATTTGATGATCAGGGTCGAGAAGATATGAAATACGTTCATTTAAAGTTTTTAATAATACTTGCAAGTTAATTTTATATAACTCAGTTTTATCATTTTTACTATTTCTTACAGTGATTTCATAATTATCATTTTTGTCTATCAAAAGTTCTGGTTTTGGCATCATTTCAACAAACCGAAACCTTCTGCGTAGTGCAATATCAACACTTGCAATAGATCTGTCTGCCGTATTCATTGTTCCAATTATATAAAGATTTTTCGGAACAGTAAACTGTTTTTGAGAATATGGTAAAGTAACTGTTATATTCTCACGTTTGTCATCTTCAATAAGGGTAATCAATTCTCCAAAAATCTTTGAAATATTACCCCTGTTGATTTCGTCAATGATAAGAACTTTAGGTGAATTATTATAAACAAAAGATTCACTATAATTATAATGGCTTTCGAAATAATTTATTATAGGTCTAGCATAATAATGCCAATCAGAAACTGCTTCTAAATTTTCTTTTGTTAGAGTTCCATTAGGTTGTAGTGATTTTCCCATATATAAAGTTAAATTATTATTCCCATTAATTCTTATCCCAAAATCTTTATCTTTTGATGTTTTGAGTATGAAAGGTGCATCATTTTCGTCACAATATTCATTAACATCATTTACAAATTTTTCATAAACTTCATCGAAATTATTTTTGACTGTCCCTTTAGAGTTTAAACACATTTTTTTAAATATGCCATCATTACCAATATATTTAATATCTTGGGCATTATTTTCACCCCACTTAGGAATATATGGTTTTATTCCTTCAACAAATTCTTCATATGAATATGACTGATGGAATGTTACAAATTCAATTTGTCCTTGACTTTTGTAATAATTAAACTCCTCTTTTAGAACGTCGTAGTCATTGATACCTTTTGAATGGTCATTTCTATCTTTCCATTTTATTATATCAGGTTTAATAATTTCCATTGCTTTGATAATAGTGTTATAAGTTTTGCCTGTTCCTGGAGGTCCGTATAGTATTTGATTTAAAGGTTGTTTCATTTTAGCATCTCCATTTGAATTACTTGCATCGATTAATTTCATAATAAAATCATATTCTTGTTTTGATAGTTTAAATAAACTGCCTTGCCTATTTTTTTGCGTATTAGAATTTCTTTCCATTTTTGAAAGTGCTTCGTACTTTTTAATAGTCGAATCAGAAATAGGATTTTCTAAAGATTTTATTTTTTTAAAATATAAAGCATTATTATCGCGTTTCGTAATTTCACCAAGAGCCACGATGCTTGCTATGGGTGTTGCATCATATCCAATAAATTTATCACCAACTTTTGCATCTGCAAAATTTCTAGGAATTTGTCTTTTATTTCCCTTGCCATTTACAAAAGTATAAAATTCTTCTTGATTTTCTTTCATTTTGCTGAATTCAAATAATTCAGGACTTGCATTAATCCACCAATAATTTAATTCTAAATTTTTATCTTCCATTAATGGAATAGATGATAAATCTACTTTCTCAATAGCTTGTTTCAATTCTTGTCTTAATTTCCAAACATACACCCCTTCTTCTTTATTATCAGTGTACTTACCAAGAAATAAAATCGTCCACCATTTAGCATTATCATTATTTTTCATTAACACATTACAATTTGTTTTTTTATGTATTCTTTTAGCCAAATGGACAGCAAAACTATTATACGATTGTGGTTGCCAACCATATTTTTCTGATAGTTGTTTACAAGTTGCAACACCACCAATATCATATAATCTTTTTATCAATTTTAGTGAGTTAATATCAAAAATTTCTTTATTATTAATTAACTCGTACCACTCATTTACAGAAATATTTGGATTATAGTCTTGTGGAAACCAATCATTTTCATCTAATATATTTTCGATAACGTGAAAAATATCATCTACCGAAAATTCTTTGAAATTATAAAATATTTGTTCTTCTGCTACAAGAGGTTCTTCTTGACTATCTTGTGGAATCTCTAAATAGTCTTTTGTTTTTTTAATAATAGGAATATTTATAGGATTTTTAATATTTATTACAGATGACAATATATCTGGATATAAATTGAACAAATAATATCTACAATAATTGTATGATTTAGATAGTACTACATCATTTTGAAGTTTTTTAAATGCATCAGTAAGTACCGAATATTCTATTTTCCTATATTTTATATCTTGGATTATTTTAGAAACGTTTATAAGTTCTTCTTTAATTTTTATGGCAATGCTTAATGCTTCATTCTGATTAATATTCTCATTGCCTTTTTTCCATTCCCCTGTTTTAACCTTCCTAATTGGTGCTTCATTTATTCCATATGGACCAAAAAACCATTTTGCTTTTGTTGCCATTTTATATTCCATATAATAGGCTGCAGAATTCCTATTCCCAGTATTAAAAAACAAAAATTCAAGTAATTCGTTATCATTTTTCGATTTTAAAACGTCAATACCAAATTTTTCTTGAAATGATTTCCTTATTTCAACCAATTCATAATCTTGACTATAAAGTTTATTATTACTTTTTAATTCTTTATATTTACTTATTATAATTTTAATTTTATCATCTGAAAGCCTTTTTACCATTTGCTCTTACCCCTTCTGCGTTTCCAGCACATTCTCTAACATTTCGATATATTCTTTTTTTAGGATCTTTGGAGAAATTATTTGTACGTTATCGCCCCAGCGGAAAAGGTGCCACAAAATTTCAAGTTCGCCTGATGCCTTGAATTTTACCGTTACCATTCCATCTTCATTCTTTTTAACTTTTTGTGTTGGGTGGAAATTGTAGTTTAAAACATCTTCTGCCACATCTGCCGAGAATCGCAATTCCACCTTCATTATCTCATTTTGATAAACCCCAAATGAGCGGTTTGCGTACTCTTTTATGTCAAAATCACCTTTATCAAAGGTTTGGTCTGTTAGTTCAACTTCAGCCAATCTATGCATACGGTAAACATACGGATCGGGTTTGTCGCCCTCAACCCCGATTAGATAAACATTTGAACCATAAACAATCCCGTAGGGAGAAAGGATTTTATCCCTGCCGTCATATTTACATTTGATTCGTAAATTTTCTTTTATAGCCTGCCTTATTGTGTCTAAAACTCCAACATCAACTTTATAGCTTGGCTTTTGGGTTACGGCAGAACCTTCGGTCTTTAAGAGAATTTCAATAGCATCTTCAATTTCGCCCGAATTCTTTTTAGATAAGGCTTTGAGCTTTTCAATTATACCATCAAGCACATCTTTTTTGTTATCAAGTTGCAATCCGTTTTTTATCCCCTCAAGCTCTGCAATTTCATCTTTTGAAAACGAAATAATTTCTTTCAAGTGGCTTGAACGTGAAAATCCCCAATGTTTTTCCCTGCCTGAGGTTTGGAGTTCTTCAATCTGTGGAATTTCCCAAATAAGGACATCTCGCAGACGTTCTGCTGAGCGTCTTGAAACCTCTAATTCTTCTTGAATATCGTTGAGCGTAATTCCAGAATATCTTGACTGCATCTTGATAATCAGGTTCAAAATCTTGCCCAACTTCGGATATCTTGCTTGATCTTCTGCCATCTTCATAACCCCACTATAAAATATAACCCTGTCAAATTAGGACATATAAATAATAGCAAAAGGAATTAGTTTTTACAAGTTCAAAATTTCACCGTCTTTTAAAATTTTTATTTCTGCATTATAAAGCTCTGTGTATTTTTCGGGCAATTGCGTATGTATCGGAATAATAACTTTTGGCTCAATTTTTTGCACAAATTCCTGTAAATCCCTAATATACGCATGACCTGATGTGTGAATATGTCTGATTTGCGGTTTTAAAATATCGAGATAAGACGAATTATCCAAATACCCGCTCCACATAGAATAAATGTACTCGATTTTTGAAACGTCATAAAGACTTAAAATTTTATCGCAAATGGCTTTTGCAGTTTTTACAACATATTTTTCAGGATAAGATAAAATTTCTTCAGCCGAGATTTTTTTACTTTTGTAAGTAAAAAGGTTTCCGCAGTCTGCCAAATTTTCTGTATGTTTACCCCCGCCAAAATAAACTCTTATATTATTCCAATTCCATTGAGGAATGTTTTTGCTTATTTCCTTAAAATTTTCCAAAATAAAACAAGTATAAGGGTCAATTACAAGTGTCTTTTTAGTTTTTAAACACGCTTTGTAAACTGAAATAAATCTGTCTAAATTTTGGGAAGAAAAACTCACAAAACAAAGTTTGTTTGTTGTAAAAACATTAGCCATTTCATCAAAAACATTATCCTCTGTTTTTATCTTTTGGTCAGGTCTATCGAGTGTTGAACCTTCCATAATCAAATAATCTACATCTGTTATTTTAGCAAGATTTTTGCTCAAATATGAGGTTCGCCCATGAAAACGCAAATCTCCTGTGTATAAAATCTTTTTGTCGTTATGAATAATCTCATACGCAAGACTACCTGCAGCACTATGATCTACATTACGTGGGATAATCGTAAAATCTCCGATATTTACGGGCTTTTCAATTATATTCAAATTCAAGTCTGAATAATTATCCTCGCCTTTAATTTTTGAAACATTTTGAATAATATTTGCAGTTATTTTGCTTGTATAAATAGTAATTTCAGGATTTACAGAAGCTAACAAACCATAATGGTCAGGGTGTGAATGGGTAATAAAAATTCCGTTAATTTCAGATTTATCATTTTTATACAAGCCATTGATATTTAATTTAATATTTTCGGTATCGTTTAATGGCAAGCCTAAATCCAATAGAAGTCTTGTGTTTTTATCCCTAATTTCAACACAACTCCCGCCAATTTCATGTGTACCTCGGTGGATGATTAGTTGCATATTAATTCCCTTCAAATATATAATTATCAATTTTAAAGAGTTCATTTAATTTGAAATCTTTTTTCAGCCATTCATAAATTATTTCTAATTTATAATTACAAAAGTTAGTATATTGACATCTATCATGAATTTTAGAAGTTGTTTCTTGTGCAAAATCTTTTTCATTAACTTTCGTCTTGAATATTGTTAAAAAATTGTTTAAATCATTTTTTGTGCAATTGATATACATAAGATTTATGTTGATACTAGGATTATTTTTATGAATTTCCCTTATTATCTTTAATATTTTTATGTAAATATCTTCATTATATACATACTTATTCCAATAATCTTTTGTTGCTAATACAATAAGTTTATTTATATTATCATGCTGAGGGTACAAATAATAATTCTTTACACTTTCAATAATGGCAAATAAAGGATTATCAGCACTTCCTTTAGTATTTAAAGCTTTTAGTTCCACTAAATTATATTTTTCATTATATTTCATTCTTATATCAATAGCTTCTTTGTAATATTTACCTACTTGATATTGATTCCAACATATTGAAAATGTTGGTTGATTTATATTAGAGAGAAAAGAAAAAAATCTTTCAATAAAAACTTCATTACTATCTATTAATAAATCTTTATTATTTTTATTAAAGGTTAAAGTTATGTAACTTCGCCTGCTAATATATTTCTTATCTTTTAATCTCTCTGAATCAGCAGGAAGCGATTTTGGTTTGTAATTTTCTTGACATTCTTCAATATAGCTTATAATTTTACCTGCGAAATCATTAATTTTATTATCATCCATTTGTAATAACACATCAGACCAACGAGAATTTCTAGTCCAGCGTTTTGCTATTTGACTAGGATATTCAACCTCAATTTTATCTAAAATTGATTCTAAAAATCTTTTTTCCACAACTGTTTCCTTTTATATACCAACACTAATATTATACTTACCCATTACGTCAGAATAGGTTGTATCTAAATAGTAACAAAATTACTTGCATCCTGCAAGTTGCATTTGAAAGTTTTGCACGAATTTTTTAATTAAAATAAAAAACTCAAATATGGTGCATAAGTTGTGCAAATTAGATAGTGTAACAGCTTGCCCTGCATCGGATAGGGCAAGCTATGGAAGAAAAAGAGGGATAAAAGATGAAAAATTTGGTGGAACCGATTAAGGACAAAAAGTTAGTAGAGGAAGTAGAGAAATATTTGGCAAAACAAAGTCTGCGAAATCAACTCATTTGGGTATTTGGATGCAACACGGGGTTAAGGATTAGTGATATTTTAGGGTTGAATGTTGAAGATGTCGAAGGAAAATCTTATGTTGAAGTCAGAGAGAAGAAAACTGGCAAATATAAACGGTTTCCGTTGAATAACAAGTTGCAAAAGTTGATTAAAAAATATCTTGTAGAACGTGCAAAAACTTATTCGGTTACGGGAGATAATCCATTATTTGTGGGTAAAAAGCATCATCGGCTTGACAGGAGTCAGGTTTACAGGATTATCAATGCGGCTTGCAATGAGGTTGGCATTACAGTAAATGTTGGTTGTCATAGTATGAGGAAAAATTTTGGATTGTATTTTTACAAACAATACAATAACATTGCCCTCTTGCAAAAGATATTCCAACATTCTGCGCCTGCGATAACTCTAAGATACATAGGAATCACCCAGCAAGAAATTGATGAATCGTACTTAAACTTTGAACTTTAACGGATATACAACCAAACTCATACAACAGGATATTTATTTGGTTGTA
>JAFUYA010000152.1 GCA_017477025.1 Bacteroidales bacterium | reverse complement strand
CATCTGGCTTTATGCAATCCTCTCGACACAAGCGGGGCAATAGGAGTTCTAAAAATAGATGTTCGAAATGAGGAAATGTCATTTTTAGAATTATTTAATAAAATAAAATCAGAACAAGACACTGTATCTGTAATTAAGATTGGCGAACAAGGGTGTATATTATCTTTTAACACTTATCTTATTGAAGAAGACGTTATCTCTTATACTGTACAATTTAGATTTGTAAAAAATGCTCGTAGATATGTGTTGATATTTTTTGGTAATGACAGAATATTTGAGAGGAAAAATCTGTCTTTAATTGGCTCAATTGCCAATACATTTGTCATAAAATAGGTATTACTATATTACAGAAATAAAACAGACTACTGCATAAAAGTAGTAGTCTGTTTTTGTTTAGTACTTTATCTTTTTGTTACAGCAGAGTTGAGTTATTGTTGCTTTGAATTGAGATAAGAATACCCAATCTGTCATTGATTGACTGCAACAAGGTAATGATTTGTTATATTATATCTTAAGCATGGGACTTTTGAAAAAGGCTGAAATTTCAGCAATAGTTCTCAAGGTAAAATTATGCTGACCACTTAACCATTTCGTAATCTCACTTGGATTTTTTCCCATCTGCTCTGCAAACTCTTTTTTGCTCAAACCTTTACTTTGCATCAAGACTGCAATTTTGTTCGATACTGCAATTTCCCATTCAACTTCTTGATTTATACTATCAGGCACACTATCAACAATCTTTTTATATGTATTTTCAATAGATTTCATATTTCAAAGATTTTATTTGTTATTATTTTATTTTCCGTTACCTCTATTGCACCACTTTTTATCCCCTCCTTTATCAATTTATCAAACTTTTGTAGTGTTACAACATATCCATTTAGTTCTTTATCTTCCTGATATTTTCCAACTTTTTTATTTCCACCATTACCTATTATCAATATCTTATCTGAAAGACGCAAACAATACAATCTTAATTTAGAAGATACAACAGGCAAAGCAACTACATTATCATTTATTTTACCCTCTGGTCTAAAGAAACGTTCCAATGCTCCAAAATCTGCAATTCTATCTATAAAACTTACAATACGCATCAAGTCTGCATTAAATTCTTTAGAATCTACAAACTTTTTATAAAATTTTTCAAACTCAGTTTCATCTGCAGATAAAAACTGAATAGTATATAAAGTGCAGTTCTTTGCATCTTCCATCAATACTAATTCTGATTTTGCCATAATATCAACTATTTTTATTTATTTTATAACGCAAAATTACAATAAATATTTCACTTATAAGTAAAATGTTTAATATTTCTTTAAGTCAATCAAAACAATCTATTAAATAGAAGTTAATGCAATGTTGCAAATGAATTTTATTTCGTAATTTTGCACAAGAAAAGAGCTTTTATAATGATAAAACTAATAAACAATGAAATATATTAGAATTATACTTGTAATGACGGTAGTAGTTATTTGCTTTTGTGCTTGTGGGAAGAAAGAGAATAAACAAGTTCGTAGAGAGCAGAATATATCTAATACAGATTATACTCCAAAATCTACTATTGACACAACGTCTTATAGAAGTTCCATGTATGGAAGCATAGAAGATGAAAGTGTATATAATGATTGGGATTATTTATTCGATGAATTTATTGCGACAGATAGGGCAACAACGTTAATAAAAGACGTTAAAGAGGCTGAAGCAAAAATCCCAAATTTTACGAATATGTATGATGCCGAATCTTGGTTACTTAAAAATTTAAAAACAGTACAAGATGGGCAATGTAAAGGAACTATTGATAATTATGAATTATTTTTTGCAATTCTTAATAAATATCCTAAACAGACAATGGAATATCCGTTTGATAGGTTCTTGAAGAAGTATTGTAACGAATATGATGATAATATAAAGATAATAATATCTGATGATGGAAAGTTGAAGTGTTATGCAATTCATACACCTTGGACACGGATAACTGATGTAGATGTCATTCTTTATACTCAATATATAAATGATTCTGACAGTATTTGTCATCGTTTAGGGTATTTATACTATAATATAAATAATATAAGAATATTAAAAAACAACGATAAAACAATATATGTTGCAGAGCGATTAAATCCGTATTATCAAACTCTATCATGCGGATATCTGTTTAAATCATCTATAATTGCAGTTTCTATATCTGATTCATTACAATATGAATATGTATTTCCGAATAAGGAGAACAAAAGAACATATTATCTGACAAATGACTATTGTGCACATTTCAGAGAAATTACTTGTTGTTATTACGATGAAGAGGATTCAAGTTATTATATTCCAATTGAGTGGTCTGTATGTCCAAAACTTAGCAAAGATTCTACTCATCAATTGAAATATGATTATTATAAATGGAACGGTAAAACATTTGACAGGTCTGTACGAGTATCTGAGAAATATAAAAATAAGTCCGCTACAATTAAGTAACGGACTTATTTATTTGTACTTTATTGAGTTATTTTGATTAAAGTACGTTTACACCTTCGATCAACTCTTTTCCTTTTGCAACTGCGTCAAGGTTAGTCGGGATAAGTTTGTGATGACGTTCAGGTAATGAATGTTTCAAACCTTCTTCAATGTATTGTTCAGTTACAACAGGTTTGATTTTTAGGAATCCACCCAATACCATCATGTTGAAAACTTTAGCCATTCCCATCTCTGCACTCTTTTCCGTTGCAGGAATCTTATATACGTTGATATCTTTTCTTGTTGGTGCTTTCGTAATTCCGTTAGGGTCATAGATAAGAAGACCGCCCGGCTTTACAGCACTTTCAAATTTATCCAAAGACTGCTGGTT
>JAFUYA010000151.1 GCA_017477025.1 Bacteroidales bacterium | reverse complement strand
TTTACGTCAGCATCTTATCCCGATGTGTCGCTAAAAGATATAACTTTGGAGCATATCAACGTATTTTTGGATTCGGTAGTTAAATTCAAGGATCGCAATGAGGAAGAAAAGATTATGAAATCTGCATCATTGCTCAGAAATATTCAATCTATAAGGGCATTTTTCAAGTTTTTGATATTATCGGATATTATAGAACGTGATGTATCACAACTAATCGAAACCCCGAAACTTGAACAAAATTTACCCGATATATTAGAAAACAATGAAGTATTCGCAATGATGGACTCCATTAAGTCAAATGATTTCATAGGATTCAGAAACCGTCTGACCATTGAGTTATTATACGCAACCGGTTTGCGTGTAAGCGAGTTTATCAACTTAAAATTGGAAAATATCAACATTAAAGAAGAATATCTTGATATTATAGGCAAAGGCGATAAGGAAAGATTTATTCCCATTGCCAAAAAAGTTCTGGATGATTTGCTTGTTTATATCAACAAATACCGTAATTCCCGCCCTATCAAACCCAAATACAAAGATTATGTTTTTCTTTCCTACAAACGCGGTGAGAAAATGACACGTCAATTTGTAAACAAAATGTTGAACGAAACGGCAATTGCGGCAAGAATTACAAAGAAAATACACCCTCATATATTAAGACACAGTTTTGCAACCGAATTGATACGCTCGGGAGCAAGTTTGATTGCCGTTAAAGAAATGATGGGTCATGCAAGTGTGCGTTCAACGGAAATTTATATCAACTTGAAGACCGAAGATTTGAAAAAAACTCTACAAAATTATCATCCTTTCTACAAAGAATAGTTTCTGTGTTTGATAAATCAAACTTCATTCTTTTGTTTTCATACAATGCTCTTTGTCGGATAATAATATCCGAAGTATATTGTGTGACAACCGCACCATGATGTGCAATACTTTCAATAAACAATGCAAACAATTATGAAATCATTAAAAAAACTTTCGGAATGTTTAAGAAAATTTTTGAAATCATTAAAGAGATTTTTGTCAGGACGGTTTAAAACTATATTTTAGACCGTCCGAAATATAGTTTTAGACCGTCTGAAATTTTTTTTGAACCGTCCAAAACAAAAACTTTCTTAATGATTTCAGAGTTTTTTTTCATTAATGTCTGAAATAATCAGTGATTTTACAACAATGAATAATGCAATTGACATATTGTAATATGACAACTGCAACACAGTACAAAAAAAATTCGGAAGATTTACAAACTCTAAGTACAAATCCTCCGAAACAGGTTATATAAAACTAACAATATGAATATCAGTGTATTTAATCTACTGCATTAACCAATTGATTTTCTTTTAGAACAGGCACACTACGGCAGGTATTCAAGGTAAAAGTATAATCAAATACGTCATCAAAATGTGCTTTTCTCAATCTGTGAATATGAGAGGCTTTCTCCAAATAACCTTGTAAGTCTTTTTTTGCCTTATCCCATAAATCAATTGCAGCAAAAGTAGCATCGTCCTTACATTCAAAGATGTTATTGCCGTGATTATCGGTTTCCTGTAGCAAAAGTTCCGCTAATGCACCTGCAAATAAAGAATCCTCCAAACAAAATGTATTTTTCCACCCGGAACACAGGATTTCTACGTTCATTTCCGATGTTTTCAAATACTCCCCAAGGCTATTTAGATTACTGAATGCACCTATCAGGATTTCTTTTGCGGAAGATGACTTCGCCAATTCTATAGCCTGCGTCCCGTTTGTGGTAGTATGAACAATAGTTTTGCCTTTTATATCTGCGTTTATAAAGTTCAACGCACTGTTGCCGTAATCGGCAAAATCAATCTTTTTTTCTATTCTCTCACCTGCCACCAAAAATCCCCTCTCTTTATACTCTCTTGCTGTGTCAAGCGATGCAACGGGAATAATCTGCCCGCCGTGCTGAATAATGGTACACATCGTAGTAGTTGCACGTAACACATCAACTACAATACAAGCAAAATTTTCCTCGTGTTTTACAAAAGAATAGAGGGCGGGTGAAAATATCGTCTTTATATTGTACATTTTAATCATAAAGTAAGAATGCACCTCCTTTATTCTGCTCCATACCGTCGGAATCTATGAATGAAATCTTATAAACATAAGTTCCAACCGGACAATATTCGCCTTTATACTTCCCGTCCCAGCCTTTATCTGGATCATTTGTCTCAAACAGCACCTCTCCTGCCCTGCTGAATACCTTAAACGAATAAGTGCCTGAACGAACAAAATGACAAGCAGGCTTAAATGTTCTTATATTATCATGAACTCCGTCTTTAGGGGCAAAAGCATTAGGTACGAATAAGATACTTTCAAATTTAGCGTAATTGTTTGAAGAATTAATCCCGAATGCATTTATATCGGTATTGTCAGAAGTGGAAGTAACCGCCTTAACATAGTAATAAGTTCTGTCAGTTGAAGAAACAATGTTCTCAACATCGTCAGTATATGAGTTTGCAAAGGTTTTACCTATATACTCGGCATTTTCAAAATCTTTTTCTGCAAAACGATATACTTCATATCCTTCAACATTCCAATTAACAGGCTTAAAAGGATTCCAGGATAACTTGATACGCGAACTGTTGGAGGCATCTACTTCCAAACGCATGGCTGTAAGTTGATTGGAATAAGTATAATTACCGCCGCATAAGTCAGTAGCCGCCAAATAATATGTATAATCATGCTCGTTTGCCGACAACGGTAACTCATCGGTAAATTTCAGATAACTTTTTCCTGTAAAATCAATATCCTTTACTATTTCAAACGGCTCGTTATCAATTTTACGGTATAATTTATATCCTTTAACTTTCTTACCTGCATCTACAAAAGCATAGATATCGGCATGAAAATTATCTTCCGTTATACTTACTCCCTCCAAATATACAAAATCCAAAGTATCCGTTCCGGAAATATTCACGGTTACAGTATTGGATTTCCCGTCATTATAAACAACGTAAAAAGAAACTTTGTTACTCGTCTGCTCTAAAGACACGTCATAAGATAATTGCGTGGTTCCGCCAATTTTTTCATACTGCCCGTTATTTCCGTCAGACATATAAATATCATAATTTTTCAATCCTGCCGCATCGTCAGGCGTATTCCAAGACAAATGTAAAGGTTCATTGCAATCTTCTCTGTCCACTTTCAAGACAATATTGTTGTAGGTTTCGGAAAGGGGCGATGTATTCCTGCAATAATCAAATGCAAATACGGTTATTCTGTTGGTATCGGTAACATTGCATTTATAACATATATAGGTCGTGTTATTTTCTCCGTAAAGTGTATCCAAAGGCTGACGTATGCCGTTGTAGTTAAGTTTACATACAACATAGCCCCTGACATCATCGCTTAAAGACTTATCCCAATTGATAAGTATATTCTGCGTTTGCAAATCAACATCTATACTATGCAATACGGGAGTTAAAGGTCCGTCATTGTCTTCTTTGGAAGTAACTCCGATATTACTCCATGAGGAGCAATCATTTTTTACTCCCTCTATTTTGTATTGAATCTCGCAATCATTCACCCTTTGATCAACATAAGAGACTTGATTTGAAGCAAGAGAAACAAGAAATACAAAATCATCATCATCAACAGTCTTTCTGTAGATTTTAAATTCGGAAAACTCAACTTCTTCAGTAAGAGTACCATAAAGCCATGTCCAAACAATATCTACCTTTGAATTATCATCGGAATTAACGTTCGCAGTACAAAGCAAAGTAGAAAACGGTTTGTCAGAATCTTCGGACACAATACGGTAAAGAATATTTTTTTGTCCTCCATTAACGTTTTTGTCTGTATATTCTCCGTTTTGCAATCGCCCTGCTTCCATCCAACCGTCATTATCATACCTTTCAACAACGGCATCGGGAACTTCACCGAAAACGATGGTAACACTACCGTCATTATTTACCGTTGTACATTGACTCTGTGATACAAATGCCAATGCAATACTCAAAATAATAAAAAATATCTTCTTCATATTCCATCCTCTTTATTTGGTATTCTTACTAATTGAGATAACGAAACTATCTCTACAAAAATACTTGTTAGCCAAATTCATAATATCTTCGGGAGTTATGTTTTTAACGGTCTGCATTGAGCAACTATTGTAATTTTGCGGCAAATTAAACCTAATAAACATATCATATGTATCGGCAATTTCACTTACACCGTCATTACTTCTCAGCATCTCTCCCATCATATAATGTTTTACTGTTGAAAGTTCTTCATCACTGACTTTTTCTGTTTGAAGGCGACCGATTTCCTTATAAATTTCTTCCAACGTTGCATCATCCTTATCGGCAGTTACATCAGAAACTATCATAAATACACTTCCGTATCGATAAGGTGCAATAAAAGAATCTATCCCGTATGTAAATCCTTTATCTTCTCTGATATTACTCATCAATCTTGAATTAAAATAACCTCCGAACAGACAATTCAAAACCGTAAGCGGAATGTAATCCTTTTCATGTATAGACGGAAACATTTTACCCATACATATTGAAGCCTGAACAGCAGTATCAAGCGGTGTGATAACTTTTTTGTATTCGTAATCCGTATTCACAATTACGGATTTTGAAGAAGTATCTGCTGTTTTTTCATTCCAATTGCTTTCTCCGAGAGTATTATTCAGAGTATTAATAAACTTTTCATCAATATTCCCTGCAAGGATAATGTAACACTGATTGAAAGTGTATCGCTTTTCATAGAAAGATCTCAAATCTTCTCTTTTCACTTTGTCATAATCGGAAAAAGAGGCATATTTTCCGTAAGGATGATCTTTCCCGAATAGAGATGACATAAATTCTCTGTGTGCTAAAAAAGAAGTCTGACGACTTTTTGCCAGAAAATCCTGTTTTGAATTGTTTATTGTTATATCCAACTTATCCTGATTGAACATCGGGTAAAGTATTATCTGTCGGATTAACTGCATTACTTCTTCTTGATATTGTTTGAGAAATGAAAAATTAAGTATGGTTCGTTCATTAGTAGTCGTCTGCGAAAAATTAACTCCGTAATAATCCATCGCATCAGCCAAAGTAAGTGCTGAATAATCCCTTGTATCTTGTGCCAATTGAGTTTTGGTAAGAGAGGCTACAAAAAACTTATCCTGAAAAACTGTTCCCGCATTAAAGAAAACCAATTTCATAAAAACAACATCCATATCTCCGTTCTTG